>NZ_CP029562.1:5699655-6006175 GCF_004136315.1 Mesorhizobium sp. Pch-S
TGATGGAGGCGGTTTATCGGACGGGAATGATTCTCGTCCTGGGGTTCATGGGTTTCGTGTTCTGGAACGATTTGTTTGGATGCTGAAATCATGAAGGAATTTGGCTCGTGGGGCGGGTTTGTTGAGGCGCCGTTTACCATGAGCAGGGATATGAGTGACGCGAAAGCCACGCTGGGAACGTAAGTAAATACAAATTAACCAGAAGCCTTGCGTGTAGGGAAAATCCGGTTAATACGGTACGGGAAAATGACCGCGACGTCCGGTTTTCTCGCCGTGGGGACTACGAGAAAAAGGTTTTATAGCCCGATGAAGGCAGCATCCAAGTTTCTGAGCGCCGCGTCCGCGGCGGCTTTATCAGCCGCCCTGGTTGTTCCGGGTTCGCTCGCTGTTCAGTTTGTGTCGGTGTCTGCTCCCAGGCGGCTGTGGTGAGCCGCATCGACGTCAACGGCAACACGCGCGTCGATGCCGAGACGATCCGCAACTATGTGAAGATCAAGCCCGGCAAGGCGTTTTCGAACGCCGACATCGACGAAGCCGTCAAGGCGCTGTTCGGTACCGGCCTGTTCTCGGATGTCCGTATCAACCAAGCCGGTTCTGCTCTGGTCATCAGCGTCTCCGAGTACCAGGTCGTCAATCAGGTCATCTTCCAGGGCAACAAGAAGATCAAGGACGCCCAGCTCTCGATGGCCGTGCAGCTGAAGCCGCGTTCGTCCTATTCGCAGGCTGCCGTCGATGCCGACATCGAGGCGATCAAGGAAGCCTATCGTCGTATCGGTCGTGATGACGCTGCGGTAACCAGCCAGATCATGGATCTGGGCGAGAACCGTGTGAACGTCGTCTACAACGTCAACGAAGGCGAGCGCACCAAGATCGTCTCCGTCAACTTCGTGGGCAACAAGGCATTCTCCAGCCGTCGTCTGACCGACGTCATCGGCACCAAGAAGTCGAGCTGGCTGTCATTCATCCTGCGCGACGACGTGTTCGATGCCGACAAGCTGAAAGCCGACGAGGAGCTGCTGCGCCGCTTCTACTACAATCGCGGCTATGCCGACTTCCAGGTCGTGTCCGCCACGGGTGATCTCGATAGCGCCAACAACCAGTACACCGTCACGATCACGGTGGATGAGGGCGAGCGCTACGACTTCGGTGACATCAGTGTCGACTCGTCGATCCCGGAAGTCGATGCGCAGGCGCTGCAGTCGGTGGTTCAGACCTATAAGGGCGATACCTACAACGCCAAGAAGGTTGAAGATTCGATCATCGCACTGACCGAAAAGGTTGCAGGGCAGGGTTATGCCTTCGCCCAGGTGACGCCGCGTGGCGATCGCAACTTCGAGAACAAGACCATCTCGGTTACCTATACGGTCGACCAGGGTGCCAAGGCCTATATCGAACGCATCGAAATCCGCGGCAATGTTCGCACCCGCGACTACGTGATTCGCCGTGAATTCGACCTCAGCGAAGGCGATGCCTTCAACCAGGTGCTCGTGCAGCGCGCGAAGAAGCGTATCGAAGCGCTTGATTACTTTGAGAAGGTCGACATCTCGACTCAGCCGGGTTCCGAGCCTGACCAGGTTGTGCTCGTCGTCGATCTCGTCGAGAAGTCGACGGGTGACTTCTCGGTTGGTGCCGGTTATTCGACCGGTGGCGAAACGCCTGGTCCGTCGGTGATGGGTTCGATCACCGAGCGGAACTTCCTGGGCCGTGGCCAGTTCATCAAGCTGTCTGCCGGTGGTGGCAGGAAGTCGCGCGACTACAGCGTGTCTTTCACCGAGCCGTATTTCCTCGGTCGCCGCATTGCTGCTGGCTTCGACATCTACCGCTCGACACGCGAATACGATGCCTACGATTCGGAAACGACCGGCGCGACGATCCGCTTTGGCCTGCCGATCACGCAGAACCTGTCGACGCAGCTCGCCTACAACCTCTCGCAAGAGAAGTATAAGTACGACAAGGGTTGCTACGATGCTTCCGGCGTCTTCAACCCGTTGCTCTGTAACGTTTCGCAGGCGATCCAGAACGCGATCACCGATCCGGTAACGGGAAATCTGCGTGGCGCCTGGATCAAGTCGTCGGTCAGCGGTTCGCTGGTCTACAACACCATCGACGACATGAAGAACCCGCACTACGGCATCTATGCCAACGGTGGCGTGGAAGTGGCTGGTCTTGGCGGCGATGCCAAATTCGTCAAGCTGACAGCGCGTGCCTCGATCTACCAGACGCTGTCCGAAGAGCTCGATATCGTTGGCCTGGTGTCCGGTGGCGCTGGTCACATCATGGGTTATGGCGACAAGGACCTGCGCGTCTTCGATCTGTTCCAGAACAACGACCGCATGATCCGCGGCTTCGAGTTCAACGGTATCGGTCCGGCAGCGGCCCGGCCCGGCGGCGGCTATGACCATCTGGGCGGCACGACTTACTTCAATGCGTCGGCTGAAGCTCAGTTCCCGCTTCCGCTCGTGCCGGAGAGCCTCGGCTTGCGCGGTGCGGTCTTCGCGGACGCCGCGACGCTTTATGGCAACGACGTTTCGGGTGTCGACGGAACGACAACCGGCATGAAGCTCCGCGCATCTGCTGGTATCGGCCTGATGTGGGCATCGCCTTTCGGTCCTCTGCGTATCGACTATGCGATCCCGCTCAAGAAGGAAAAGACGGACGACGTCCAGGAATTCAACTTCGGCATTTCGACCCGATTCTGATTTGCGAACCATGGCGGCTTCCGGACATTTCTGTCCGGGAGGCCAAGGTCTGATTTGGCTGGATACCGCTCAGGAATGACCGAACCGGTGTTTTTTGTGGCTTCGCGCCGGTTCACGGTGGCCGAAGTCGCGAATCTGACTGGTTCGGCGTTGCCCAACGAGGCATATGCCGAGACCGTCATCGAGACGATCGCGTCAGCAACCGATACCAACGACAAAGCCCTGGTCTTTGTGGACGGCAAGCGTAACGTTGGCCTGATGCCGACCTTGAACGCCGCCGCGGTGCTCTGCACGGCGGATATCGCTGACAAGGCGCCTGCTGGTGTGGCTGTGCTGATCAATCCACGTCCGCAGCAGGCTTTCGCCATGATCGGCCGGCTGTTGTATCCCGATGCTTCCACACCCGTTGCCCTGACGTCGGAGAAGGGTATTTCGAGCCGCGCTTTCGTTGATGATACCGCTCATGTCGAAGACGGGGCCATCGTCGAGGCTGGTGCTGTGATCGGCGCCGGCGCATATGTCGGCAGCGGCACGGTGATTGCCGCCAACGCGGTTGTCGGACGCAACTGCCGCATTGGCCGTGACGGCTACATCGGCCCAGGCGCCAGCGTCCAGTATGCCCTGGTCGGCAATCGCGTCATCATCCACGGCGGAGCTCGCGTCGGGCAGGACGGTTTCGGCTTCGCCGGGGGCGCCAAGGGACCTGAGCGCATGCCGCAGATTGGCCGCGTCATTATCCAGGACGACGTCGAGATCGGCTCGAACACCACGGTGGATCGCGGCGCGATGGCCGATACCGTGATCGGTGAAGGGACAAAAATCGACAATCTGGTTCAGATTGCCCACAATGTGCGTATCGGTCGCGGCTGCATCATTGCCGGCCATTGCGGTCTTTCCGGTTCCGTGACATTAGGCGATTACGTCATGCTGGGTGGCCGCGTGGGTATCGCCGACCACATTACCGTGGGCGACAGGGTACAAGTGGCCGCATCCTCCGGCTTGATGTATGACATTCCTGCGGGCGAGCGCTGGGCCGGCATGCCTGCGCAGCCAATGCGCGACTTCTTCCGGGAGCTCTCGGCGATCCGCGCATTTACGAAGCATTCCAAGGGGGACAAGAATGGCTGATACGGCCGGTTCGACGCTTGAAGTCGTCGATCTGATCGGGCTGATGAAAATCCTGCCCCATCGCTATCCGTTCCTGATGATCGACCGCATCATCGATATCGATGGCGACAACTCCGCCATCGGCGTCAAGAATGTCACGGTCAATGAACCGCACTTCATGGGCCATTTTCCGGAACATCCGGTGATGCCGGGTGTGTTGATCCTGGAGGCGATGGCACAGACCGCGGGCGCGATCTGTATCCGCGCGGCGGGTGCTGAAAAGCCGTCACTTGTCTATCTGCTGACCATTGACGGCGCCAAGTTTCGCAAGCCCGTCGTTCCGGGTGATCAGCTGCTGATCCATGTGCGCAAGCTCAAGAAGCGCGGCAATCTTTTGAAGTTCGCTTGCGAGGGCAAGGTCGACGGTGTCGTCGTAGCCGAGGCCGAGGTGCAGGCGATGATGGTCGAGAACGAGCGACCGTAAATTTTCAGGTACGCATGACAACCGAAACGTTCATTCATTCCGCCGCCGTTGTTGAGTCCGGTGCCCAGATCGGCGTCGGAGCCCGCATCGGGCCATTCTGCCATGTCGGATCCGATACGGTTATTGGCGACAATGTCGAACTGGTGAGCCACGTCTCCGTGCTGGGCGGAACGACCATCGGCGCCGGTACCAAAGTTTGGCCGATGACCGTGCTGGGCGGACCGCCGCAGAACACGAAGCACAAGGGTGGCCGCACGACACTGGTCATAGGGGCCAATTGCACCATCCGTGAAAACGTGACGATGCATCTCGGCACCGACAACAGCCGTGGCGAAACGACCGTTGGGGACAACGGCAATTTCCTTGCCTATGCACATATCGGTCATGATAGCGTTGTCGGCAAGAACGCGACATTCGCCAATGGCGCAACGCTTGGTGGTCATTGCGAGGTCGGCGACAATGTCTATATCGGCGGCCTGAGTGCCGTTCACCAGTTCGTGCGTGTTGGCGATAATGCTTTCCTGGCCGGCTGCTCCGCCTTCGTTGGCGATGTCATTCCTTATGCCATTGCCATGGGCAACCGCGCCAAGCTGCGCGGCCTGAATATCGTCGGCTTGAAACGGGCCGGTCTGCCGCGCTCCGAAATATACCTGCTTCGGCGCGCCTACCGCGCGATCTTCGATCCGTCGCGCACTGTTGCCGAGAATGTCGAGCTGGCCAAGGCCGAGTTTTCCGGTTCGCCAGCGGCGATGAAGATCATCGACTTCATTACCAGCCGTGGCAAGCGGCACTACACCGTGCCGCCGCTGAAGGGCGGGGCCGATGACGACGCCGACGACGACAGCTGAGGGCGGTAGCCGCCTTCAGCTCCCGCCGGACGCCAGGGTCGGTATCATTGCCGGTGGTGGCAGGCTTCCAACCGACGTTGCCGATGGGCTCAGCGAACAGGGGCATAAGCCCTTCATCCTGATGGTGCAGGGTGAGGCTTTGCCGGAGAGCGGGCTCGGGCAATTTGAGCACGAGGTGCTTTCGCTTGAGAACATCGGTTCGCTGGTCGGTATCCTGAAACGCCGCGGCATCACGCATGTCGTGCTCGCCGGCGAAATAAAGCGACGACCACGGCTTGGAGCCATGCGCTTCAACCTCGGTCTGCTAGCCGTTGTTCCTCTTGTTGTTTCCGCGCTGGCACGGGGGGATGACGGCCTCCTCAAGGTGGTGGTTCGCGGGCTCGAGGCGCGTGGTTTCATCGTTGTCGGGGCACATCAGATCGTCCCGAACCTGACGGCGGAAGAAGGGGCGTTGACCCGTCTTGCCCCGTCCAGGGCCGACTGGAAGGATATCGAGGCTGCACACGAGGCTGCGATCGCCATCGGCATGCTCGACATAGGGCAGGGTGCAGTGGCGATCGGCGGTCGCGCCATCGCGCTGGAGGGGATCGAAGGAACGGACGGCTTGCTGGCGCGCGTGAGAGAATTGCGCGGACACGGCCGGCTGGCCGGAAAGAAAGGCGGCGTGTTGGTCAAATGCGCCAAGCCTGGGCAAGAGCTCAGGGTCGATTTGCCTTCCATCGGCTTGCAGACAGTCGAGGGCGCTCACGCTGCTGGTCTGGCGGGCATCGCTGTGGAAGCTGGCCGCTCGCTGGTTCTGGATAGTGCGGCGGTTATTGCAAGGGCGGATGCACTCGGCCTTTTTGTGGTCGGCCTGCCAGCCAAGGAGCGGATCACATGACGGCTGGGCCGCTCAGGATCGCCATTGTGGCAGGTGAGGAGTCCGGTGATCTGCTGGGTGCCGATCTGATCGCTGCGCTAAAGGCAAAGACTGGTCGTGAGATCCGGCTCGTCGGTCTTGGCGGGCGTCATCTCAAGGCGCTTGGTCTGACCCCGCCATTCGATGCCAGCGAGATCGCGCTGATGGGCTTCAGTGCCGTGCTCGCCGGCTTGCCACGCTTGATCCGCCGTATCGGCCAGGTTGCCTCGCTGATTGCGACCGAAAAGCCAGACTGCCTTGTTACCATCGACAGCCCGGATTTTTCGCTGCGCGTGGCGAAAAAGGTACGCGCGGCCAACCCGACCATTCCGATCGTGCACTATGTATGTCCGAGCGTCTGGGCATGGCGACCGGGCAGGGCGCCGGCGATGAAACCATACGTCGATCACATCCTTTGCATCCTGCCGTTCGAGGCGAAGGCGTTGGAGCGTCTCGGCGGGCCGCAAGGAACCTATGTCGGCCACAGACTGAGCCACGATGCCAATGTGTTGCGTGCTGCTGCAACGCAGAACGCGCCTCGTGATCTTGGTGTAGACCGGGAAAAGACGCTCCTGCTTCTGCCGGGCTCACGGCGTGGCGAGGTGAAGAAGCTGCTCGAACCATTCGGAGAAACCGTCGCCGTGCTGGCCGAGCGCGGCCACAGGATGCGCTTGTTGCTGCCGACCGTGCCGCATGTGGCGGAGTTCGTAAAGGCTACCGTTTCGTCCTGGCCGCAACAGCCGGAAATCATCCTGGATGCGGCACGCAAATGGCAGGCGTTTGGCGAAGCCGACGCTGCGTTGATCGCGTCCGGTACCGTGTCATTGGAACTGGCATTGTCGGGCGTGCCGATGGTGTCGACCTACAAACTCGACCCGGTGGCGAAGTTGCTCCAGAAACTCATCACCACCTGGTCTGCATTGTTGCCGAACCTCATTGCCGACCGTGCGCTGGTGACCGAATTCTATGACATCTATGTGCGGCCGCAGAATCTTGCCCGCCAGATCGAAGCCTTGTGGTCGGACGGTGGTCTGCGTTCCTGGCAGAAGGACGGATTTTCCGAGGTGCGTCGTCGCATGGCGACTGACCATCCTGCGGGGGAGATCGCCGCGCAGGTGGTTCTCGGTGAGATAGGAAAGCGCCGCTAAGCCAGCAGTCGCGAAGCTGGCGGCTCAGCCTGCTGAGCCGGATTGGACGAGTTCGGCATTTTTCTTCCAGTCACCCGTCGTGTTCCACCAACGGTTAGGGTTCTTGCTGTCATCCAGGCCCCTTGATCGGCTGCCGAGGATCGACTGGATGCGGATTACGGGCTCCTGGTAGCTGTGGGCTTGAAAGATTGCCTCGACCACCTTCTCAGCCAGCTGTTGGTCCTCGGGTATTTCAAAAAATACTTCGACGACCCCGGGGCGCTTGCGGAGTTCAGATTCCGGCCCTGCTGCCGCGCCCTGCAGGGGGCGATAGCGTTCCATGCCCTCGGCGGTCTGATAGGAATTGCTGTCATATTTGCCCATGACGAGCGGGATGATCGCGGTGACGTTGGTCATGATACGATCGACGTCTTCCATTGGTGCCTGAAAAGTCACCAGCAGCATGGATTGCAGGGTGACGGACCGGGTCTCAAATGCGTTCAGCATCTCGGCATGCTCCGTGAAAAGAACCGAACCGAGAATAGCCATGTCCTCCTGACAGAGTTGAGTCAGGAGCCGCCGGTGCCGAAACGAAAACAGCCGGCCACGTAGCCGGCTGTCCATCGATGGTCGGAAGTTTGCGGTCTGACTACTTGTCTTTGCCAAGCGCCGCGTCGACGCTCCACGCGCCGGGACCAGCCGCGGCGATGAAGAGAAACACGAAACAGAAGAGCATGGCGGCTTCACCACCGTTGAGGACCGGGAAGAAGCCCTGCGGGGCATGTGCGATGAAGTAGGCGAATGCCATCAGGCCGGAGAGGATGAAAGCGACCGGGCGCGAGAACAAACCAATGATCAGCAACAGGCCCCCGATGATTTCCAGGACGGCAGCCGTCGTGGTCAGGCCATTGAGCGGGTAGGGGAATGGGGCCGGCCAGCCGAGCAGCTTCATGGTGCCGTGGGTCAGGAAAGTGGCTGCGGTCGTGATGCGCAGGATGCTGAGCAGCTGTGGTGCCCAGGACTGCAGAAAACCAAATTGCATAATATCCCTCAATATCTTGGTTGAATGGTTGCGGGTGATCTCAAATGCAGCGTGCGCTGCCAATTCCGCACCTAGCGGGGATTCGGGACATTAACCACCGGGCTCCGGTCACATGAGAGCCGCCTGAAATCAACTGTTGTTGAGGAAGTCGTGAGCTCGGCCGTGCGGCTGGCGCGCATAAATCGACCAAAAGAACCGCTTGCACCGCTTCTCTCGACGAAAAACCGCCCCTCATGCGGTGCATGAGAGGCGGCGAAACGTCAGCCTGGATGTGAACGATCAACGCTTGGCGATGGGCACATAGTCGCGCTCGGGCGCGCCGGTGTAGAGCTGCCGTGGGCGACCGATCTTCTGATGCGGATCCTCGATCATTTCCTTCCACTGCGCGATCCAGCCGACGGTGCGGGCGACAGCGAACAGCACGGTGAACATGGTGGTCGGGAAGCCGAGCGCCTTCAACGTGATGCCCGAATAGAAGTCGATATTCGGATAGAGCTTCTTCTCGATGAAATACTCATCGGTCAGCGCGATCCTCTCAAGTTCGATCGCAACGTCGAGCGTCGGATCGTCCTTGATGCCGAGTTCACCCAGCACCTCGTGCGTGGTCTTCTGCATGATCTTGGCGCGCGGATCGTAGTTTTTGTAGACGCGGTGGCCAAAGCCCATCAGGCGGAACGGATCATTCTTGTCCTTGGCGCGGGCGATGTATTCCGGGATGCGGTCGACGCTGCCGATCTCGGACAGCATGTTGAGCGCGGCCTCGTTGGCGCCACCGTGCGCCGGTCCCCACAGGCAGGCGATGCCGGCCGCGATGCAGGCGAAGGGATTGGCGCCCGAGGAGCCGGCCAGGCGCACCGTGGAGGTCGAGGCGTTCTGCTCATGGTCGGCATGCAGGATAAAGATGCGCTCCATGGCGCGCGCGAGCACCGGATTGACCTTGTACTCCTCGCAAGGCACGGCAAAGCACATATGCAGGAAGTTGGCGGCGAAATTGAGCTCGTTCTTCGGGTAAACGAAGGGCTGGCCAATGTGGTACTTGTAGGCCATTGCCGCTATCGTCGGCATTTTGGCTATGAGGCGCACGGACGCAACCATGCGCTGGTAAGGGTCGGAAATGTCGGTCGAGTCGTGGTAGAAGGCCGACAGGGCGCCGACCACGCCGCACATGACCGCCATCGGGTGCGCGTCGCGGCGGAAACCGGTGAAGAACCGGGTCATCTGCTCGTGCACCATCGTGTGGCGCGTGACGCGGTAGTCGAAGTCGTCTTTCTGCGCCTTGGTCGGCAGTTCGCCGTAGAGCAGCAGGTAGCACACTTCCAGGAAATCGCCGTGTTCGGCGAGCTGGTCGATCGGGTAGCCTCGGTGAAGGAGCACGCCGGCATCGCCGTCGATGTAGGTGATGGCCGACTCGCAACTCGCCGTCGATGTGAAGCCGGGATCGTAGGTGAAAGCTCCGGTCGTCGAATAGAGCGCACCGATGTCGATAACGTCCGGACCGACCGAACCGCTTCGGACCTTGAACTCGTGCGTCTTGCCGTCGAGCTCCAGTTTTGCCGTCTGTCCGGTCATCGCAAACTCCTTCTTGTTCCCTTGTCTGCAGGCCAAGACGGTCCGCTACGCGGAACGCCACAAGCCCTTGAAATGCACGAGATTACAGCCGCCGGAATAGTTAGGGCTGATTGATCCGGCGGCAATGTTGCACCGCAAAAGAAACCTTTCAATGCTAAAGTTCTTGGACCAGAACTCCTAATCGATTTGATCCGCGATGCGAGCAAGACTTTCGTCACGACCAAGCACGGCCAGTACGTCGAAAACGCCCGGTGAGGTGCTGCGGCCGGTCAATGCCGCGCGCAAAGGCTGCGCCACCTTGCCGAGCTTGACGCCCGCCGTCTCGGCATAGGCACGTACCGCGGCTTCGGTCGTGGCGCCGGTCCACTCACCAAGCGCCTGGAAATGGCCGAGCACGGCTTTGAGAACAGCCTTGGCGTCAGCGTCGAGCAATGAGGCTGCTTTTTCGTCCAGTTGCAGCGGGCGCTGGGCGGCGATGAAGTAGAGGCTGTCGGCCAGTTCCACCAGCGTCTTGGCGCGTTCCTTCAGGCCGGGCATCGCCTGCTGCACCTGGACTTTCTTCTTCTCATCCAGCTGAGTGGCCAGCGCTTCGCCGTTGGGCAGATGAGGCAGCGTATCGAAAAACACCTTGGTCAGCGCTGCATCATCCATGCCGCGCATGTGCACGCCGTTCAGTGCCTCGAGCTTGGCAAAGTCGAAGCGGGCAGCACCCTTGTTGACGTCGGAGATATCGAACCACGACACCATCTGTTCGATCGACATGACTTCATCATCACCATGGCTCCAGCCAAGGCGGGCAAGATAGTTGAGCAGCGCCTCCGGCAGGTAGCCCATGGCGCGATAGGCCTCGACGCCGAGCGCGCCATGACGCTTGGACAGCTTTGCGCCATCCGCGCCGTGGATCAGCGGGATATGCGCCATCTTCGGCACATCCCAGCCCATGGCACGGTAGATGGCGGTCTGCCGGGCAGCGTTGGTCAGGTGATCGTCGCCCCGGATGATATGGGTGACACCCATATCATGATCGTCGACCACGACAGCGTGCATGTAGGTCGGCACGCCGTCCGAGCGCAGGATGATGAAATCGTCGAGATCCTTGTTGGGAAAGCGCACCTCTCCCTGCACGAGATCGCTGACAACGGTCTCGCCTTCGCGCGGCACCTTGATGCGGATCGCACCTGCCACACCCTTCGGAGCCTCGGAAGCATCACGGTCGCGCCAATGGCCGTTGTAGCGCGGCGGTAGTCCCTGCGCGCGGGCGGACTCACGCATGGCATCCAGCTCGGCTGGCGTCTCATAGGCATAGTAGGCCTTGCCCAGCCGCACCAGTTCCTCGGCGACTTCGCGGTGGCGGGCGGCACGCTGGAATTGCGAAACGGCCTCGCCGTCCCAGGTCATGCCCAGCCAGGTCAATCCTTCGAGGATGGCGGCGGTGGCGGCGTCAGTCGAGCGCTCGCGGTCGGTATCCTCGATACGCAACAGCATCTTGCCATTGGTGTGCTTGGCATAGAGCCAGTTGAACAGCGCCGTACGTGCACCGCCAATGTGCAGATAACCGGTGGGAGAGGGAGCGAAACGGGTTACGACCTGATCGGGCATGGAACTCTCGGGAAGAAGCGCGGGAGCGCGGACTTTCGTTGTTTGGGCGTTCATGTAGCATAGGAGGTCAGGGGCGCAAGGGGCAGGCCCGATGGCTGGACCGGGGAGGGTTGGGCGAGGGGGCGCTGATGCCGAACAAGGCATCAACGAGCGTCTTCTGTTCGCGTCTTCCCCGGTGAATGACGGTCAGGCTGCGGCAGCATCGCCTGACACTCGGCCGATCAGAAGGTCATCGCCGCTCGATGATCTGATCTCTGCCCCCCGGCATCCTGGTTCCGATGCCGGGGGCATGCCTCCAGGCGACCGGCAATGGCCGACAACCCGCTGGCAAGATTTGCGAAAGCTGATTGGCAGAGACCTGTTCGCCAAGGCGATCGCATTGGAGTTCGATCGCGGCATGGCGTTCCTGTTTGCGCCGGTTTTTCTCGGGGCGGGGGCGACGATCTACTTCTCCCTCGATCACGAGCCGGCCTTCGCGCAGTTGATTGCAGGCTGCCTCGCCCTCGCTGTCGTTGCGCTGCTTTTGCGATCCCGCCCTGCCGTGCATCTCGCAGTGACGACCGCCCTGTTACTCGTACTCGGCGTCCTCGCCGGAAAGGTCGAGACGTGGCGCATGCCGGGCGGCATGCTGGCAGCGCAGGTGTCGACCAGCGTGACGGGCCGGGTCGTTTCGGTCGAGCCGATGGCCAGTGGACGCACGCGATTGACGCTCGACGTCATCGACACTGAAAGACCCAAGCTGCGCTATCAGCCTGAGCGGGTGCGGCTATCGGCCTTGGCAATGCCGGCCGATATCCGCGCCGGATCGATCGTCTCCGGCTATGCCCGGCTGATGCCGCCTGCCGGCCCGGTGCGGCCCGGCGGCTATGATTTTTCCTTCGAAAGCTATTTTGATGGAATCGGCGCGACGGGCTTCTTCATGGGAAAGCCCAGGGTTGTTGCACTGGAGGGTTCCACGCCGCTCTCGACGCGGCTGTCGGTTGCCATCGAGACTGCACGCGAAACGATTGCGGATCGCATCCGTGCCTCGATTGGTGGGCCGGAAGGTGAGATCGCTGCGGCACTGATCGTCGGCGTGCGCGCCGGCATTCCGGACTCCGTCAATGAAGCGATGCGAAGGACGGGCATCTATCACATCATTTCGATTTCAGGCCTGCACATGGCATTGGTCGCAGGAACCGTGATGTTCCTGCTACGCGGCGCTTTCGCGCTGTTTCCGGATTTCTCGGCGCGCCGGCCGGTCAAGAAATATGCTGCCTTCGCAGCCCTTTGCTCCATATCCGCCTATCTCGCGATCTCCGGGGTGGTGGTGGCGGCGGAGCGCAGTTTCATCATGCTGTCGGTGATGTTGATCGCTGTTCTGTTCGACCGAGCGGCGCTGTCGATGCGCAACCTGGCGATCTCGGCGATGATCGTGATCCTCACCGCACCGCATGAAGTGGTCGGTCCGTCTTTCCAGATGTCATTTGCCGCGACTGCTGCCCTGATCGGCGCCTACGCGGCTTGGGCGCAGCGGCGTGAAGTCATGCCTGCTCCCGCGCCGCAGGCGCGCTCGTTCGCCGGTTTCCTCGCGCACAAGTCGCTGATAGCGGTTGCTGGCATGGCTGCGACCTCGATCATCGCCGGGCTTGCCACGGCACTGTTCGCGGTCTGGCATTTCCAGCGGGTCTCGCCCTTGAGTCTGTTCGCGAACCTTGCCGTGATGCCAGTGGTTTCGTTTGTCATGCTGGCTGCCGTTCTCAGTGCGATTGCCATGCCGTTTGGCGCCGATGGCCCGTTTCTCTATGCGATGGGCAAGGGACTGACGGTGATGATGGCGATCGCGGACTGGATTTCGGTACGCTCGCCTGTCGATGGTGTTGGTCTCGTTTCGACGCAATCGGTGCTCTTCGTTGCCGTAGCGCTCGCCATCGGTGCGATGGCGACGACATGGCTGCGCTTGCTGGCGGTGCCCTTTGTGCTGGCCGGCCTGGTTGTCATGGGCAATGTCGAAACGCCCGATGTGTTGATCTCGGAGGACGCGCGTCTCGTTGCCTTGCCAATCACCGGTGACGAGCTTGCTGTCAGCCGGGCGCGACCCAATCCATTCACGCTCGACAACTGGCGCCGGGCGCTCAACGTAGAAACGACGATCCTGCCGGAAGATGTTTCGAATGACGCTGAACTGACTGTCGAAAATGCACTCGACATGCCGCCTGGCATGCCATTCCTGTGCGCTCGACGGATGTGTTTCGCCCGCCACATGTCGGGTGCGGTCGTCGTAACGGCGGCTAGTGCCGACATCGCCAAATCGGCCTGCGGGGTCGCGTCGCTCATTGTCATCGACGATGCAACTGCACCTGACCCCTGCAACGATCCGGCAGTGTTGGTTGTCACCAAGCAGGATCTCGCCCGCGTCGGCAGTGCAGCCGTACGCTTCGATTCTTCGGCTGATAAGCCGGCTAACATCCTGTTCGCGCTCGATATCAAAGACCGGCCCTGGCATGCCCAGCGAGGATTTACGCGCGAGGCGAGAGGATTGCCGCCTCGCCCTGAAAAAGCGTTCAAATCCAAGCCAAGACCGACAAACTCGAACCGCTCCGCCTATTCCGACAAACCGGTCTTCAGAAAGCTGTAGTCGGCTAAATTTCCTGGCTGCCTGCGCTCAATAACGGCGGATCAATCCAACCAGTTTACCCTGCACCTTGACCCGGTCCGGTCCAAAAATCCGTGTCTCATAGGCAGGATTGGCTGCCTCCAACGCGATCGAGGCACCCTTGCGGCGGAAACGCTTGAGTGTAGCCTCTTCCTCGTCGACCAGTGCGACGACGATTTCGCCCGGATTGGCCGAATTGGCGTTGCGGATGATGACCGTATCACCGTCGAAAATGCCAGCTTCGATCATGGAATCGCCTTTGACCTCCAGAGCATAGTGCTCGCCCCCCGAAATCATGTCCGGCGGTACGGAAATCGAATGGGTACGGTGCTGGATCGCGTCGATCGGTACACCGGCAGCAATGCGTCCCATGACGGGGATTGAAACGGAAACCGCGACGTCGTCGTCGTTGCTGGGCGCCTGCAGACGTTGCGGTTCCTTGGGCACGGGACGCCCCAGGCTGCCCTGGATGACTGCCGGCGAAAACTTCTTGGCCGCGTTGAGGCCGGGAGCAATCGAATCCGGCAACCGTAGCACTTCCAGCGCGCGAGCCCGGTTCGGCAATCGGCGGATGAAGCCACGCTCCTCGAGAGCAGTAATCAGCCGGTGGATTCCGGATTTGGAGGCCAGGTCCAGCGCCTCCTTCATTTCGTCGAAAGAAGGGGGGATTCCACTTTCCTTCAGCCGTTCATGGATGAAGAGCAAGAGCTCGTGTTGCTTGCGTGTCAGCATCGCCACCCTCCGTGGAACGGAACCGGAATCAGAAAAACAAACCCGGAACAAACACTATCTGTTCCATTTGTGTTCCGCAACCATTTAAAGTTTAATGAATTTGTTGACGCTTTGTTCAGCGTGGCGAGAAGGCTGGCGGTTCTCTGTTGCGAGATCCCACGTCGCCGGCCGCCAAAAGATACTGTCTCATCCTTGCTCGGCAAATAGATTTTCAGCCATGTAATCCACGAACACCCGCACTTTGGGCGAGAGGTGGCGATTTGTCGGCCACAATATTCGGAACGTACCCGTTTCGCTGAGATGATCCGTCAGCAGTGATACCAGCGTGCCTTCGACCAGTTCCGCAGACACGGCGAACGGCGGCAGGCAGGTGATACCGAAGGAGCGCTCGGCGAGGTAGATCAGTGGCTCCAGCGTGCTGGCAACGGAGGTCACGGGAAGATCGAGTTTCAGGTCGCGACCGCTGCGCACGAGGGGCCAGGGCTCGAGCCGCCCCGAATTCGCGTAACGATGATGGAGACAGCGGTGATTGAGCAGGTCCTCCGGCACTTCGGGCGTACCGTATTTGGCGAGATATTTCGGTGCCGCCACGATTTTGTGCCGAAAAGTGCCGAGTTTGCGGCTCATCAGGCGCGTGTCCCGTATGTCTCCCGTGCGGATCACCGCATCAAAGCCCTCTTCGATGACGTCGACCAGCCGGTCCGTAAAATCAAGGTCGAGATTGATATCCGGATATTGTTCCATGAAGGCCGATATGGTCGGCATCAACAGCATGCCTGCAAGCGGCAGAGAGACGCGAAGCTGTCCTCGGGGGCTCGCCTGCGATCTCGAAAGCTGGATCTGCGCTTGTTCGTATTCCGATTGAATGCGCCGGCAGGTTTCGAGGAAGAAACTTCCTTCTTCGGTCAGAGCCATGCTCCGCGTCGAGCGGTGAAAGAGGCGGGCGCCCATTTCGTCTTCGAGCCGGGCGATCGCCTTGCCTACGGCCGAGGCTGTGAGGCCGAGCCGTTGTGCTGCGCCGACAAAGCTCCCGGCTTCCGCTACCTGCACGAAGATGCCGAGTGTTCCAAGTTTGTCCAATTGCGGAATTTTCTTCGTTAGTAATGAGATCACACGAATATTTATCTGCCTGTTTGTCCTGAATATCCAGAGGTCGCCGCGGCAAGAAGGCCGCGATCGTCAGATGGAGACACTTATGAACGAACTCACCGCAGGTTTTTCAGCATCCCCTCAGCCGACGACCTTCGTCGTCAACGTCATCCATGCCCATCCGGGGAAACAGGAAGAGGCTTTCGCCATTATCCAGGACGTCGTGCATTACGTGGCCGAGCGCAAGGAAGGCTTTCTCTGGAGCACACTCGCCAGGAGCACCGATGGTGAAACCGTCGTCAATGTGGAAGCGATCCAGGGCGCCGGCAATGTCGATGAATTTTTCTCCGATCCTGTGTTCGTGGAGAAATTCCGGAAACTCGACACCGTATCGAAAAGCGAATTCCACACCTACACGGTCGATGATCTTGTCTTGCCGAAGCGCTCAGTGGAGTGATCGTCAGGTGAACTGCTCGAGGTAGCGCGTCCAGTCTTATCACTGCCGCTGACAGGATATCGGGAGCCAGCCGCGGTCAGGAGTCTGCATGGTTAGTGCTTCAGTCCGAACAGAGTCTGTTGTCGGCTCCCGGTATTGTTTCAGAGACCGCTGCCTCGGGTCTGGTTCGCACAAAGTTGCCGCAACAAGACCTTAATTCATTGGGAACGGGCTAAAGCGATCCGCATTCTCCTTTCGAGCAATCGTGCTTGAAAGGAGAGAACGATGAGAACGCTTCTTCCCATGTATGCCGTTTGCGCAATGCTCGCAGGCGTTGGCGCCACCTACGCACAGGATACCGTGTTGGTTCCCGAAACGCGGACCGTGGTGGTCCCCGAAGCACGGCCCAATGCGATCGTGATCCAACCGGAGCAGAAGACCGTCATTCGCGAATATGTCCACAAGAATCCGGTGGCTTCGATCAATGTGCTGGGCTTGGAGCTCAATCTGGGCTCGAGGGTGCCCGAGACAGTAACGCTCTATGAGGTTCCCGATACACGCTATCGCTACACTGTCATCGACAACAGGACAGTTCTCGTGGATCCGGAAACCCACGAAATCGTCGAAGTCCTGAATTGATGCGATGTTCGAACCCTGGCTGACGGAAGTCAGCCAGGGTTTTCGCTATTGGTACCTCACTGCCGGAACGCCGGGATCAGCGCAGCATCAACACGCTGCAGGCCGAGCCGGCCTCAGCTGCTGCCGCATATGGCGCCCGAATGATCAAGCCATTGGCCTCCGAGAGAGTTCGGAGCATCGAGGAATCCTGCACGCCAAACGGGGTGGCCGTTAACGTATCGCCGTCCTGCTCAATCCGGGCACGGATGTAATCCTGACGGCGGTCATTGGCCCCCATGTTGGTCGCGAGTCGCGCTTCGCGAATGTTCTGGCTGAAAGGTCTTCCACCAAGCCGCGCAAGCAAGGGTTTCAGGAAAAGTTGCGAACAGACGAGACTCGCCACGGGATTCCCCGGCAGCCCGATACAGCGGATTGCCCCCATGCGGCCGAACATCAGCGGTTTTCCGGGCCGCATGGCGAGTTTCCAGAAATCCAATGTCATGCCTTCACCGGTCAGGACCTGATGGACGAGATCATGGTCTCCGACGGAAGCGCCGCCCAGGGTGACGATCACGTTGGCGCCAGCCTCGACTGCCTGCCGTACGGCAGCAGCGA
This sequence comes from Mesorhizobium sp. Pch-S, assembly GCF_004136315.1. NCBI lineage: Bacteria > Pseudomonadati > Pseudomonadota > Alphaproteobacteria > Hyphomicrobiales > Phyllobacteriaceae > Mesorhizobium > Mesorhizobium sp. Pch-S. The sequence continues at coordinate 5,717,154 of NZ_CP029562.1, forward strand.
TTGCGTCCCTGTTGTCGGGGGCGATGCCAAGATCCAGCGCATGCGCGCCGACAGACTGGGCGGCGGCTGCCACGCCAAAGGCATTGGACGAGATGATCTGATCCGGCCCTGGCGTACTGCCGGGTGGAAGCAATTCGTCGCCGGTGGCGATGATCGCGACCAGTGGGCGGCGCACCACGGCAAGGGCGGGATGGTTGGCGGACGCGGCGAGCGACAGCGCGGCGGCATCGAGAACCCGGCCCTTGCTGAGCAAGACGTCGCCGGCATTGAAATCCAGGCCTTTGCGACGGACATTGCGCCCTTCGGACGACGGCTCCTGAACCTCGATGGTACCATCGCCGAGATCGCGTACGTTTTCCTGGATCACGATGGTGTCGGCTCCCGCGGGCAGAGGTGCGCCGGTAAAGACGCGCACCGTCTCGCCGATGCCGACTGTGCCCTGGAACGCCCGACCTGCGGGCGCGCTGCCGATCACTTTCAATCGGACCGGCGTTGCCGCAACGTCCGCGGCTTTCGTCGCATAGCCATCCATGGCGGAAGCATCGAAAGGTGGCTGCGTGCGCAGCGCCGCCAAAGGTGCCGCCAGCACGCGATCAAAGGCGTCCGCCAACGCGACGGTCTCCGCACCGAGCGGTTCGGCATCGCTCAGCAGTCTCTGCAACGCTTCTTCGACCGGTACCAGCGACATCAGGCACCCGCCTTGTAGTCGCCGGACTTTCCGCCGGTTTTCTCTACCAGCCTTATGCCGGAAATGGTCATGGCGCGGTCTATTGCCTTAGCCATGTCATAGATGGTGAGACAGGCGACTGAGGCGGCTGTCAGCGCTTCCATCTCGACGCCGGTCTTCCCGGTGACGCGGGCAAGTGCCGTAACCTTCAATCCTGGCAAGGCATGGTCCGGCTCAATATCGACCGAAACCTTGGTCAACAGCAGGGGATGGCAGAGCGGGATCAGTTCATGCGCCTTTTTGGCGGCCATGATGCCGGCGATGCGGGCGGTTCCCAGCACATCGCCTTTCTTGGCGTTTCCGTCCAGGATCATGGCCAGCGTCGCAGCCTGCATCGAAACGAAACCTTCGGCCACCGCGGTGCGCACCGTTTCGCCCTTGTCGCCGACATCGACCATGTGCGCCTCGCCCTGCGCACCAAGATGGGTGAGGGCGTTCCCGGACATCTTCAGACGGCCTCGGCTTTGGCGTCGAGGCCGAGCAACTCGCGCGTTGCCGCCGTCACGTCAGCCTGCCGCATCAGGCTTTCGCCGACGAGGAAGGTGCCGATACCGCTTTTTTCCATTCGGAGGCAATCGTCATGGGTGAAGATGCCGCTTTCGCTGACCAGCAATCGATCGGCCGGCACCATCGCCGCCAGCCGCTCCGAGGTTTCGAGACTGGTCTCGAACGTGCGCAGGTTGCGATTGTTGATGCCGAGCAGGCGTGACCTGAGTTTCAAGGCGCGCTCCGTCTCTTCCTCGTCGTGCACTTCGACCAGCGCGTCCATGCCGAGCAAAAAAGCGGTATCTTCAAGCTCTGCAGCCAATTGATCATCGACACTTGCCATGATGATGAGGATCGCATCGGCGCCCCAGGCGCGCGCTTCGTAAACCTGGTAAGGATCGAACAGGAAGTCCTTTCGCAGTGCCGGAAGAGCGACAGCCTCGCGGGCCGAGGTCAGGAACTCAGGCGCACCCTGGAATGAAGGTGAATCGGTCAGCACCGACAGACAGGCAGCTCCGCCTGCCTGATAGGCTCTCGCCAGAACGGGCGGGTCGAAGTCGGCGCGGATCAAACCTTTGGACGGACTTGCCTTCTTGATCTCCGCGATGAGCGCAAAGGCGCCGGCAGCTCGCCTGGCTTCGAGTGCGGCCAGGAAACCGCGCGGACGGTCGGCGTCGGCAGCGCGCGCCTTGATCTCGACGAGTGGCAGGCGCGCCTTGGCGGCGGCAATCTCTTCGCGCTTGTAGGCTTCGATCTTTCGCAGGATATCGGCCATTGTCGTCGGTCCTGACCTATTCGTTGGAAACCTTGACCAGCGTTTCCAGCACTGCCCTGGCTTTGCCGGTGTCGATGGCTGTGGCGGCCTGTTTCACCCCGTCTTCCAGAGTTGCCGCCCGGCCGGCCACCACCAGGCCTGCACCGGCGTTCATCAACACGGTATCACGATATGCACCCGGTGCGCCGGAAAGCAGTCTGCGCAGCGCCTCGGCATTGTAGCTGGCATCGCCACCGCGCAGGTCCTGCTTGGTGTGGCGTTTCAACCCGACCATCTCCGGCGTCAGCTTGAAGGTACGGATCGCACCGCCAACCAGCTCAGCCACGTCGGTCTCGCCGGTCGTGGTGATTTCGTCATAGCCGTCGCCATGCGCCACCCACGCGTGATCGGCACCAAGTGCCTTCAAGGCCTCCGCCACGGGAACGATCCATTCCGGGGCGAACACGCCGACCATCTGGCGGCCTACGCCCGCCGGATTGGAGAGGGGGCCAAGCAGGTTGAAGATGGTGCGGGTGCCGAGCTCGCCACGCACCGGGCCGACATGTTTCATGGCCGGATGATGCGAGGGGGCGAACATGAAGCCGACGCCTGCCCTGGCAATGCAATCGCCGATCGCTTCGGGCGTGAGGTCGATCTTGATGCCGAGGCCGGTCAACACGTCGGCCGAACCAGTCTGCGAGGACAGGCCACGATTGCCGTGTTTGGCCACAGGTACGCCGGCACCTGCTATGACGAAAGCGGATGCCGTCGAAATGTTGAGCGAATGCGAGCCGTCCCCGCCGGTGCCGACGATGTCGACTGCTCCGGCTGGGGCCTCCACGCGCAGCATCTTGTCGCGCATGGTGGCCACCGCGCCGGAAATTTCGCTCACGGCCTCGCCACGCACACGCAGCGCCATCAGGAAGCCGCCGATCTGGCCGGGCGTCGCATCGCCCGACATGATGATGTCAAAGGCCTCGCGCGCCTCCTCGAAGGACAGCGTCTTGCCCGCTGCAACCTTGGCGATATGAGGCTTCAGCGCACTCATTGGATCTGCTGAGCCTGCTCGATCGCCACCTGGTCGACCTTGACGCTGAACTGCGACTGCAACTGTGCGACCATCTCCTCCAGCAGGTCGTCGGACATGCCGGATGCGAAGGACTTCTTGACGTCGTCGGGAACCGCCGACGCGTCGGCGGCAGCCGGTTCGAACACTTCCGCCACCTTGAACAGGATCTTGGCCGTACCTGTCGGGGCAGCGACGATGCCGGAGCCACCTTCGGCGACGGCGAAGGCAGCGGTGGTGCCTTCCTTGCCGAAGTCGGCGTCGTCGGCTTCACGCTTCAAACCGCGCTTCGTCTGCTTTTCGAGCTTGAGTTCGCCGGCGACGGTATCGAGGGTGGTCCCAGCCTTGACGCGCTTTTCCAGTTCGTCCGCCTTGGCCGCAAGCCGCTTTTCAGCTTCGGCCTCGGTCCAGTCGGCGATTACCTTCTGGCGCACTTCGTCCAGCGTGCGATCACGCGCCGGCGTGACGCCGTTCAACTCGTAAAAGACATAGCCGTTGTCGGCGGTGGTCAGACCTTCATTCTCGATGCCCTGTTCGGCGTCGAATATGGCGCGGATCAAAGACACGGATTCCGGAAGGCCGGTCACCACCGTACCGTCCGGCCGCTGGCCAGTCCGGTCGATGGCCTCGATCGGGACGACCTTCAGCTTCAGCTTGTCGGCGGCTTCCTGCATGGTCGAGCCGCCAGCACGTGCATCCTCATAGGAATCGTGTGTATCGAGCAGGATGCGGCTCGCTTCGTTGACGGCCAGTTCCTTGCGGATCTGATCGGAGACTTCGGCCACCGACTTCACCACTTCCGGCTTGATTTCGGTGACGCGAAGCAAGACCGGGCCAAAGGCACCCTTGACGACCGGGCTTACCTCATTGGCCTTGAGTGCAAAGGCGGCCTCCGCCACGGCTTTGTCGGCGATCTTGTCCTTGGCCAACGTTCCAATCAGCGTGTCGGCAGGCGTCTTGCCTTCGGCTGTCACCAGCTTGTCGAAGGTCGCGCCGCTGCGCAGCGAATCGAATGCTGCGGTTGCCGCTTCGGGTGACTTGAAGACGAGCTGCTCGATCGTGCGCGTCTCCGGCGTCGTGTAGCGGGCCTTGTTCTTCTCGTAGTCGTCCTTGATCTGCTGCTCGGTCACCGCGGAGAGGTCCATGATGTCCTCCGGCTCGAGGCGGACATAGGAGAACTTCCGGTATTCGGGGGCAGCATATTTCTTCTTGTTGGCCTCGAAATAGGTGCTGAGATCGCTGTCGGACGGCGCCGGGATCGGCTCGACCAGCGACTTCGGCAGGACCAGATAGTCGATGGTGCGGTCTTCGCCGCGATAAAGCGCAACAGCCTTCAGGAACGTGTCCGGCGCCTGCATGCCGTCGGACACTGCTTCGACGATCTGCTGGCGGGTCGCCACCTGCACGCGGTTCTTCAGATAGTCTTCCGGCCGCATGCCGATCTGGCGCAGCACGTAATCGAACAGGCGGCGGTCGAACTGGCCATTGCCGCCCTTGAAGGCTGGGTCGTCGCGGGTGAGTTCGGCAACGCGATCCTCGGAGAGGCCAAGGCCAAGCTTGCGGGCCTGCTCATCCAGCACCGCGCCTGAAACAAGTTGCACGAGCACGCGGTTGTCGACGCCGAGCGCCTTGGCCTGTTCCCGCGTCAGGCGCTGGCCGAACTGCTGCGACATGACATTGAGCTCGCGATCGTAGGCGAGGCGATATTCCGTGACGGAAACGGACGTGCCGCCCGTCGTCAGCACGCTGTGGTGCCCGGCAATGGTGCCCATCATACGGCTGGAGATGCCCCAAACAGCGAAGCTGACCACCAAGAGGGAGAGCAGGGCTTTCGCGACCCAGGTTCCCGCCGCGCTTCGCAATGTAGAGAGCATGATGATGTCCGTATTTGAAGTAAGCCAAGCGCAATAGCGTCCTTCAGGCCTACTGTCGATTGCTTTGTGGCCGGTTTTTGGTAGGGAAGGCGCGAACAGAACGATCGGAGAACCGCAGAATGACGCCAGGTATACGTCCCCTTGTGGCAGGCAACTGGAAGATGAACGGGACCGGCGCTTCGCTCGGTGAACTGCGTTCGATCAGCCAGGGCTTCATGAGTGGCCTGGACACGGAGACCGATGCACTTGTCTGCGTTCCGGCAACGCTGCTTTCGCGTGCCGCCGAGGCGGTTGCGGGCACTCCGGTCAAGATTGGCGGCGAAGATTGCCACAGCAGGGAAAACGGTGCGCATACCGGTGATATCTCGGCGGAGATGCTGAAGGACGCCGGTGCCAGCCATGTCATCGTCGGACATTCCGAGCGTCGCACCGACCATGGCGAGGATGATGCGACCGTCCATGCCAAGGCAGAAGCCGCCTGGCGCGCCGGTCTTGTCGCGATCATCTGCATTGGCGAGACCCGCGAGCAGCGCGAGCAAGGTGCCACACTCGATATCCTGTCCCGTCAGGTTGCCGGTTCGGTGCCCGCGAGTGCGACGGCTGTGAATGCTGTCCTGGCCTACGAGCCTGTCTGGGCCATCGGTACCGGCTTGACGCCGACCGCAGGTGATGTCGCCGAAGCACACGCCCATATCCGCGCGAAACTTGCCGAGAAGCTCGGGGCAGTCGAAGCCGCAAAGATTCGCATTCTTTACGGGGGGTCCGTCAAACCTTCCAATGCAGTTGAATTGCTGGGGGTTGCCAATGTCGACGGGGCGCTGGTCGGCGGCGCCAGCCTGAAGGCGGCCGACTTTCTCGGCATCGCCGAAGCTTATCGGAGCCTCTAGGAACCCGGTCGGCGGTTGCAAAGGCAACCCCGATCCCCATATTCGGGTGCCGGGCTTGGAAATGCCACGAAAGCATTGTATGAGCCGCCACCTGTTCACCGGTCGCCGCTGGTGTCCGAGCCAGTTTTGCCAAGGTAGACAATGCAAACCGTCCTGATCGTCATCCATCTCATGATCGTGCTCGCGCTTGTCGGCGTGGTGCTCCTGCAACGCTCGGAAGGTGGCGGTCTCGGCATCGGTGGTGGCTCGGGTTTCATGACCGCGCGTGGTGCAGCCAACGCGCTGACGCGGGCAACCGCGATCCTGGCGGCGGCATTCTTTGCCACCTCTCTCATCCTTTCGATTTTCGCCCGCTATGGCGGCAAGCCGACCGACTTCCTGGATCGTGCTCCGATCACGCAGCAGACGGGTGGCAAGGGCGTCCTCGACCAGCTTCCGGGCAACACGACGCCGGCTGCACCGGCCGGCAGCACTGCTCCGACCCCGCCGTCGGGCGATGCTGCCAAGCCGCAGTCGACGCAGCCTGCTGCACCTGCCAACGGTGCTGCTACTCCTGCGGCCAACGGCGCGACGGCTCCCGCGACACAGCAGCCTGCTCAGCCGCAGGTTCCAAACCAGTAAGAATTGGACGGAAGGCTTTCCGTCATGAACGCCTGCCAGGCCGACCGGTCCGGCGGGCGTTTTCGTTTTTGGCGATGACTTGTCCTCAAGGCGTAAGCCTTTCGAGGGGCTATCCAGAGGTCAAGGGTCCTACTAGGCTCCGTGCGGTTCGTCCCGGAGGAGCCTGGCAGTGCCAAGCAGTATCAAAGAGATGATGGCGTCCGCGAATGCGGCGGTGCCGAAGATTACGGCGGATGAGGCTCGAAAACTTGTTGCCAGTGAGGGTGCCCTGGTTGTCGACGTGCGCGACGCGCCGGAAGTCCTGTCCAGCGGCAAGATCAAAGGTGCAATCAACATCTCGCGCGGCATGCTCAAGTTCCGCGCCGACCCGGAGACGCCCTATCGCAATGCGGAGCTTCGCAAGGACCGGCCGCTCATTCTCTATTGTGCTTCGGGTGGGCGCTCGGCGCTGAGCGGCAAGGTGCTCAAGGACATGGGCTACCAGAAAATCTATAACCTCGGCGGTTTCAAGGATTGGGCCGAAGGCGGTGGCGATGTTGAACCAGATGCTTAGCTGGAGGCCGCGGCGCTCGCCGAACGCCTGAAATCTTCTGCCTCTTGTCGGAACGATGGCACATCGCGCGTCCTTGGTGAAACCCACCGGGAGGTTAGAATGGGACAATTTCTCGACACATCCTTTGACGCGCAGATACGCAAAAGCGTGACCAAAGGCGGCTGGACCTATGTCATCTGGCCGCATTCGGCTGAGTTTTTTGGGACGCGGGGGTTGGTGAAGGTTCGTGCAACCGTCGATGGCGTCGCGTTTCAGAGTTCGTTCATGGCGCTCGGGGATGGCAATCACAAACTGCCGCTGAGGGCCGAGCTTCTCAAGGCGATCGGCAAGCGTGCCGGCGATTGGGTCGCGATCACGCTGAGCGAACGCCTGAATTGAGCCGGTTAGCATTTTCCCGGGATCGAGCGGAAACGTGGTGTCCCGATTGGGCACAGTCGCTGAGGAAGTAACTGTCGGCACGGCACAGTAACACTATTACCTGTTGTTCCTGGAACACAGTTGGCGCAAATGCGATGCCATCACGAAGATTCGATCTTGCACCGTGGACAAAGCGGCTTGAGCGGTCGCCACCTGTTCGATTATAGCGAAATTGCGGCAATTGCGGTGCCTTGAGGGCGCCGCCTGTTGCCGTGGGCAACACGATTCTTCTGGACGGAACTTCGCCATGCGGCTTCGCAGTTTCATTCTCGCCGGCCTTTGTGCCGCGCTCACCATCGGTGCGCCTGCCTATGCGGCGGCACCTGCCAACCCGAAGGCAACCAAGGCCGACAGCGCCAAGACCAAAAGCGCGGCCGTCGAGCTGAAGCAGCTCAAGAAGAAAAAGAAACCGACCGACGCCGATCTCGCTCGTATCGAGGATCTGGAAAAGCAGGTCCTGGTAGAGCGTGCTCTCGCCAAGGAAAAGGCGCTCGAGGCTCGCAAAATGGCGATGCGCGAGGCTGCCAAGGTCAAGGCTGAAGCTGCCCGCCAGGAATTCCTGACCAAGAAGGGCCAGAAGCCGGTCATCCAGTCGGCTGAGCCGGTGGAGGACGCCAAGCAGGCAAAGAAACTGGTCAAGCTCGAACTCGCCAAGCCAATCGAACCGATGCCGGCGGTGGTAGAGGAGCCGCTGACGGCGGAAGCTGAGGACGTTGTTGCCAATGGCAACAATGGCGAGCTGCGCAGTGAGCCGCGTGCCGGCGAAGCCCGCCCGCGCAACAACAACGGTCTGTTTGCCGGGCTGTTCGGCGGCAATGCCGGTTCGTCCTCGATGTCCATGCTGCCGCAGACGCGGGCGCTGGACGCTGTCATGGACAAGAAGTCGGCCAAGAAGCCGTTCAAGGTGAAGGCGGAATATGAGCCGCAAGAGGTAACTTTCACCGGTTATGAGCCCGGCACCATTGTCATCAACACCGCTGAACGCCGTCTCTATCTGGTTGAATCCTGGTCCACGGCCCGTCGTTATGCGATCGCGGTGGGCAAGGAAGGCCTGCAGTACAAGGGCGACACCACAGTTGGCGACAAGCAGGAATGGCCGCGCTGGATCCCGACGAAGGACATGCAGGAACGTGAGCCGAAGAAGTACGGCCAGTACAAGGACGGTATGCCCGGCGGCGGCATGAACCCGCTCGGCGCGCGCGCCATCTACCTCTATGACGGCAAGAAGGACACGCATCTGCGCATCCACGGCACCATCGCTCCGCAGACGATCGGCACCAGTTCCTCCAACGGCTGCTTCCGCATGATCAATGATCACGTCATCGAGCTCTACAACCGCGTCAAAATGGGCACCAAGGTCGTCGTCCTGTAGCGCGGTACGAACAAATGGCGGAAGGGCCGGCTCCAGCCGGCCCTTTTGTTTTGGCTGCAACCCGGCCAAGCGAGTAGTTCCGGGAAAAACCACGCGCGGCGGTTTTTCCACTGGCGGAATCGATCAGGCCGCGCTAAGCGATGGTTCCCATGGCGCGATATGTATTCATCACCGGCGGCGTGGTTTCTTCCCTTGGAAAAGGCATAGCCGCAGCGGCTCTCGGAGCCCTGTTGCAAGCGCGCGGTTACCGCGCGCGCATCAAAAAACTCGACCCCTATCTCAATGTCGATCCTGGCACGATGTCGCCTTACCAGCACGGTGAGGTGTTTGTGACGGACGATGGCGCCGAGACCGATCTCGATCTCGGCCATTACGAACGCTTCACCGGTCGTTCAGCAAACCAGAACGACAACATCACCACCGGCCGCATCTACAAGAACATCATCGAGCGCGAACGCCGCGGCGACTATCTCGGTGCAACCGTGCAGGTCATTCCGCACGTCACCGACGAGATCAAGAACTTCGTCCTCGACGGCAACGAGGACTATGACTTCGTGCTGTGCGAAATCGGCGGCACGGTGGGCGACATTGAAGCGATGCCGTTCCTGGAAGCCATCCGGCAGCTCGGCAACGACCTGCCGCGCAACAATGCCGTCTACGTACACCTGACGCTGATGCCCTACATTCCGGCAGCTGGTGAATTGAAGACCAAACCGACGCAGCACTCGGTCAAGGAACTGCGTTCCATCGGCATTGCGCCCGATATCCTCCTGGTGCGTGCCGACCGGTCGATCCCGAAGGAAGAGCGCCGCAAGCTGTCGTTGTTCTGCAACGTGCGCGAGTCGGCCGTCATCCAGGCGCTTGACGTCGGACACATCTACGACGTGCCCATGGCCTATCACAACGAAGGACTGGACACGGAAGTGCTCGCTGCCTTTGGTATCGAGCCGGCGCCGAAGCCGCGCATGGAGCCATGGCAGGGCGTGGCGGAACGCATCCACAATCCGGAGGGCGAGGTTACCATCGCCATCGTCGGCAAATATACCGGCCTCAAGGATGCCTATAAGTCGCTGATCGAGGCATTGTCGCATGGTGGTCTGGCCAACCGCGTCAAGGTCAAGCTCGACTGGATCGAAAGCGAGGTCTTCGAGAAGGAAGACCCGGCACCGTTCCTGGAAAAAGTGCACGGCATCCTGGTGCCTGGCGGCTTCGGGGAACGCGGCTCGGAAGGCAAGATCCTGGCAGCCAAATTCGCCCGCGAGCGCAAGGTGCCGTATTTCGGCATCTGCTTCGGCATGCAGATGGCCTGTATCGAGGCGGCTCGTTCGCTGGCAGGCATCGAAAACGCCTCGTCGACGGAATTCGGCGCGACCAAGGAGCCGGTCGTCGGCCTGATGACGGAGTGGTTGAAGGGCAACATGCTGGAGAAGCGGCAGGCCGCCGGCGATCTCGGCGGCACCATGCGCCTCGGCGCCTACGATGCACGGCTGGAAGCCGGTTCCAAGATCGCTGCGATCTATGGCGATACCGACATTTCCGAACGTCATCGCCATCGCTATGAGGTCAACATCGACTACAAGCAGCGACTGGAAGACTGCGGGCTGGTCTTTGCCGGCATGTCTCCCGATGGCGTGCTGCCGGAGACGGTCGAATATCCCGACCATCCCTGGTTCATCGGCGTGCAGTACCATCCGGAGCTGAAGAGCCGTCCGCTGGATCCGCACCCACTGTTCGCCTCTTTCATCGAGGCGGCCGTCGAACAGAGCCGGATGGTTTAACAAGGGCAGGGCGGTGCGGACCTATATTGCGCTGCTCTATTCCATTGTGCTGACACCGCAGCGTCGCGTCGTGATGGCCGATCTCAAGGCGATGGCCGAGGGGCTGGGATTCACCAACACGCGCACGCTCGCCGCCAGCGGCAACCTGGTATTCGATGCGCCTGAAATGCCGATAAGGGAACTGGAGAACCAGCTCGAGGCGGCATTTCCAGATGCCTTCGGTCGGCATGTCGACATCATCGTGCGCGATGCGGCCGGCTGGCCTGCATTCGCAGCGGGTAATCCGTTTCCGCAGGAATCAGCCGAGACGGCGGATCAGGTCGCTGTTCGCGTCATGCGTCAGCCGGTGCCCGCAACGGCGCTCGATGCGCTGGAGTCCTATGCGGCGGCGGACGAGAAGATCGCACTGGTGAATGGCGATATCTGGATCGTCTTTTCGCGGGAGAGACCGAATTCGCGTCTGCTCGGCGCGGTTGGCCACAAGCGGCTTGGTATCGGCACTTCGCGCAACTGGAACACGGTGCGCAAGCTGGCCGATATGGTAGAACTGTAAGCTCAGGCTTACAGTTGATGTCCAATGATCTCGACCAATTCGGAATGAACGACGCGCGCTCTTGCGAGTGCGCGCCGTTGTCTTGTCCCGTCAAGCTCTTGCCGGCACCCGTACCGAGGTGGAGCGCAGGACATAGTAGATGATGCCGGCGATGGCGACGCCGAAGAACCAGCCATAGACACCCCACCATGAAGGTAGCCAGTCGGTGAAGTTGGGCAGGATCGACGAGAAGATGGCGCCGATGCCCGCGGCGATGAAGGCATTGACATGCCAACCACCCTGGAACCGGAACTCTCCGTCCTCCCGGTAGAGCGCCTCGACGTCGACCTCACCTTTCCGGATCAAGTAATAGTCGACCATCATGACGCCGAAGATCGGTCCCATGGTGGCGCCGATGATGCCGACAAACGTAGCGGCGCTGCCTTCCCAGGGGGCGAATGGGTAGAGCGCCAGGGCGATCAAGGCCGCGATGTAGCCGCCTTTCTTGAAGTCGATCTGCTTCGGGAAGACGTTGGCAAAATCGAAAGCCGGCGAGACGAAGTTCGCCACCACATTGATGCCAAGCGTGGCCACGGCAAAGGTCAGCGCTGCCAGCAGCGCAAGGAACCAGCTGTCGAACTTGGCCGAGATCTGGTCTGGATGCAGCAGAACTTCACCATAGACATCGTAGGCGGCAATGGTGGTTACACCTGCAACCAGCGAGAACAGGATAAGGTTGACGGGCAGGCCCCAGATGTTGCCCTTGCGCAGGGCAGCCTTGTCTGGCGCGTAGCGCGCGAAATCGCAAAAATTCAGGTAGAGCGCCGAGAAGTAGGTAACCCAGATGGCGGCCACCCCAAACAGCGCCGTCCACGAGCCGGGATCGCCCGGAATGCCGGCATCCTTGGTCTTTTCGCGCAAGACATCCAGCGGGATATCGCTCGTGAAGGCGAATTTGCCTGATTTCACACAGAGATAGACGGCCAGGATCAGCATCATCACCCACACGGCCGGACCGGCCCAGTCCTGGAACCGGCGAACCGTTTCCATGCCTTTCTGGATGATGAGCAACTGCAGCGCCCAGATCACGACGAAACAGATCACCTCCAGTGTCGAGTGGCCGAGCATGTGGCTGCTCTGGTGGAAGGCAAGCATGCTTTCGTTGCGGACAAGCAATGCGACGATGGCACCGGAAGCCGCAGCGGTCTGCGCGCCGTACCAGAAGCAGGCCACGATGGCGCGTACCAGTGCCGGTATATTTGCGCCCCATATGCCAAACGACGCACGCGCCAGGACCGGGTAAGGTACTCCGGTCTTGACCCCGGCATAGCCCACCATGTTCATCAGCGCGTAGATGATGAGCGAGCCGATGCCGATCGCGACGATGAAGTTGAGAAACCCGCCGCAGAACAGAAACAGGCTGGCAGCGAGATAATAGCCCCACAGGCTGTGGACGTCGGACGTCCAGACGTTGAAGATCGAGAACGGTCCCCAGTTGCGGACCTTGGCAGGCGCGAGGTCCTCATTGTAGAGATTGGGTGAAGCACCGGGTATGGTCATAGCAGTCCCCTCTCATGACCTTGTATTTTTTGCGGAAAGGTTATGCCTGCCGCAGGGGAAGGGGAAGAAACCGATTTGCCGGTTTTCCCGAAAAAGACATTCAACGAGAAAAGGGCTTCTCGCCGACCATTTCGATTTGAGGACGCGAGAGGCGAGTCGGCATATGTTCATGGCCGGACCGGGCGGGAGACTTGCAGATGATGGTTGCGCAAGATGGCCGCATAGCGCTGGAGACATGGTCCCCAGGTGATATCGACATCCTCGAACGCTGCAACACGATCGAGGCCAAGCGTTACATTGGTGGTCCGGAAACGCCGGAAAAATTGCTCGGCCGTCACCGGCGCTATCTGGAAAAGGCCGTTCCGGGCGAAACCAGGATGTTCCGGATTTCCCATGACGGGCTTGGTGCCGGGTCGATCGGCTACTGGGAGCGGACGTGGCGCGGTGGCCCTGTCTACGAAACCGGCTGGGCGGTGGTGGGCGCTCTGCAGGGGCATGGCATCGCAGGCAAGGCGACAGGCCTGCTGATCAACGTGCTGCGCGGTGAGCGGCGACATCGCTATCTGCACGCCTTTCCCGCGCCCGAAAATCCCGCGTCCAATGCCATCTGCCGCCGGCTCGGTTTCGAGCTGATGGGCGAATGCGACTTCGAGTATCCACCGGGCAATGCGATGCGCAGCAACGATTGGCGGCTTGACCTGCAGGCTTGCACCTGATTTGGCGACGACAAGAGCTCAGAAGAACGGCCTCATTGTCATCTCCAGCCCCAGCAAGAGCAAACCAAGCAGAAATATCCTGCGGAACAGTGCTGGCCTGATCCTGCCCCGCAAGACCTGCCCGAACCACATGCCGGCAAGGGCTGGGACAACCGCGAAGGCCGAGAATGCAAGGTTCTCAGCCTGGAAGGCTCCGCGTGCCGCCAGTCCGATGGCCAGAGCAACTGTCGAAACAGTGAATGACAGGCCAAGCGCCTGCACCAGATCATCCTTTCCCAGCTGAAGAGCCTGCAGATAGGGCACGGCGGGAATGACGAATACGCCAGTGGCACCGGTAATCAGACCGGTGACCCCGCCGACAAGCGGCGACAGTGCTCGCTCCAAGCCCTTGCTGACGCTGAGCTGGTGAGCCAACAGCGTGTAACCGGAATAGACGACGAGCGCGATACCGAGCGCCATGGTTGTCGGGGCGGTGTCGCCTTTTGCAAGCCATGCAGAGCCCAGCATCGTTCCCACGACGAGCGCCAGCATCATCGGCCAGAGCCTGCGGATGAGCAGGGTGATGTTCGGTCCCGCCAGCAGCTGCCAGATATTGGTCACGGACGAGGGTATGATCAAAAGATTGGCCGCCGCCAGAGGCGAAATGAGCGCCCCCAGCACACCCATCGCCACCGTTGGCAGGCCCATGCCGGTGACACCCTTGACGATACCGGCAACGAAGAACGTCACCGCGACCGAGACGAGAAGCGGAACCGAAAGATCAAACACGGGTAGCGAAAAGCGACGTTTGGCCAATCATTTCCGGTTCCCTCCATTGGGTGCAGCTGCTTGCCAGATGAACGCCACCGGGACAGCTCAAGACTAACGGATCGTCAAACTCTATGATTTCATCGTCGTCGAAGCGTCGACGATGCCTGTGGGATGCATGTCCCGCCAGGCTGCTTCCTCGGCCCGTCATGCGGCTGACGCAGGACCGTGGCAGGGACTTTGGCACTTGAAGAGCCATTTTCCTTGAACCGGCAGTCGGAATGATGCACACCGCCGCCAACATGCAGCGACCAGTCCATCCGCTTGATCACATCGTTTTGCCGACGGCGACGCTCGAAGGCGCGGAGGCGCGTCTTACGGCATTGGGATTCACCGTGGCGCCGCGCGGCGTTCATCCCTTCGGCACCGAAAACTGCTGTGTCTACCTCGCGGACGGGACCTTCCTGGAGCCCCTTGCCGTGGGGGACGCTGAAATAGCGGCGCAAGCGATCATGGCTGGCAATGTCTTCGTGGCCCGCGATCACACATATCGCGAAGATCATGGTGCTGAAGGATTTTCGGCGATTGTCTTCGGTACTGATGATGCCGATCATGACCACCGCGCCTATGTCGAAGCTGGCATTTCGGCAGGTGAGAAGCTCGATTTCTCACGCCCATTCACCGACCGTTCGGGCAAAAGCGACACGGTCTCGTTCAGGCTTGCCTTCGCATCGGGGCGCGACACGCCCGATGCCTTCGTCTTCGCCTGTCAAAGGATCAACGCCCCCAAAGTGGATCGCGCCGCCCTGCAGGCGCATGCCAATGGCGCCACAGCCATCCAAGGCATCGTGGCTGTGAGCGACGATCCAGCCTCGCAGCGGGCTCTCCTGACGAAGGCTGCTGCCAGGGGCAAGTCTTCGGCTCAGCCGGATGGTCTGTTGGTATTGCCGAATGCGGATGTCGCGGTCATGCGACCGGATGAATTCGAGGCAGAATTCGCGATAGGTGCCGGCGGGCGCACGGCGCTGCGTTTCGCCGCCGTGATTTTCGCCGTGGCAGATCGTGGCGCGACAGAACGACTGCTTGTTTCGGCGGGCATCAGGCACCATTTACAGGGCGGCCGGCTTGTCGTGCCGCCCGCGCCGGGCCAGGGTGCAGCCTTCATCTTCGAGGACCTGAAATGACCAAACCCAATGCCAAGGTGACTGTCGGGCAGACGCTGTTCGCCAATGATGCGCCACTGTCGCTGATCGCCGGGCCTTGCCAGTTCGAATCGCGCCAGCATGCCTTCGATATGGCAGGTGCGTTGAAAGAACTGACGGGAAAGCTTGGTATCGGCTTCGTCTACAAGTCCTCCTTCGACAAGGCCAACCGCAGTTCGCTGAGCAGCACGCGCGGCGCCGGGCTGGAAGCGGCGTTGCCGGTCTTCTCGGAGCTGCGCCAGGAACTTGGTGTGACGATCCTGACGGATATCCACACCGAGGAGCAGTGCGCGATCGTGGCGCCGCATGTCGACGTGCTGCAGATCCCGGCATTCCTGTCGCGCCAGACCGACCTGCTTGTCGCCGCCGCCAGGACCGGCAGGTCGTCAATGTGAAGAAGGGGCAATTCCTCGCTCCCTGGGACATGAAGAACGTGGTGACCAAGCTCACGGATTCGGGCAACCCGAATGTGCTGGTGACCGAGCGCGGGGCCTCGTTCGGCTACAACACGCTGGTTTCCGATATGCGGGCCCTGCCGATCATGGCCGACATCGGCGCGCCGGTGATCTTTGATGCCACCCATTCGGTACAGCAGCCAGGCGGGCAGGGCGCCACGTCAGGCGGCGAGCGTCGCTTCGTGGAAACGCTGGCTCGTGCGGCGGTGGCTGTTGGCGTGGCTGGTGTCTTCATCGAGACGCATGAAGATCCCGACAATTCGACCTCGTCGGACGGCCCCAACATGGTGCCGTTCAAGGATATGCCTGCCTTGCTCGAAAGGCTGATGGCGTTCGACAAGGTGGCCAAGGCCTGACGCAAGGCTCGGCAAGACTACCTTTGCTTGCGAGGCGTATGTCCCGGTTGTAGGCTTGCCGGGCAAATTGGCTCGTCGTCAGGAGTAGGACATGTCCGTCGCCCGCGTTACCGAGATCACCGCTTCCTCCAAGAAAAGCTTCCAGGATGCCATCGAGAAAGGCATCGAACGTGCCTCCAAGACGCTGAAGAATGTCGAGGGTGCCTGGATCCAGGATCAGAAGATCGTGGTCGAGGGCGGCAAGATCGTTGCCTACCGCGTCAACATGAAGGTCACCTTCATTCTCGCGGACTAGCGCGCCGGGCTGGAACAACGCTTCCTCATTGAAGCGGATCGCACGAAAGTTATGCTCGCATCGGAACCAATATCCGATGGGAGTGGAAAATGGTTGCGGCGTTTCCGGTTTTCGATCTTTCCCGTTTCGAGCAGGCGGATGCTGCCGGCCGAAAGGCGCTTGGCCGGGAGGTGGACGAAATCTGCCGCGCTACCGGTTTCCTGGCGGTCAGCGGGCATTCCGTCCCGCAGGCCGTGATCGATGCCGTGTGGTCCAAGGCGCGAGACTTCTTCGATCAGCCTGCCGAGTTGAAGGACAAGGTGAGGGCTCCGTATCCAGGCTACCCCTATGGCTATCTTGGCGCCGGCGCCGAAGCCCTGGCGAAGTCCAAGGGGGCAGACACGCCGCCGGACCTCAAGGAAAGTTTCAACGGCGGTCCGCTTTCGGTTCCGGAGGGGCTGACCGATCCGCAGGCGCTGGCTTTCTGCTATGCCGAAACGATCTGGCCGGAAGCTCCTGACGGCTTCGTCGATGCCTGGAAGGCATATTATGCGGCGATGGAGGATCTTGCCGCACGCATCATGCGC
Source organism: Mesorhizobium sp. Pch-S (assembly GCF_004136315.1). NCBI lineage: Bacteria > Pseudomonadati > Pseudomonadota > Alphaproteobacteria > Hyphomicrobiales > Phyllobacteriaceae > Mesorhizobium > Mesorhizobium sp. Pch-S. Next base: position 5,734,118 of record NZ_CP029562.1, read on the forward strand.
GTGTTCGCAGTCGCGCTCGACCTGCCGGAAGGCCATTTCCAGCCGATGATCGATCGGCCGATCAGCGCCCTGCGTGCGCTGAACTATCCCGAGACCGATACGCCGCCACTTGCCGGTCAGCTGCGCGCCGGTGCGCACACCGACTACGGCAGCCTGACGATCCTGCTGCCGCAACCCGGCTCGGGTGGATTGCAGATATTCACCCCGGAAGGCGATTGGCGCGAAGTGCCGCCCGTGGAGGGGGCGTTCGTCATCAACATCGGCGACCTGATGGCGCTTTGGACCAACGATCGCTGGGTCTCGACCCTGCACAGGGTCGTCAACCCCGACGTCGGAGCGACCAGGTCCGCGCGGCGCCAGTCACTTGCCTTCTTTCACCAGCCGAACTGGCATCAGGAAATCGCCTGTATCGAAACCTGCCTAGAGCAAGGAGAGGCACCCCGCTACCAGCCCGTGCAGTCAGGCCCCTACCTGATGGGCAAATTCAATGCGACAGTGAAGCCGGCCGCCTGAAAGCCCGGACAAAGAGCGGAATCTGACGCCGGGCGCGGTTGCGTTTCGCGACGCTTTGGCTATTGAGTTTGCGCAGCGTCACCCCGCCGATGCCACCTCGCGCATCGTCCTCATCCCAAGCAGGAGCTTCCAATGACTGCCATCATCGACATAGTTGGCCGTGAAATTCTCGACAGCCGCGGCAACCCGACAGTCGAGGTCGATGTCGTCCTCGAGGATGGCTCGATGGGCCGCGCCGCCGTGCCGTCCGGTGCTTCCACCGGCGCCCACGAAGCGGTCGAACTGCGTGATGGTGGTCCGCGCTATCTCGGCAAAGGTGTCGAGCGCGCCGTCGAGGCCGTCAATGGCGAGATCTTTGAAGCGATCGGCGGGATGGAAGCCGAGCATCAGATCCAGATCGACCAGACCATGATCGAATTGGACGGCACCGCCAACAAGAGCCGGCTCGGGGCGAACGCTATCCTCGGTGTATCGCTGGCTGTTGCCAAGGCCGCGGCCGAGGCATCCGGCCTGCCGCTCTATCGCTATGTCGGCGGTCCGAACGCCCGCGTGCTGCCGGTGCCGATGATGAACATCATCAACGGTGGCGCTCACGCCGACAACCCGATCGATTTCCAGGAATTCATGATCATGCCCGTCGGCGCTCCGACGTTGCGCGATGCCGTGCGCTGGGGCTCGGAAATCTTCCACACGCTGAAGAAGGGCCTGAAGGACGCAGGGCACAACACCAACGTCGGCGACGAGGGCGGTTTTGCACCGAACCTGAAGAGTGCTCCTCTGGCACTCGACTTTGTCATGGCTTCAATCGAGAAGGCTGGCTTCAAGCCAGGCCAGGATGTCGCGCTTGCGCTCGACTGCGCAGCGACCGAATTCTTCAAGGACGGCAATTACGTCTATGAAGGCGAGAAAAAAAGCCGCGATCCCAAGGCACAGGCCAAATACCTCGCCAAGCTCGCCGCCGACTATCCGATCATCTCGATCGAGGACGGCATGGCAGAAGACGACTGGGAGGGCTGGAAGTACCTGACCGACCTCGTCGGCAAGAAGGTGCAGCTGGTGGGTGATGACCTGTTCGTCACCAATTCCTCGCGCCTGCGCGACGGCATCAAGATGGGCGTCGCCAATTCGATCCTGGTCAAGGTCAACCAGATCGGCTCGCTGACCGAGACGCTGGAGGCGGTCGAGACGGCGCATAAGGCTGCCTATACCGCTGTGATGTCGCACCGTTCCGGCGAGACCGAGGATTCCACGATTGCCGATCTCGCCGTCGCAACCAATTGCGGACAGATCAAGACGGGTTCGTTGTCGCGCTCCGACCGCATGGCAAAGTACAATCAGCTGATCCGCATCGAGGAAGAGCTCGGTGCACAGGCGCGCTATGCCGGCACGTTGGTCCTCAAGGCTTGATGGCCGAAACCTGTAGCGTCTATCGCCAGCGACCGATCGCAAGGATCGGCCGCTACGCGATTCCATTTGCAATGGCCGCCGTCTTTGCTGCGGCGGTCTTTGCGCAGGAGGTGCCGAATGGCTTCCGCTCGCCAACCGGCAACATCCAGTGTTTGTTTTTCGACGCTTCATCGGTCCGCTGCAACATCGCCGCGGTTTCGAACCCGCTGACGCAACGGCCGGCCGATTGTGAATTGGAATGGGGACACGACTACGGTGTCGGAGCGAACTCGCGGGAAGGCGAGCGCTTGTGTGTGGGCGATACCATCGCCGGCAGCTATCCAGTTCTGCACTACGGCGAGAGCGCGGGTTACGGCGCCGTCATCTGCCGCTCGGCGCGCAAGGGCGTGACCTGCGTCAATCGCATGGGCGCCGGCTTCGAGCTGTCGCGTTCCCTGCAGCGTATCTTCTGAGCGCGAACAAGTTTCTCACAGGCAGTTTCTGACGCGGAAAGCGAGCTCCTACAGGGGCGTCACCACCGTCATCGTAACCCTCCATTAAGCACAATCGGGCGACAAGAGGCGGACGAGGAGTCGCGCCATGTGGACACGCCAGCACAAGCAGACAAATACCGGCCGGCTGATCGTGCCGACGCTTTGTGTCATGGTTCTGAGCTATTTCGGCTACCATGCCTATCACGGCGCCTTCGGCATCAATTCAAGAGCCAAGCTCCAGGAGCAGGTCTCGAGCCTGCAGGCGCAGCTTGCTGCGGTCAAGGAACGCCGCATGGAAATCGAGCAGCGTGTCAGGCTGCTGCATGACGGCTCTATAGAAAAGGACATGCTCGACGAGCAGGCGCGGCGGGCACTCAATGTGACGAGCGCCAACGAAGTCGTCATCATGTTGCCGACAAAAGCCAATTAACCCAATGTCGGTTAATCGTTGTTATTTTCAATCTTTCTAATTGCTTAGATGCATGTCAGCCATGCATTTTTCCGCATGGCGTAACGGCAGCTTGCATGTTAGCCTTTTCCCAATCGGTGGGGCAAACATCTCCCCAGGGCAATTCCGGCAAAAGTGCGCAGCGGTTTTGCGCTGAGGATTGCGCAGAACCGAAGAATTGGAGTGTTTCCGTGAGAAATGGAAACGCTCCAGGGTCCGCGAAGAGACACCAACAGGGAGTGAAGCATGGCAACCGCCGCCAGAAAAGCGCCTGCCAAGTCCAAATCTGACAAATCGATAAGCCTGACACCTCCCAAGCCCCTGGAGTTCACCAAGGAGCAGGAGCTTTCGGCGTACCGCCTGATGCTTTTGATGCGTCGTTTCGAGGAAAAGGCCGGCCAGCTTTACGGCATGGGTTTCATCGGCGGTTTCTGCCATCTCTATATCGGCCAGGAAGCGGTCGTCACGGGCCTCAAGATGTCGCTCATCGAAGGCGACCAGATGATCACCGCCTATCGCGACCACGCTCATATGCTGGCGATGGAGATGAGCCCGCGCGGCGTGATGGCTGAGCTGACCGGACGCCGTGGAGGCTACTCCAAGGGCAAGGGCGGCTCGATGCACATGTTCTCCAAGGAGAAGAATTTCTACGGCGGCCACGGCATTGTCGGTGCGCAGGTGTCGCTGGGGACAGGGCTGGCGTTTGCCAACAGGTATCGCGGCAACAAAAATGTTTCCGTGACCTATTTCGGTGACGGTGCGGCCAACCAGGGTCAGGTCTACGAAAGCTTCAACATGGCTTCGCTGTGGAAGCTGCCGGTCATCTACGTGATCGAGAACAACCGCTATGCGATGGGCACGTCGGTATCGCGTTCATCGGCCGAAACCGATTTCTCGCAGCGTGGCCTGTCGTTCCGTATTCCTGGCATTCAGGTCGATGGCATGGATGTTCGGGCGGTCAAGGCGGCTGGCGACCTTGCCACCGAATGGTGCCGTTCCGGCAATGGGCCGATCATCCTGGAGATGCAGACCTATCGCTACCGCGGCCACTCCATGTCCGATCCGGCCAAGTACCGCACCAAGGAAGAAGTGCAGAAGATGCGCTCCGAGCACGATCCCATCGAGCAGGTCAAGGCGCGCCTTGCCGCCAAGAAATGGGCGAGCGAGGATGATCTGAAGGCCATCGACAAGGATGTGCGCGACATCGTCGCCGATGCCGCCGACTTTGCGCAGACCGATCCCGAGCCGGATGTTTCCGAGCTGTGGACGGATATTCTGGTATAAGGGGAGGGTGCGACCATGCCGATCGAAATTCTCATGCCCGCGCTCTCTCCGACCATGGAAGAGGGCAATCTGTCGAAATGGCTTAAGAACGAGGGTGACAAGATCGCCCCCGGCGACGTCATTGCCGAAATCGAGACCGACAAGGCGACCATGGAAGTGGAAGCTGTCGACGAAGGCACGCTTGGAAAGATCCTGATCGCCGCTGGTTCGGAAGGCGTCAAGGTCAACACGCCAATTGCGGTCCTGCTGCAGGAAGGCGAAAGCGCGGGTGATATCGGCAAGGCTGCCGCTCCGGCGAAGGCCGAGGCGCCTGCTGCGACGGAGTCTGCGTCGGCTGAAAAACCTGCCGCCGCCGCTCCTGTGGCCGCTGCGCCCAAGTCCGAAGTTGCCGCCGATCCCGATATCCCGGCGGGAACCGAAATGGTCTCGACCACCGTTCGCGAAGCGTTGCGCGACGCCATGGCCGAAGAGATGCGCCGCGACGCGGACGTCTTCGTCATGGGCGAGGAGGTGGCCGAATACCAGGGTGCCTACAAGATCACGCAGGGCCTCCTTCAGGAATTCGGGCCGCAGCGTGTGGTCGATACTCCGATCACCGAACACGGCTTTGCCGGTGTCGGTGTCGGCGCCGCGATGACGGGTCTGAAGCCGATCGTGGAGTTCATGACCTTCAACTTCGCCATGCAGGCGATCGACCAGATCATCAATTCGGCCGCCAAGACGCTTTATATGTCCGGTGGCCAGATGGGCGCGCCGATCGTGTTTCGCGGGCCGAACGGCGCGGCTTCCCGCGTTGCCGCGCAGCACAGTCAGGATTACGCCGCCTGGTACAGCCATATTCCAGGCCTCAAGGTGGTGCAGCCTTACAGCGCAGCCGACGCGAAAGGCCTGCTCAAAGCCGCGATCCGCGATCCTAACCCGGTCATCTTCCTGGAAAACGAAATCCTCTACGGTCACTCCTTCGACGTGCCGAAGCTGGATGATTTCGTGCTGCCGATCGGCAAGGCGCGCATCCACAAGGCTGGCAAGGATGTCACCATCGTCTCCTGGGGCATTGGCATGACCTATGCGGTCAAGGCCGAGGCGGAACTTGCGAAGCTGGGGATCGATGCCGAAATCATCGATCTAAGGACCATCCGGCCGATGGATCTCGATACCATCATTACCTCGGTGAAGAAGACCAATCGTCTGGTCACCGTGGAAGAGGGTTTCCCGCAGTCCTCGGTTGGGGACTTCATTGCCAACCAGGTGTCGCGCCAGGCTTTCGACCATCTCGATGCACCGGTCATCACCATCGCCGGCAAGGACGTGCCGATGCCTTATGCGGCGAACCTTGAAAAGCTGGCGCTGCCCAATGTCGCGGAAGTGATCGAGGCGGTGAAAGCCGTCACCTATCGCTGATCTGGCCGGGAGGACAACATGCCGATCAACATCACCATGCCGGCCCTCTCGCCAACCATGGAAGAGGGCAATCTCGCCAAGTGGCTGGTCAAGGAAGGCGACAAGGTCTCGCCGGGCGACGTGATCGCCGAAATCGAGACCGACAAGGCGACGATGGAAGTCGAAGCCGTCGATGAAGGCACCGTCGCCAAGCTGGTCGTTCCAGCCGGCACGGAGGGCGTGAAGGTCAATGCCGTGATCGCCATCCTTGCTGCGGAAGGCGAGGATGCAGGCGCCGCCGCCAAGGGCAGCGAAGCTGCGCCTGCCAAAGCGGAGGCTCCCAAGACTGTAGCAGCCGAGGCTCCTAAAGCCGAGACAGCAAAAGCCGAGGCTGTCGCGACCCCTGCCGCATCGAAACCGGCCGGCAACGGAGCCGCGCCGGCAACCGCCGGCGAACGCACCTTCGCTTCGCCGCTCGCTCGCCGCATCGCGAAGGATGCCGGTGTCGATGTCGCTGCCGTCGCCGGTTCAGGTCCGCATGGTCGCGTGGTGAAGGCGGATGTAGAGGCGGCGATTGCCGATGGTGGCGTGGCCAAGGCTGCTGCTGCTCCGGCTGCGGCGCCAGTTGCCGCCGCTCCGGCTGCCGCGCCTGCGGCCAAGCCGATGTCGGACGAAGCGGTGCTCAAGCTGTTCGAGCAGGGCTCCTACGACCTCGTCCCGCACGACAATATGAGGAAGACCATCGCCCGCCGTCTGGTCGAGGCGAAGTCGACCATCCCGCATTTCTACCTCACCCTCGACTGCGAGCTGGACGCACTGCTGAAGCTGCGCTCCGAACTCAATGCCGCCGCCCCGATGCGGAAGACCGAAAAGGGCGATGTCCCGGCCTACAAGCTTTCGGTCAACGACATGATCATCAAGGCGATGGCACAGGCGCTGGTCGCCGTGCCGGATGCCAATGCGTCGTGGACGGATAGTGCCATGGTCAAGCACAGGCATGCCGATGTCGGCGTGGCGGTGTCGATCCCGGGCGGGCTGATCACGCCGATCGTGCGGAAGGCCGACCAGAAGACGCTGTCGGTGATCTCCAACGAGATGAAGGACCTGGCCAAACGGGCGCGCGACCGCAAGCTGAAGCCGGAAGAGTATCAGGGCGGCACCACGGCGGTGTCGAACCTCGGCATGTTCGGCATCAAGGACTTCGCTGCCGTCATCAACCCGCCGCATGCGACGATCCTGGCGGTTGGCGCGGGCGAGGAACGGGCGGTGGTGAAGGGTGGCGAGATCAGGATCGCCACCGTGATGTCGGTGACGCTGTCGACCGACCATCGCGCCGTTGACGGTGCGCTGGGAGCCGAACTGCTCGGCGCCTTCAAGCGCATCATCGAAAACCCGATGACCATGCTGGTCTGACAACCGCGGTAGGGCGGCATATGAAGACCGTGCTTTGCTACGGCGATTCCCTGACCTGGGGCTATGATGCCGCAGGTCAAGGCCGCCGCCATGCATTCGAGGATCGCTGGCCGAGCGTGCTGCAGGCGGAGCTCGGCGGGGCGGCGCGGGTGATACCCGAAGGATTGAACGGCCGCACAACGGCGTTTGACGATCATCTGGCCGATTGCGACCGCAACGGTGCCCGCACCCTGCCGACGATCCTTGCGTCGCATGCTCCACTCGACCTGATCATCCTGTTGCTTGGCACCAACGACATGAAGTCGTTCATCTGCGGCCGAGCAATCGGCGCCAGGCAAGGCATGGGACGGCTGATCGACATCGTGCGTGGTCTCACCTATCCGATGGCAGCTGCAGCACCCAAGGTCTTGCTGGTGTCGCCGCCGGCTGTCAGGGAAACCGAGGACATCAATTTCTCCGCCATGTTTGGAGAGAGTATCGCGGAATCGCGCAAACTGGCGCCGCTCTACGCAGCACTCGCCGCAGAGGTGAATTGCGATTTCTTCGATGCCGGAACCGTCGCTGAGACAACACCACTGGATGGCATCCATCTCGATGCCGAAAACACCCGCCGCATCGGTGCCGCGCTGGCGCCGAAAGTGCGCGACATGCTGGAGATCTGATTTGTCGGATCAGACCACCATCGGACCGGCAATGACCACTCAGGCGGTCGAAATGTGTGTTCGGGCTTTACAAATCGCGCGGATTTGCCGAGGTGGCGCGACGGCAAGGAACATGACTGGGTGCTGCTGACACGCAGCGCTGCTTGACGAAAAGGCAGGGAAGAACATGGCTGACAACTACGACGTCATCATCATCGGTTCCGGTCCGGGCGGCTATATTGCGGCCATCCGCTCCGCGCAGCTCGGTTTCAAGACGGCGATCGTCGAGCGGGAGCATCTGGCCGGCATCTGCTCCAACTGGGGCTGTATCCCGACCAAGGCGCTGCTGCGTTCGGCCGAAATCTTCCACTATGCCGAGCACGCCAAGAGCTATGGCCTGACACTCGAAGGCACGATCAAGCCCGACCTCAAAGGTATCGTCGACCGTTCACGCGGCATCGCCCAGCGCATGAACAACGGCGTCGGCTTCCTGATGAAGAAGAACAAGGTCGACGTGATCTGGGGGGAAGCCAAGATCACCAAGCCGGGCGAGATCGTCGTCGGCAAGTCGTCCAAGAAGCCGATGGAACCCATGGGGCCGATCCCGAAGGGTACCAAGGGCGAGGGCACCTATACGGCCAAGCACATCGTGATCGCCACCGGTGCACGCCCACGTGCGCTGCCGGGCATCGAGCCGGATGGCAAGCTGATCTGGACCTATTTCGAGGCCATGGTGCCACAGGAAATGCCGAAGTCGCTTCTGGTCATGGGCTCGGGCGCGATCGGCATCGAGTTCGCCTCTTTCTATCGCACGATGGGCGTTGACGTGACTGTGGTCGAGATCATGCCGCAGATCATGCCGGTAGAAGATGCCGAGATCTCCACCTGGGCGAAGAAGCAGCTTGAGAAGCAGGGCATGAAGATCCTGCTCGAGACCAAGGTCACCAAGGTCGAGAAGGGCGCCAATTCCGTGACCGCGACCGTCGAGGGCAAGGATGGCAAGACCCAGACGATTACCGCTGACCGGATGATTTCCGCGGTTGGCGTCCAGTGCAACACCGAAAATCTCGGCCTGGAGACCGTTGGCGTGAAGGTCGACCGTGGCGCCATCGTCATCGACGAATTCTGCCGCACCAATGTCCCGGGTATCTATGCGATTGGCGACGTCGCCGGACCGCCCATGCTGGCGCACAAAGCCGAGCATGAGGCGGTGATCTGCATGGAGAAGATCGCTGGCCTTCACGTTCATCCCATGGACAAGCTCAAGATCCCGGGCTGCACCTATTGCAGTCCGCAGGTGGCATCGGTTGGCCTGACCGAGGCCAAGGCCAAGGAACAGGGCAAGGACATCCGTGTCGGCCGCTTCCAGTTCGTCGCCAACGGCAAGGCCGTTGCGCTCGGCGAGGACCAGGGGCTGGTCAAGACCATCTTCGACAAGAAGACGGGCCAGCTGCTTGGCGCCCACATGGTCGGAGCTGAGGTGACCGAGTTGATCCAGGGCTTCGTCGTGGCGATGAACCTCGAAACCACCGAGGAAGAGTTGATGCACACCATCTTCCCGCACCCGACGCTGTCGGAAACGATGAAGGAAAGCGTGCTCGACGCCTATGGAAGGGTGTTGAACGCCTAGGGATGCAAAAATGACCGTGGCAGCATGCGTCGCCACGGTCTTTTTCTTCCATCCGAAAAGCCTTAGATGAGGCTTGTACCCAGTCTCCGACTCCGAAGGTCTCGGGGAGATGCAGGAAAGATCAGATGGTCACCGTTCTCGATCTCGTCGCCAACAAGCCGCGCCCCCGTCATCCGGAGAAGGCGCATCGGCCCGACCAGGAAGTGCTGCGCAAGCCGGACTGGATCCGCGTCAAGGCGCCGGTCTCCAAAGGTTATTCCGAGACGCGCGAGATCGTGAAATCGCACAAGCTGGTGACGGTCTGTGAAGAGGCTGGCTGTCCCAACATCGGCGAATGCTGGGAAAAGAAACACGCCACCTTCATGATCATGGGCGAGATCTGCACGCGCGCCTGTGCTTTCTGCAACGTCGCAACGGGCATCCCGACCGCGCTTGACCCCGATGAGCCAAACCGCGTGGCGCAGGCCGTCAAGACGATGGGCCTTTCGCATGTCGTGATCACCTCGGTCGACCGTGACGATCTCGAAGACGGTGGCGCGCAGCACTTCGCCGATGTCATTCTCGCCATTAGGGCGGCTGCGCCGACGACGACGATTGAAATCCTCACGCCGGACTTCCTGCGCAAGGATGGCGCCCGCGCACTGGAAATCGTCGTGGCCGCCAAGCCCGACGTTTTCAACCACAATCTCGAGACCGTTCCGTCAAACTATCTGACCGTCCGTCCGGGTGCACGTTATTTCCATTCGATCCGTCTCCTGCAGCGGGTGAAGGAACTCGACCCGTCTATCTTCACGAAATCCGGCATCATGGTCGGGCTCGGCGAGGAGCGTCATGAGGTTCTGCAGCTGATGGATGACCTGCGCTCGGCCGACGTCGACTTCATGACCATCGGGCAGTACCTGCAGCCCTCGAAGAAGCATCATCCGGTGAAGAAGTTCGTCACGCCGGAGGAATTCCAGTCTTACGCCATCGTCGGCAAGAGCAAGGGGTTCCTGCTGATGGCTTCGAGCCCGCTGACGCGCTCCTCGCACCATGCCGGCGAGGATTTCGCCCGGTTGCGCGCTGCGCGCGAAGAACAGCTCAAGAAAACCGCGCGATAAGCCGGTTTCATGCCGAAATTCGAGGCGACGCGCCGTGTATCGCACAGCCCCGACCAGATGTTCGCGCTGGTCGCCGATGTGGAGAAATACCCGCAGTTTGTGCCGTTGTGCGAGGCGCTGAGCGTGCGCTCGTGCCGCGAGCGTGACGGCCGCACCGTGCTCGTCGCCGACATGAGCGTCGGCTACAAGGCGATCCGCGAGACCTTCACCACGCAGGTGCTGTTGAAGCCTGATGAGCGTATCATCGATGTGAAGTACATCGATGGCCCGTTCAAATACCTCAGCAACATTTGGGGTTTCGAGCCGGCGAGCGACGGCTGCTTCGTGCGCTTTTTCATCGACTACGAGTTCAAGAGCCGTATTCTGGGCGCGATGATGGGCACGATGTTCGACCGGGCCTTCCGCATGTTCTCCGAAGCGTTCGAAAAGCGCGCCGACGTGATCTACGGGAAGGATGGTTGAATTAGGGATTCGCCCGGTTGATGGCGAAGTGCATTTTCAGTCGGCGAGAGCCCTGAGCCCCATCTCGAGCGCATGCCGCACCGTCTCGCGGCGGATGAAGTCGCGGCCTCGATTGTCAAACATGCGGTGCTCAGAGATGGTCGGCTGGCCTTTGACTGCAAGGCCAAACCACACAAGCCCGACAGGCTTTTCCGGCGAACCGCCGTCAGGGCCGGCAACGCCGGTCACAGCCAGCGCAATGCCGGCACGCGAGCGGGACACTGCGCCGGCGGCCATCTCCAGCGCCGTTTCGGACGACACCGCGCCGAAGGCTGCCAGGGTGGATGCACTGACCCCCAGCATGTCCATCTTGGCATCGTTCGAGTAGGTGACGAAACCGCGATCGACGACGGCGGATGAGCCGGCGACGTCGGTCAGATGTGCAACGATCATACCGCCGGTGCAGCTTTCAGCGGTTGCCGCCATGATCCTGCGCGCCAGGCAGGCTTTCAGAAAACGGTCGGCCAGCGGCGTGAGTTCGCTCATTCCGGCACCTCGCCAGGATAGACGACACTCGCCGTGGCAATCGCGGCGATGCCTTCCTGGCGGCCGACGAAACCGAGTTTTTCGTTCGTCGTCGCCTTGATCGAGATGCGTTCTGCCGCAATGCCAAGCATTTCGCAAAGCGCGGCCGTCATCGCTTCACGGTGAGGGCCGACGCGTGGTGCCTCACAGATCAGTGTGATGTCGGCATTGGCGATGCGCCCGCCACGAGCCCGCACGATCCTGGCTGCGTGTTCGACGAACAAGCGAGAGGCTGCCCCTTTCCATTGCGGATCGGAAGGTGGGAAATGCGTGCCGATGTCGCCTGCGCCGCAGGTGGCGAGCAGTGCGTCGGTCAAGGCATGCAGGCCGACGTCGGCATCAGAATGACCGGACAGCTTGCGATCGTGCGGAATGGCAATCCCGCACAATGTTACGTGGTCACCTGCCTCAAAGGCGTGCACGTCGTAACCATTGCCGGTGCGGATGTCAGGGAAGCTCGAGCGCGCACCATGCAACCGTTGATCTGCCATGACTATATCCCGTGCCCAGGTGAGTTTTACATTGTCAGGTGAGCCGGCCACGATCTTGACTGGCAGGCGTGCCCATTCGGCTATGGCTGCATCGTCGGTGAAGTCGTCCCGGCCCGCCTGATGCGCCTTCTCGTGCGCTGCCAGAATGGCACGGAAGGGAAAGCCTTGCGGCGTCTGTGCCGCATGAAGGCCTGCTCGCGGTACCGTCTCGCCGATGGTGCCGTCCCGGCTTTCACGTTTCAAAGTGTCGGCCACGGGAAGAGCAGGAAGTGCTCCTTGGCCGACGCCAATCACGTCGATGACGCGATCGATGAGATCGCGATCGGCAAAAGGCCGCACGGCATCGTGGATGAGCACCTTTTCCGGTGTGCTGTGGTCCAGGGCGACGAGGCCGAGCCGCACCGAGTCCTGCCTGGTTCGGCCGCCGGTGACGATGGTGACGCCGGCAAGACGATCGCCAACGGCCTTTTGCAGCAACTGCAGGTCGTCACTGTGGATAACGACGACGATCTGGCCAATGCGCGGATGTGAAAGGAACGTCTCCAGCGTGCGGGCAAGGATGGCGCGACCGCCAATGTGGCGATATTGCTTTGGTCCGTCAGCCTGGCCGGCGCGCTCGCCGCGGCCCGCCGCGACGATGACGGCGGCAACGCCGCCATCGGCGGACACGGCCTTGATTGCGCTCGGTTCCCTCATGCGCAGAGGCTTAGTCGCGGGCGAACAGGAAGGCCAGCGTTTTCCCAAATAAGCCGCAATGCATGTTCATTCTGCATTGCACAATCATCCCGATCTGGCTAGTGAATAGGCAAAGACAGACATTGCTTGGTTTTTGTGCATGACCAGTCCAGATAAGCTCGCCTCGCCGCTCGTTGTCGGCGGGGTCGCTGTACGCAATCGTGTTTTCCTGGCGCCGATGTCCGGGATCACTGACGAGCCGTTTCGCAAGCGCGCTTATGCGCATGGGGCGGGTCTCGTGGTTTCCGAAATGGTGGCGAGCGGTGAACTCGCCCGCGGCCGGGAAGGGTTCGACCTGCGCATCCGCCATTCCGGTTTGCCGGTCCATATGGTGCAGCTTGCCGGGCGCGAAGCGCTGCATATGGCGGAAGCTGCGCGCATTGCCGCGGGCGAGGGCGCTGACATCATCGACATCAATATGGGCTGCCCGGCCAAGAAGGTAACCGGCGGCTATGCCGGCTCGGCGTTGATGCGCGACCTCGACCACGCGCTGACCTTGATCGAGGCGGTGATCGATGCGGTGAAGGTGCCGGTTACGGTGAAGATGCGGCTGGGGTGGGATGAGGAAGCCTTGAACGCGCCGATGCTGGCCCGCCGCGCGGAGCAGGCCGGGGTGAGCATGGTAACCATCCATGGCCGCACCCGATGCCAGTTCTATCAGGGCAAGGCCGATTGGCGCGCGATCGCACGCGTCAAGGAAGCCGTCTCGATACCTGTCGTTGCCAATGGTGATGTCGCGACGCCAGCCGACGCGGTCGCGATCCTCGAACAATCCGGCGCAGATGCCGTGATGGCCGGCCGCAGTCACTACGGTGCGCCATGGACCGCGGGCTCCATCGCGGCCGCTGCCGCCGGGATCGAAGTATCAGGCCTGCCAAAGGCAGGCGCTGAATTCGGCGACTATGTCGTCGAGCACTATGAAGACATGCTTGCCCTTTACGGGATCGAGAGCGGGCTGAGGCAGGCCAGGAAACATCTCGGCTGGTATCTGGATCGACACGCGGGAGCGACGCCGGCGCCTCTGCGCAAAGACATACTGACTTCGTTCGAGCCTGCCAGTGTCGTGAAGCTGTTGCGTGCGGTGTTTTCGGACAGCATGCAGTTTGGTGAAATCAGGAGCGCGGCATGACCATCGCGACGACCGCAGTCGCGGATATGGCCGACGCCGCGCAGATTCTTCTCAATACAATTCGCCGCCCGGTGATCATGGTCGGGCCAGAAGGCCACATCACCTACGCCAACGCCGATGCCGAGGACTTCTTTCGCTCCAGCGCGACCATGCTGGCACGCAACACCTTGGCCAAACTCATCCCCTTTGGCAGCCCTTTGCTGGCTCTTGTGGATCAGGTTCGCGACCGGCGCACACCGGTCAATGAATATCGCGTCGATGTTTCCTCACCGCGTCTCGGCATCGAGAAGGTTGTCGATCTCTATGCCGCGCCAGTGCCGGAATTTCCGGATTCGGTGGTGGTGATGTTCCAGGAACGTTCGATGGCCGACAAGATCGATCGGCAGATGACACATCGTGGCGCGGCACGTTCCGTCACCGGCCTGGCGGCAATGCTGGCGCATGAGATCAAGAACCCACTCTCGGGTATCCGTGGTGCTGCACAGTTGCTCGAACTTTCCGCTTCGGATGAGGATCGTGCGCTGACGCGGCTGATCACGGACGAGACCGACCGGATCGTATCGCTGGTCGATCGCATGGAGGTGTTTTCCGATGAGCGACCGATCGACCGGTATCCGGTCAATATTCACGTCGTCCTCGATCATGTGAAGGCAATTGCGAGAAATGGTTTCGCTAATAGAATCAAAATTATAGAAGACTATGATCCTTCGCTGCCTTCGGTTTACGGCAACCGTGACCAACTCATTCAGGTGTTTCTGAATCTCGTCAAGAACGCCGCGGAGGCGATTGGTTCGGATCCGCTCGGCGAGATCACTCTGACCACCGCTTTTCGCCCTGGCATCCGTGTCTCGGTGCCTGGAACCCAGGACCGTGTGTCGTTGCCGCTGGAATTCTGCGTGCACGACAATGGTTCAGGGGTGTCGGAGGATATTCTGCCGATCCTGTTCGATCCATTCATCACGACGAAGCCGAACGGTTCCGGACTGGGGCTGGCTTTGGTCGCCAAGATCGTTGGCGAACATGGCGGCATCATCGAGTGTGAGTCGACGCCACGTGGCACCACCTTCCGCGTGCTCCTGCCTGCCTGGAAGGAGCCGACAGCAGAAAGCCATGAAGGATACCGTCCATGAGTACGCGCGGCACCATTCTCGTCGCCGATGATGACGCGGCGATCCGCACCGTGCTCAACCAGGCGCTGTCGCGTGCCGGACATGAGGTGCGGGTCACATCCAACGCCTCCACGCTGTGGCGTTGGGTTGCAGCAGGCGAGGGTGACATTGTCATTACCGATGTGGTGATGCCGGATGAAAACGCCTTCGACATGCTGCCCCGCATCAAGAAGGCACGGCCGGAACTGCCGGTCGTCGTCATGAGCGCTCAGAACACCTTCATGACCGCGATCCGTGCCTCCGAGACCGGTGCCTATGAATATCTGCCGAAGCCGTTCGATCTGACCGAACTGCTCAACATCGTCGCCCGGGCGATGGCCGAGCCACGTCGCCCCAAGGCCGATGTCCGTCCCGACGATCAGCCTGAAACGATGCCGCTCGTCGGTCGCTCGGCAGCCATGCAGGACATCTACCGCATGCTTGCCCGCATGATGCAGACCGATCTGACCGTCATGATCAGCGGTGAGTCCGGTACCGGCAAGGAACTGGTGGCGCGTGCCCTGCACGAATATGGCCGCCGGCGAGGTGGGCCGTTCGTCGCCATCAACATGGCCGCCATCCCGCGTGATCTGATCGAATCGGAGCTGTTCGGCCATGAGAAGGGCGCTTTCACCGGCGCGCAGAACCGTTCCACCGGTCGTTTCGAGCAGGCCGAGGGTGGCACGCTGTTCCTCGATGAGATCGGCGACATGCCGATGGAGGCGCAGACCAGGCTGCTGCGTGTGTTGCAGCAGGGCGAATATACGACCGTGGGAGGGCGCACGCCGATCAAGACGGATGTGCGCATCGTGGCAGCCACCAACAAGGATCTGCGCACGCTGATCAATCAGGGGCTGTTTCGCGAAGACCTGTTCTACCGTCTCAACGTCGTGCCGCTGAGGCTTCCAGGGCTGCGCGAACGCGCCGAGGACATACCAGACCTTGTACGGCATTTCTTCAAGCTCGGTGCCAAGGAAGGGCTGCAGGCCAAGCGCATCGCGCCTGCCGGTGTGGAATTGATGAAGCGCTATCCCTGGCCAGGCAACGTTCGCGAACTGGAAAATCTGGTGCGGAGGCTGGCAGCGCTTTATCCGCAGGACGAGATCTCAGCCGAGATCATCGATGCAGAACTGAAGACCGGGGAGGCCCCTGCCGTTCCCAATGCCAATGTCCTGATCCCCGACGACCTGTCCATCAGTCAGGCCGTCGAGCACTACCTTCAGCGCTATTTCACGTCCTTCGGCGATGAGTTGCCGCCATCAGGGCTGTATCAGCGCATTCTGGAGGAGGTCGAACATCCGCTCGTGCTGGCTGCGATGACCGCGACGCGTGGCAACCAGATCCGTGCTGCCGACCTGCTCGGCCTCAATCGCAACACGCTGCGCAAGAAGATTCGCGATCTTGGCGTCAACGTCTACCGCGGGGCGCGGCAGGGCTAGTCCGATCCCGCGACGGCCCAATCGTACTAGTCCATCAAAAACCAGTTGATGAGACGTCGAAAGATTTTTGTGATCAGACGTCTTGTTGCATATTCGCCACAATGCGTTGCATAGATGCTACGCAACCATGACAGCAAGCGGCGAAATGGCTGAGCAGGCCATACCATTGAGCGGACCATTGTTTCGGAGATCCGGTGTGCAGGAGGCCAGGCGGCTGATGGCGCTTCCCGGCATCCTCGCGATCATCGGCGCCCTGCTGACGGCCGCGGTTTCCTTCGCCATCCTGGTCGGTGCGACACCGATCACGCCTGATCGGACAACGACATTGTGGCTGATCGGCCTCAATGCACTGTTCATTTTCTTCCTGGTGGCGCTCGTTGCTCGAGAAGCCAGGCGAATCATCATGGCTCGTCGCGTCGGCAAGGCCGCGTCTCGCCTGCATGTACGCATTGTCCTGATGTTTGCGCTGGTCGCTGCGGTTCCGGCGATCCTGGTGGCGATCATTGCGGCCATCACGCTGAACATCGGTCTCGATCGCTGGTTCGAGATCCGCACCAAAACCATCATCAATTCGTCGCTTTCGATCGCGGAAGCCTATGTCCAGGAAAATGCCCGCAACCTGCAGGGCACGACCTTGTCCATGGCTTATGACCTGGACAGCTCGCGCACGCTCTACGGGCTCGACAGAGGCGGCTTCCTGGACCTGATGAACAAGGAAGCGATCGGCCGCGGTCTGGCTCATGCCGCACTGGTCAAGGAGGACGGCTCCTTCGTGATGAGCGCCAAGACAGGCGCAGACTTCCCCATGCCGGGGCCACCCGATGGGGCCGTCAAGCAGGCGGTGGACGGCAAGCCGCTGCTGATCGAGCCGCGCACGCGCAACATCATGGGCGCGATCATCAAGCTGAAGGAGATCGAGGGGCTTTATCTCTACACCATTCGCGTGGTCGATCCGGAGGTGATCAGGGCGCGGGAGATCGTGAGGGCAAACACCGCGGAGTATCGCGGACTCGAAACCAATCGAGGGTTCTCACAGGTCGCATTTGCACTGCCCTACATGTCGCTGACGCTCATCGTCATCCTATCCGCGATCTGGACCGGTATCGCCGTGGCGGATCGCCTGGTGCGCCCTATCCGTCAGCTGATCGGCGCAGCCGACGAGGTGGCGACCGGAAATCTCGATGTCTCGGTGCCGGTCCGCAATTCGGACGGTGACGTTGCGCATCTGGGGGATACCTTCAACAAGATGCTGCTGGAGTTGAAATCCCAGCGCAATGAAATCCTGACCGCCAAGGATCTGGCCGATGAACGGCTCCGGTTCTCGGAAGCCGTTCTGGCGGGGGTGACCTCGGGCGTCGTTGGTGTCGATCCCTTCGGCACCATCACCATTGTCAACAAGTCCGCCGAGGCGATGCTGGCGATGTCGTCCGAGACTGCGCTGGGACAGAATCTGTCCGCTGTGCTGCCGCATGTCGGGCGCGTGCTGGAGATCGGCCGCAAATCCGGCAAACCGGTCTATCGCGAGCAGGTGACCTTCTTCCGCGCTGGTTCAGAGCGGACTTTCAATGTCCAGGTGACGATCGAGGAAGACCAGGACGAGGCCTATGAGGGTGAGAAGTCCTACGTCGTGACCGTGGACGACATCACCGATCTCGTGACGGCACAACGCACCTCTGCCTGGGCCGACGTTGCCCGGCGCATTGCTCACGAAATCAAGAATCCGCTGACGCCGATCCAGCTTTCGGCCGAACGCATCCGGCGTCGTTATGGCAAAGTGATCACCGAAGATCGTGAAGTCTTCGACCAATGCACGGACACCATCATCCGGCAGGTCGAGGATATCGGGCGCATGGTCGACGAGTTCTCGTCGTTTGCGCGCATGCCCAAGCCGGAAATGAAAGCGATCGATTTGCGCGAGCCGTTGCGCGAAGCCTCGTTCCTGGTGGAAGTCAGCCGGTCCGACATCGCATTCGAACGTTCCTTTGGTGACGAGCCGCTCAAAGGCACCTTCGACAACCGACTGCTGTCGCAAGCATTCGGCAATGTCATCAAGAACGCCGCCGAGGCCATGGAAGGGCTCGAACGGGCACCCGGTGAAAAAGGTGTGATCCGTGTCCAGGCAGCGTATGTCGACGGTTCGATCCGGGTCGATGTGATCGACAACGGCAAGGGGCTTCCGCGTGAAAACCGGGGTCGGCTGCTCGAGCCATATATGACGACGCGCGAGAAAGGCACCGGGCTTGGCCTCGCGATCGTCAAAAAGATCGTGGAAGACCATGGCGGGCGGCTTGAGCTGCACGACGCCCCTGCCGACTTCCACGGTGGGCGAGGAGCCATGATCAGCATCATCCTTCCCGCCGGTACGGCACCACGTGGCCGGGAACTGGTGGAAAACGAACGAGAAACTGAGAAGGTCGGTAATGGCGTCTGATATTCTGATCGTCGACGACGAAGAAGACATCCGTGAACTGGTGGCGGGTATCCTGAGCGACGAAGGCCACGAAACCCGCACGGCGCACGACGCGGACAGCGCGCTGGCCGCGATCGCTGACCGCGCGCCGCGCCTCATCTTCCTCGACATCTGGCTGCAGGGCTCGCGGCTCGACGGCCTGGCCCTGCTCGATGAAATCAAGACCCTGCATCCCAACCTGCCAGTGGTGATGATTTCCGGTCACGGCAACATCGAAACCGCGGTGTCGGCCATCCGTCGGGGCGCATATGATTTCATCGAAAAGCCGTTCAAGGCGGACCGGCTGATCCTCGTCGCGGAGCGTGCGCTGGAGACCTCGAAACTGAGGCGCGAGGTTTCCGACCTCAAACAGCGCAGCGGCGAAACATTCGACCTGATCGGCATGTCGTCGGCGATGAGTCAGTTGCGGCAGACCATAGAGCGTGTCGCACCGACCAACAGCCGTATCATGATCATGGGACCATCGGGCTCGGGCAAGGAACTGGCGGCGAGAGCCATCCATGCCTTGTCGGCACGCAAGAGCGGGCCGTTTGTCACCCTGAGCGCGGCCAACATCACGCCCGAGCGCATGGAGATCGAACTGTTCGGTACCGAATCGAATGGCACCGAGCGCAAGGTCGGGGCCCTGGAGGAAGCACATCGCGGCATCCTCTACATCGATGAAGTCGCCGATATGCCGCGCGAGACGCAGAACAAGATCCTGCGCGTGCTGGTCGAGCAGCAGTTCGAACGGGTGGGGGGTACCAAGCGCGTCAAGGTCGATGTGCGCATCATCTCGTCAACCGCGCAAAACCTCGAAGCCATGATTGCCGAGGGCCGCTTCCGCGAAGACCTTTATCATCGCCTGGCTGTCGTGCCTGTGGCGGTGCCCGGACTTGCGGAGCGACGCGAGGACATTCCCTATCTGGTCGATACCTTCGTCAAGCAGATCGCGAGGCAGGCGGGGATCAAAGCGCGCCGCATCGGCGACGACGCGATGGCAGTGCTTCAGGCGCACAACTGGCCAGGCAATGTGCGCCAGCTGCGCAACAACATCGAACGGCTGATGATCCTGGCGCGCGGCGACGATGTCGAGGCACCGATCACCGCCGACCTGCTGCCGTCGGAAATTGGCGATGTGATGCCACGCACCCCCAACCAGTCGGACCAGCACATCATGGCGCTGCCCTTGCGCGAGGCCCGTGAACAGTTCGAGAAGGATTACCTGATCGCCCAGATCAATCGCTTTGGCGGCAACATCTCCAAGACCGCCGAATTCATCGGCATGGAGCGCTCCGCCTTGCATAGAAAGCTTAAGTCTCTCGGTGTTTGACCAGCCGTTGCGGGGCGGCTGGACCATGTATTTGTCCGATACGCGGTCATCGGAATCGCGTAAGAAAACCTGATATTTCAGAGGGTTCGCCATGCCGCGCATTGCTTATGTCAACGGACGCTATGTCGCCCATCGCGATGCCGCCGTGCATATCGAGGATCGTGGCTACCAGTTTGCCGACGGCGTCTACGAAGTCTGCGAGGTGGCACGCGGTTTCATCGTCGACATGAAACGCCATCTTGACCGGCTTGATCGCTCCCTGCGCGAACTTCGCATCGAATGGCCGGTCGGCAGGAAGCCGCTCGAGATCGTGTTACGCGAGGTTGTCAGGCGCAATCAGGTGTTCAATGGACTGGTCTATGTGCAGGTGACGCGTGGTGTCGCCAGCCGTGACTTCCTGTTCCCCGCAGACACGATGTCGTCGCTCGTTGTGACCGCCAGGAAGGTCAATCCGGCGCTTGCGGCCAAGCGGGCGGAAGACGGCATCAAGGTCATCACGGTGCCGGAGAATCGCTGGGATCGCGTCGACATCAAGTCGGTCGGGCTGTTGCCTAACGTGCTGGCGAAGCAGAAGGCGAAGGAAGCCGGAGCTCAGGAAGCCTGGTTTGTCGACGAGAACGACAACGTCAAGGAAGGTGGGTCGTCGAATGCCTGGATCGTCACGAAGGAGGGTGTCCTGGTGACGCGACCTGCGGACCATGGGATCCTGCGCGGCATCACCCGTACGACGATATTTGACGTTGCGGCCAAGCTTGGCCTGAAGATTGAAGAGCGCGGTTTTTCCGTTGCCGAAGCCAAGGAAGCGCGTGAAGCCTTCATCAGTTCGGCAACGACAATCGCCATGCCGGTGGTGGCCATTGACGGACATACCGTTGCCAATGGTCATCCGGGCTCGATAACACTTTCGTTGCGGCAGGCGTTTTTTGACGTTGCGGAAAAAAGTCCGGCCTGATAACCGGCACAACAGGAATGGACATCAATACATCTCGTTCTACTTGTCGTTGTTCACGACAAGCATGTCTGCAAGCTTGACATATGCCGAGTATTTTGGCGCACTGGCATGCATACCGAAGGGGATCGGCGAAAGATAAGAACAATGGCAGAGCGTTCGCAAAATCTTCAGGACCTGTTCCTGAACTCGGTGCGCAAGAGCAAGAATCCACTCACAATCTTCCTCATCAACGGCGTGAAATTGACCGGGGTGGTGACCTCGTTTGACAATTTCTGTGTGTTGCTGCGGCGCGACGGGCATTCGCAGCTCGTCTACAAGCATGCCATTTCCACGATCATGCCGAGCCAGCCGGTTCAGATGTTCGATGGTGAGGAAAGCCAAGGCGGCTAATTGACCAGGCAGGACGACGCGAGCCGGAAGGGCCGCGGGCAATCGGCACATGATGAGGGCGCGGGCTCCGGAGAGGCAACCCGTGCCCTCGTAGTCGTTCCCGTGCTGCCGAATCACACAAGGCAGGAAGACGACACCGGTCGGGTTCGGCTGGCACGCTCACCCGAGGCGCGGCTGGAAGAGGCCGTTGGTCTGACGCGAGCCATCGATCTCGATCCCGTGCAGGCATCGATTGCCGTCGTCGCTGAACCGCGACCGGCTACGTTGCTCGGATCGGGAAAGGTTTCGGAGCTGGCCGAGGCGGTCAAGGACAAGCGTGCCGAACTCGCCATCGTCGACCATCCGCTGACGCCGGTGCAGCAGCGCAACCTCGAGAAGGAACTGAACGTCAAGGTTCTGGACCGGACCGGCCTCATCCTCGAAATCTTTGGCGAACGCGCCCGTACCAAGGAAGGTACGCTGCAGGTCGAGCTGGCGCATCTCAACTATCAGAAGGGTCGTCTGGTGCGATCCTGGACCCACCTTGAGCGTCAGCGCGGTGGCGCCGGCTTCCTGGGCGGCCCCGGTGAAACGCAGATCGAGGCCGACCGTCGCGCGCTGCAAGAGAAGATCATCAAGCTGAAGCGTGAGCTGGAGACGGTGCGGCGCACGCGTGATCTGCATCGAGCAAAGCGAAAAAAGGTGCCTTTTCCGGTGGTTGCGATCGTCGGTTACACCAATGCAGGCAAATCGACACTGTTCAACAAGCTGACCGGCGCCGGCGTTCTGGCGGAGGACATGCTGTTTGCAACGCTCGACCCGACATTGCGGCGGGTGCGCCTGCCGCACGGCACACCGATCATCCTTTCCGATACGGTGGGTTTCATTTCCGACCTGCCAACCCATCTGGTCGCCGCTTTCCGAGCCACCCTCGAAGAGGTGGTGGAGGCTGACCTGGTCATCCATCTGCGTGACATCTCCGATCCGGACACCGCCGCGCAGGCAGAAGACGTCGAGCGCATCCTGGGCGATCTCGGCGTCGATGCCGCCGACACCAATCGTGTCGTCGAGGTCTGGAACAAGATAGACCTTTTGGATGAAGGCAATCGCGAGCGCCTTCTGGCGGAAAGCACCGATGCAAAACGCCCGCCGATCGCCATTTCGGCGGTGACGGGCGAGGGCATCGACGCCCTGAAGGCGCTGATCGAGACACGCGTGTCAGGTGAGCTACAGTCGGTCGAGATCACCTTGCAGCCCGCGCAACTCGGCATGGTCGACTGGCTTTACCGCAACGGGGATGTCGTCAAGCGTACGGACAATGAAGACGGCAGCGTTTCCCTGTCCCTGATGGCGACCGAAAGCGCGCGCGAAGAGATTGAAGGTCGGCTGCGACGCAAAAGCGGTTGAGATGCCCGGTTTCCCCAAGATGCGGGTGGCGAGGCCATCCGACGACCTCGAAGCTTTGCTGCGCTTTTATAGAGACGGCCTCGGCCTTCAGGTCCTGGCGCGCTTCGATGATCATGACGGCTTTGACGGGATCATACTGGGGCAACCGAACGCTCCCTACCATCTGGAGTTCACGACGGCTCACGGTGAGGTCGCTGGTCGAGCGCCAACGGATGATAACCTTCTTGTCTTTTATCTTCCTGATCAGACGATGTGGGAGGATGCTGTCGCTTCGATGAAGTCGGCGGGTTTTGACCCGATCCCATCATTCAATCCGTATTGGGACAGGGTTGGCGTCACCTTCCAGGATCCGGATGGATATCGTGTCGTGCTCCAGCGGGCCGAATGGAGCCGCTAGGTCGGCTCCGGTGCTCACGGAAATTCATCCAACTCTTTGTTTTAGATAACTCCGGACGCAAACCGCTGCGCCTTTGCTGGCATTGCTCCAGGTTTTCAGCCGGCACCTTTCGCTTGCTGCCAAAGTGCTTCCATCTCGTCCAGCGAGGCTTTCTCCAGGCTGCTGCCGGAGGTGTCGAGTGCCTGCTCCACATAGTGGAAGCGCTTGCGGAACTTGTCGTTGGTACCGGAGAGGGCAGCTTCCGAATCGACCTTGAGATGGCGGCCGAGATTGACGACAGCAAACAGCATGTCGCCAAATTCATCCCTGATTGAAGCGGCATCGCGCTTGGCCAGGGCTTCGCGCAACTCCGCGATTTCCTCTTCAATCTTGTCGAGGATCGGTTCGGCTTCGCTCCAGTCAAAGCCGACTCGGGCGGCTTTCTCCTGCAACTTCAGTGCCCTGGTCAGCGCGGGCAGGGCAACCGGCACGGAATCCAGGAAACCCTTGCCGTGATCTTCCGGATCCAGGCCTCGCGCCAGCCTTTCTGCGCGGCGCTCCGCTTTTTCTTCTGCCTTGATCTTTTCCCACATGCCCTTGGCCATTCCGGCGCTGCGGGCGTCTTCGCTGCCGAAGACATGGGGATGGCGACGGATCATCTTGCGGGTGATACCTTCGACCACGTCGCCGAAGGCAAATTCACCTTGTTCGTCAGCCATTTGGGCGTGGTAGACGACCTGAAGCAGGAGGTCGCCAAGTTCCTCGCGCAGATTGTCGATATCATTGCGCGCAATGGCGTCGGCCACCTCGTAGGCTTCTTCGATCGTATAAGGGGCGATGGTCGAGAAATCCTGCTCGATGTCCCAGGGGCAGCCAGTGACCGGCGCACGCAGGGCGGCCATGATCTCGATGAGGCGGGAGATGTCCTTGGATGGTTTCATGGCCAGAGCCTATTCCGCATCGGGCAGAACGGCCAATGCCGCTGAATGGCATTGGCCTCTTGTCCACAATCTCGCGGAACCATCCGGAGCACCGCGCGTCGATTGTGCTTCTCGAATATCGATTCCGATTTCGAAGCGCGCTATTCGAGTACCGAAACAATCGCCTTGGCGAGCTTGTCCAGGCCGTCTTCCGGCAGGCCGGCCACATTGATGCGGCTGTCGCCCACCATATAGACGCCGTGTTCGGTTCGAAGCCGATCGACCTGCGCTTCCGTCAAGCCGAGGCGCGAGAACATGCCACGATGCTCCGCAACGAAATCGAAGCGGTCCGAATTGGACTGCCTGCGCAGCGCCTCCGCGAAAGCGACGCGCAGCCGCAGCATGCGCTGGCGCATTTCCTCAAGCTCGGTCTCCCAGTCGGCGCGCAGCTTCTCGTCCTGCAGCACGATGCGGACCGCAGCAGCGCCATGATCCGGCGGCATCGAATAGAGCGTGCGTGCCGCTGCCAGCATGTGGCTCAGCGCGATGTCTGCTTCCGCGCCGTTCTTCGCCAGGATCATCGCGGCGCCGACACGATCGCGATAGACGGCGAAATTCTTCGAACAGCTCGAAGCGACCAGCATTTCAGGCACTTTGCCGGCGATAAGGCGCAGGCCGGCAGCATCAGCTTCGAGGCCTTCACCGAAACCCTGATAGGCAATGTCGACAAAAGGCAGCAGGCCGCCTTCCACCAACAGATCCGCCACTTTGGCCCACTGCTCGATGGTGAGGTTGGCGCCGGTCGGGTTATGGCAGCAACCGTGCAACAACACCGCGTCGCCCGGCTTGGCGGTCTTCAGCGTCGCCAGCATGTCGTCGAAGCGGACCGAACCGCTTGCCGCATCGAAATAGGGATACTCGGCGATGGTGAGACCAGCTTCCCGCATCATGGGGATGTGGTTCGGCCAGGTCGGATTGGAAATCCAGATCGTGGCGCCTGGCCGGGTACGCTTCAGCAGTTCGGCGGCCAGTCGCAACGCACCGGAACCGCCCGGCGCCTGTGCCGCGCGGATGCGGGTGAGGTCGGCGCCGTCACCGAAAACCAGCCTGGTCATGACTTCATTGAAGGCGAGATCGCCTGCAAGGCCAAGATAGGTCTTTGTGTCCTGGTTCTGCAGAAGCCGCGTTTCGGCCTCGCGCACCGCCCGCATGACTGCCGTCTTGCCGTCACGATCCTTGTAGACGCCCACGCCGAGATCGACTTTGTCGGTGCGCGGATCGGCACGGTAGAGCCCGATCAGGGCAAGAATCTTGTCTGTTGGCGCCGGCTGCAGGTCTTCAAACATCTGAGGCTTTTCCATGGGCATCGCGCCGCCTTTCGGGCGCGCCGGAGTGATACGAAAATCGACCGTGTTAGGCTAGGATTATTGCGCCGGATATTGCATCCGGCTTCAACGGCACTCGCGTGTCCCGCTTTGTATGGGCCAAATTCACTGGATCCATCGGGTGGGGAACAATCTTCGACATCGCGGTCATTTTTGAGAAAGCCATCCCAATTCGGTCTTGAAAATAGCAATCGACAAAATCTACTGAGTTTATAGACTAATGGGAAATGGAGGACGCGATGGCGAATTTCCTGACCCAGGCCGGTACACGAAAGTTCCGCCACCGTGGCATTTCTGTGTCGCCTGCTGGCGGTGCGCTGCTGCCCTATGCGGTTTTCGCCGTGTCTTTCCTTTTTGCAAGCGCCTTCATCTTTGGGCTTGTGCCCTGAACTGATGCGGTCATGTGACCGCCTGCAATTCCAGAGGAGTTGAACCGCCCGCCTGTCCACCACAACAAGGGAGAAGTTGTGATGAGCGTTGTGTTCACTTTTGTATCCCCTGCAAGCACCGATCGATCAAATGCTGCCGCTGAAAGGCATGCAGTCAGAAGCCGGGTCACGCCCGCTTCGGCGTGGCGCGCAGGCTTTCAGTCTTGGCTGTCCGACGGGCAGAGCAACTCGCTTAATGTTGTCGACCGCGCTGTCGCCGGAGAAATCGAACAACAGCAGATTCTGCTGACACACGGCGCCGGCGAACTCGATCCCGTTACCGCAGCGCGCCGGCTGGCGGCATTGCAGCTTCGGCACGGCGGTCGGATTGCGCTTCGGGTGCCTGCGCGCGGACTGGTCGATACCGACCGACAGCCCAGCCATATAGCCTTCTGGCGGCGGATCGACGAATATCTGACGCTTTTGAAGCGCCTGTGGGCGAATGAAAAACCGATCGATCACGAAGGGCCGTTCTACAGTGTCGTGGGCGGCTTCGTGCCGCGCAAGAGTGCGCGCGGCATAGCGGTGCCGATCCGCATGGCGGGATTGTCCGGAACGGCCCTGAACGTTGCGGGAAAACATGCCGACGTCTTCGAACTTGCTGCCATGTCGCCGGACGAGGCCCGTTTGCTGGCCAGCCGGGTTCGTGCGGCGGCAGCGAGGCATGGTCGACAAGGCAAGGTTCGTTTCGCGTTGCCGGTTGTTTTTGACGCTGCAGGACAGGAAACCGCTGCCTCAGGTCAGTCGATCCTGTCGCAAAAGCCGGCCCAGGCTGCTCTTCAGCTGCTGAGCTTCGTCGATGCCGGGGTTTCGGAGTTCATGGTCCGAGGAATCGGGACAGCCGATGGTCTCGACGCTTTCGAACATGTGGTGTCCTTCGTTCAGAACTCCTCGTCACGGCGAGAGGCAGCCTGGGCGGCAAGCGCCGGTGTGGCGGCTGGCCGCTTCGATATGGTGCCGGCCGGCAGCCACTGACGTTCCGCAGTAAGGTATGTACGGCGGCGCGGACTGAAGTTCGCGCCGTTTTCGCTGTCGCGTCTAACGGAAACCCGGTGCCGTGCGCTGCGTCAGTTGTCCCGCGAGTTTGGCAGTCTGATTGCGGATGTCGGGCACTGCGTCGATTTCAAAGAATGTTCCGCGAGTGAGCGGGCCGACGGCAAAGAGACGGTCGGAGGCGCTGCCGCCACGGTCGATCACGGCACAATCCAATGTCACATCGAGGCCAAGCCGCAGTGGATCAGCCCGGGCGAGGCCTCGATCGGTCAGGGACCTGATGACCGCGACCGAGCCGGTCGAGACATCCTTGACGATGCCTGTGCAGTCGTAGATGCGGGCAACCCGCAAGGTTTCTGTATCTCGCGACCTGCGGGGCAGGAGTTTCACCAGCCTGTCGCCATTGTCGGAGGCCGTGCCGACCACGCGTGCGGCGAGCAGCTTCAACTGGCCGGAGCGAACTGCCTGGTTCACGCGAGCATGGATCTGTGGTGGCATGCGATGGCGGTGGATATCCCACCATGCCTTGGTGTGTTCCAGAAACCGCCGCTTTGCGGTGGATGGCCAGTTTTGCCAGATCCGCTGGTTGAACGGCCTCAATCCATCGACCACATCACGCCAGTTGCCGCCGGCTTTTTCCGTCTCGCGGACCAGTTTGTGAAACCAGTCGACGAAATAGGACAGTTCAGTGCCGAGAGGAATGTCGGCACTGTCCAGTTTGATCGGATTGCCTTTCTGGTGCGGCCAAGGCAGCAATCCACGCCGCGAGACGGCCGTTATCTCTCCCTTGTGTCCCCGGTGCTCGAGCGTCAGCCAGGCATCGACCATGCTCAGTCCGGTGCCAAGGATGAGCACGGGCGCGTCCGGATCCAGGGGCGTATCGTCGGCAGAACCCATGCGGACCGCGAAGTTCTGGTCGGGCGCGGGCTCCTGGTCATGACCGGTGGCCAGGACAGCTATATGACCGACAAGGCTGGTGCCATCAGCAAGACGCGCTTCGACACCGGCCGGCGTCGTGACGACGCCGGTACATTCCTGCCTTATCAACCTCAGGCGCCCGGTCGTGCGCTCATCTTCGGCGAGGCGCTCGAGTATGTCCTGCAGATAGCGGCCATAGGTGCTGCGAGATGTGTAAACCGGACCGGTATCGGTCTGAACAAGCTGCTTTTCCTGAAGCCAGCGCCAATAATGGGACGGATCGTCGGGATAGGCACTCATGTTGGTGGCTGCGACGTTCAGCAGGTGATCGGGCAAGGCGGCGGAATAAGCCATGCCCTTGCCGAAGCTTTCGCGGCGTTCGATCACAGTGACACGCAGGCCCGGATCGTTCGAACGCAGCAGATGCGCAGCCAGGATGACGCCACTGGCACCGCCGCCAATTATGATGACGGAATTGCGCGAACGCTCGATCATCGTCGCTCCTCCCTTAAGTCCATAAGAATAGTAAACTTAAGGATGTTTGCGCGAAACGAAATCCTGAAATTACGAGGGAAGATGACAAGCTAGTTCGGTTCATCGGCTCGAAAATGGAATTGCTTTGCTCGGCAAGGCCTGGAAGACGTATAGCCATCCGAACGGGTCGGCTCACCTGCCGACCATATGGGCAACTGGGACGCAGGCTGACCGACTACGCCCCAGAAGACCGGAAGGCTATGCGGTTCTCGGCCCGCGTATCCTGGAATACGTCCAATCCAGAGCCAGCATGATCACAAGCGAAATCCCGACCAGCGGGAAGATGAGGCCGCCGACAAGCAGGATGGCGAGCAGGCCGCGAAACACGCGGTTGTCCCCGGGCTGCGGCGGGACGCCGAGTGAGCCCGATGGCCGTCGCTTCCACCACATGATGCCGGCCGAGACGGCAAGCATGACGATCGCGATACAGACGGCAAGCAGTACCAGCTGATTCACAAGACCGAACTGCTGGCCCATGTGGACGCTGATGCCCCATTCAATCGCTTTGGCAAACGGCCCGTAGTCGGCGTAGCTGACATCAATAAGTGGCTTGCCGGTGTACTGGTCGAGATGAACGACCCGCTGGCTCGCAAGATCGTCGGGGAAGACCGAACCGGTATACACGCCTGATGCGTCGGCCGGCAGGTTGACCGCATAACCCTTGTGAAGACCAAGCTTCTCAAACGTGGCGACGGCTTCATCAAGGCCTACGGGTTGACCGTCTTGTGCCGGAGATTGCGGCACCTTGGCCTGCTCCAGAGACCAGGACATCTGGGCAACGTGATTGGCGTGTTCGTCCGACATGGGGACCCCGGTCCAGACGCCGTTGGGATAGCCGTAGTTGTTGCCGTTCACCCAATCATTGACCTTGGCGCCCCAGACGCCGGACCACGGCATTCCGGTGATTGCCAGGAACACGATGAAGAAACCGACGAAGACGCCTGTCACGGCATGGGTATCGCGCCAGAAGACACGGCGGCGCGGCGTTCCCCTTACACTCAGCACCCCTCCGGTCTGGCGCCGTGGCCACCACAGATAGATGCCGGTGCCGACCAGCAAAATCGACCAGCCACCGGCGATCTCGATGAGGGCGCGTGTGAACGAGCCGAAATATTTGAGACTGTGCAGGTAGCGGATCGTCCACATCACCGTGCCGCGGTCGGGCAGGGTGCCGAGCACCTTACCAGAGTAAGGATCGACATAGACGGCGAGCTTGCCCTGATCGGACGTCTCGACCGTCACTTCGGCGGAACTGTCGGGCGAGGCGGGGTCGGTGAATTTGACGGCCGTTCCCGGATTGGCGGTCAGCGCTGCGGCGACCATCTGTGAAGGTGCTGCCTTTGTCACGCCTTCCTGGATTTCGACGCGCTTGAGGTCGGAATGGATGATGCCGTCGATCTCATCCTTGAACAGATAGAGCGCTCCCGTCAGCGCAAGCGTGATCATGAAGGGCAGGACAAGCAGACCTGCGTAGAAATGCCAGCGCCAGACGGCGCGATAAAGGTCGGACGCGGAGCGCGCAACGATGCCTGCGGGCTCCCGCCCGAGGGTGAGTTCGGACATGGGTTTCTCCTGACGTTGTGAAATGCACGACAGCGTCGAGCCGTCGTGTTCGAACAGTGTGGTCAGGAAAGGAGTGGTGGTGCCCTCGGGCCTGGAACGAAGCCGCGCAACGAGGGCGTGAACGGGTTCGACGCAAGCGGCAGGCGAACTGGCTCAGCTCTGGTCGCGGTCAGATAGACATGATCTTGTCCACCCACGACGGCCGGAGCAGCCAAACCCGCGATGTTGCACAGGGCAGCGCAAGGGCAGGTGCTGCCCTTTCCGGCTGGTCCGGTTGGATCCGACGAAGACTCCGCGCCATCGGTGGTGCAGATGACATGCAGCGGATCGGCGGCCGAGGCGGCCATCGCGCCCTGGGTCATGCCGGAGACGAAAGCCTGCAGCAGGAACAGATAGACAAGGATGGCTGCAACGGCCGTGGCCGTCAGCCTGTCCCTGAAAATGTCCCGCATCGCTCCCATCGGCTTCAGATGCCAGACTCCCGGCCTGAAGTCACTGCGGCAGATGGGTTGCGGTCGCTCGCATCGGCATTTTCCCGGGCTGGGGCGCCTCGGCCGGCAACAGCCACAGCGACTGGTGCGTTACCTCACCACTTGACCGTAGCACCGGCTCCGAAAACGCGGCCGCGACCGATGTAAACGCCGCGTACGCCGGGCGCCATCGTCAGCGAGTAAGCCAGCGGCCGCTCGTCGAGCAGATTGTTGACGAAACCGTAGAAGCCGTACTTCTCGTTTTCCCAGCCGATGCGGGCATTGATGGTGTGATAGGGCTCCAACTCTTCCTTGTCGGCGAGATCGGAGACGCGCGTCCCGACATATTGATAGCTGACGTTGGCGGTAAAGTTGCCGCTTACCCCCAGCGCCTCGCCGGGCAACCGATAGCCGAGGCCGAGATTGGCGGTCCACTCCGGCACCTGTGGCACCCGGTTGCCTTCGCGCGCACCCGTCAGCATCGATTCCGCCGTCACGTCGACCATCTCGGATTTCGTGTATCCGATGCCTCCCGTCAATTCGAGGCCGTCGGTCAGCTCGGCGGAGCCGCCAAGCTCCAGGCCGTAGCTGCGGAAATTCTGGTTGGTCATGAAGACGCGCATCGTCGCCAGATCGAAACCGCTGAGCTGGCCGTCGCGCACATCATTGTAGAAAACAGCCCCGCGCACGGCGATGCCGTCGGCCAGATTGGCTTTGGTGCCGATTTCGTATGTCCAGCTCTTGGCAGGGTCGAATTTCAACGAAGGCATGCCGAACCCCGCATATTGTGAGGTCTTTTCGAAGCCGCCTGAAGCATAGCCGCGGGCGATGGAGGCATAGCTCATCACGTCCGCGTTCCAGTTGTAGGCGATCGCGGCGCGTCCGGTCATGTAGGTATCCGAGGTCTCGCTGGCCTGTTGGAACGCAGGGATCGTGCCGGGGAAACCATTTGTCACGTAGTTGCCGTCGAACGTCTGGCGATCGTGCGCCAGTCGAAGTCCACCCGAAATGGACCAATGCTCATTCAGCGGGACAGTCGCGTCGCCGAAGGCGGCATAGGTTTCGCTGGTCATCTTGTTGTCGAAGGTGCCGTTCATCGTCGGGAACGGCGTCCTGTCTTGCGATGGAAGTCGTAGTCGGAACGCAGGTAGCTTGCTCCTGCAACCCATTGCCAATCTGATGACTCTGAGGAGTTCAGGCGGAACTCCTGGGTAAAGATGCGCTCTTTCTCGTCCGAATCAACCTTGTCGGCTGCTGGGTTGAACAGGAACTGCGGCGGCAGGCCGAGATAGGGGCCGTAGAGATAGGAATCCGTGAAGTCGCCGAAGTTCGAGACGCCGATGTCCTGATAGCTGGTTGTCGAGGTGAAGCTGACGTTCTCGAAGTCCTTGCGGATGTTGATCGTGCCCTGCGCGATGGTGCGCAGGTTCTTTGGCTCGACATCTTCGCCGCTGATGGGGAAGTCGGGGTGATTGTAGAGCAGATAGGCGGGGTTGTTTCTCTGGTCGCGGCTGTATGAGCCGCTGACATCGATGGTCCACGTCGCGTCGGGCGTATAACGCACGGTTCCGCGCGCCGCGCCGACCTTGGCGCCACCGAGGTCCTTGTCGAGGTATGGGTTGGGGACATCGCCGTCGTACTTCTGCAGGCGCACAGCGCCGCGACCGGCAAGTACGTCGGGCGAGATCCAGCCGCCGGCTATACCTTCGACAAAGGCGTGACCGTTGCTGCCGATCTCGGTGTTGACGCGGAAATCGCGTTCGCCATCCGCTGGCCGGCTGACGACGTTAATGGCGCCGGCAAGGGCGTTGCGCCCGAATGTGGTTCCTTGCGGGCCGCGCAGCACTTCGACCTGCTCGACATCGAGCAGGGGTGGGGCAAAACCGATGACGCTGGTCGGCACGCCATCGACGGAGAAGCCGACCGTGGAATCGAAGGAGTTGAGCGGGCCGCCAAGTGTCGAAACACCACGGATATTCAGGTAATTATCACCGAAGCGCGAGTAGTCGACGAAATTGGTGTTGGGCGCCTTCCTGGCAATATCGGCGCCTGAATCCAGGCCGGAGGCTGGAATATCCTTGGACTGGATCACCGTCGCGCTGACCGGTGCCTTCTCTTCCACTTCGGTGCGCTTTCGCCCGGTGAGCACGATCTTGTCCAGCACGGTCGCACCTTGCTCGACCCGGGGCGCTTCCTGGGAAGCAGCCGGTTGCGGTGTCATAACGACCGGCAAGCTCAACAGAGCGGCAACGCCGCAGGTCAGCGACCTGCGATATGCTTTCAAGCGCATTGGATCCCCACGCAGTTCAAATGCGCCGGCCGGGGCGGACCCTAGCCAGCTTCCTAAATCATGATTATAATTATCAGGTATTAGCCACGCGGCTGGGCGGCCGCAATCGCGTCACTATCGCGGCAGCAAGCAAAACCATCGCGGGAAACAGAAACCGCGGTTCTGCGCGCCGGCCGTGCTGGATTCGGGGATATCGTGCATGGGTGCTTCAACAGCCATCGTGGGGGACTTTTCTGTCTCCGATCTGCTGCGTGAAGCCGCCGAGCGCGCGATCACCATCGAACACCGAGTTCTGGCTGGGACGTCGATCGAAACCCCGGCTATGTCCGGCATGCTCAAGGCCGATGAGGTTCAGCCCGGCCTGCTGATGTCCGGCTACGACATCACCTATCTGAAGGACAGCGGCCTGGCGATCGAGATCGAGCCGTCGCTGCTGTGCACGGTGCTGCTCGATGGCAGCAGCGAGCCGCTGCTGCTTGATGGCCTTTCCTCCGTCGCCCACAAACCGGGCAGGATAGAGGTTCTCGGTTTCGGCTCGCGCCAGGCCGGAGAACGTGTCTGGTTCACCGGCCAGCGAGCGAGGGCTTTCGGTATCACCGTCAAGCCGGATTTTCTCGATCGTTTTGCGAGCAGCGTGGACAACGACAGCCTGTCCTGCCTGAGAGAGTTCCTGCGACCGGGTTTCCGGCGTGTGACCTTGCCGCACCTTGCGCGTGCGGTGGAGATCGCCAACGAGGTGCTGGACCACCCGTACGAAGGAAACCTGGCACGGCTTTACCATGAGAGCCAGACGCTGCGTTTCCTGCTGGAAATCGCCATTGCGCTGCATGAGCAGGAGCGCGTCGGCCGGAAGATCGGGCGGCTGCAATACGAAAGAGCGCACAACGCTCGCGAGATCCTCGATCGGCGCCTTGCCGATCCGCCCAAGGCGCTCGACCTTGCCCGTGAGGTCGGGGTGAATCTCACCACGCTGCAGTCGAACTTCAAGCTTGCGTTCGGAACGACGATCTTTGGCTATGTCCGGGTGCAGCGGCTGAAGATGGGGCGCATCCTGATGTCGGAGCATGGCTTGCGCGTCGCCGAGGCTGGCCGCCATGTCGGGTTCTCGAATCCGGCGGCTTTCACCGCCGCATACAGAAAACATTTCGGCCATCCGCCGACTGCTGATCAGGTGCGCGGTCAGCAACGGCGGCATTGAGACCGGCAGGTTTGCTGGCGCGATAGTTTTCCTTGATTTCGCGATAGCGGCCCCGGTTGCGGTTCCCGGGGCTTGGCAGTTATTTCATGATTTGAATAGTCATGTTTTCCTGAGGCTTTGAGCGTCGGGCAAACACCAGGCGCAACCCATCGATCCTGTCGGGACCCAATCCGTCGGCGCTGGCGATTGCGCAGGCAGCGAGGATGGCGATGGCACGCGGTTTCCAGAACGCGTTGATGAAGGCTTTTGGCGCGACCGAGCACGTCATGACCGTGCTTAGCGTCGAGGATCTGGCACCTGCCTTTCGTCGAATCCGTTTTCATGCACCGACCATGATCGACGGACGCGAAACACCGACCGCCAGCTTCATCCGTTTGTGGGCTCCCGATCCGGATGGTTCCGACAAGGTTCACCAGCGCGGCTACACGCTGATTGATCCGGATCCGGAAAGCGGCGAGGTTACTTTCGATTTTGTGCTTCACCAGCCGGCAGGTCCGGCGGCGAGTTGGGCCATGGCGGCCAGACCCGGTGACGCGATTACGGCCTCCTACATATCCTTTACCAAGTTCGATACCCCCGAACCCGAACCGGAAGGCTATCTCCTGATCGGCGATCCATCAGCCATTCCCGCAATCAACAGCATCCTGGCTGTTGTTGCGCAGGAAGCACGAATTGTCGTGCTGCTCCAGGAGGTCTCGGCGGGCGACAGGGCCATTCCGATTACCGCGCATCCGAATGCCAGCGTGGAGTGGGTTTCACAAAGCACAGCCGAGGCTATGGCGGGCGCCATTCCGCATCGCGACTGGTCGAATTGGCACGCCTGGCTCGCGGGCGAGGCCAGGATGGTCAAGGAAGTGCGCGCGTGCCTCAACAAGCAGCATGGTTTTCCGCTCGCCGATATCCAGCACCGTGCCTATTGGGTGCGGGGCAAGGCGATGCGCTTGCGAAAGGACCACGGCGCGGAGGAGGCCGAGCCGGCCGTCGAGGCCAAGGTCGCCGACCAGGCGGGGCGGGTGACGGAGCCACCAACGTCCGAACCGGCGCCCGCCGCGGGACGCTGGCGCTCCCAGCGCGGGCTCGAACTTCTGGCGCCACTGCGATGGAAGCTGCGGGCCGCCGGCCTGCTGCAGGGGTTGATCTCGCTGATGCGTCTGGCACCGTTCGTCCTGCTCGCAGAAATCGGCCGCAAGCTGCTGTCCGGTGAAGCCGGCTGGAGTGCATACCAGCCGTTGGTGATCGCGACGCTCGCACTTTATGGGGCGGCGACCTTGTTCGCTTCGATCCTGCTTCTCTGGCTGCATGTGGTGGATGCCGATTTCGGTCGCGATCTGCGCCGCATCGTGATCGACAAGCTCGGCCGGCTGCCGCTCGGCTGGTACACCGAGCGAAACGCTGCTTCCGTTCGCCAGTCGGTGCAGGAAGATGCGGGCCGCCTGCACTACATGGTCACGCATGCGGTGCCGGATGCCGTCGCCGGGGTTGTCACGCCTGTTGCGGTCATCCTCTATCTTTTCACCGTCGATGCGGGCCTGGCGGCAATGCTCTTCCTGCCCATCATCGCTTTCATATTCCTCTTCAGCCACATGATGCGCGGCAATGGTGACAATCTGGCGCGGGTGGCCGATTTGACGAAGAAAGCCAATGCCGCCGCGGGTGCCTTTGTCGACGCGCTGGCCGTGGTGCGCGTGTTTGGCGGCAACGGGCGCGATTTGCGTGCGGTGCTGGACGGCCAGGCGATGTTCCTCAATGGCTGGCAGCGGCCGATGGCAGGCCGCAAAGTGCTTTCACAACTTGCCATTCAGCCACCCACCTTCCTCCTGTTGATCGTCGCCGGGGGCATGTGGCGTATCGGTACCGGTGGAATGACGCCTGCCGATATCCTTCCTTTCATTTTCCTCGGCACGGCTTTCGGAGCGCAAATCATGGCCGTGGCATACGGGCTCGTGCCACTGCGCGAGGGGCGCCTAGCGGCCCGACGCATCGGTGTTTTGCTGGAGGAAAAAGAGCTCGATCGCCATAGCTCGAATGTTGACCTGCCTGACGGGCCGCTGACACTGCGGTATCGCGATGTTTCCTTCGGCTATCGTCCTGGCAAGCCGGTGCTCAAGCGCATTTCGCTCGAACTGAAACCCGGCACGATGACCGCCTTGATCGGACCGAGCGGCGCGGGCAAGTCGACGCTGGCTGCGCTTCCGGGGCGTTTTCACGATGTAACGGAAGGCGCTATCACGCTGTCGGCCGGGAGCACCGAGATCGACATCCGCGACCTCAGCCCTGAGGTTCTCAACAAGCGCATCGGCTTCGTGTTTCAGGACGTTTGTTTCATCCGGGCGTCGGTTCGCGACAACATCGCACTGTCCAGGCCTGGTGCCAGCGACACTGAGATCGAAAGCGCGGCGCGTGCTGCCAACATCCATGACAGGATCGCCCGGTTGCCACGGGGATATGACAGCGTCGTTGGCGAGGACGCCTATCTTTCAGGGGGCGAGGCGCAACGCCTGTCGATAGCGCGCGTTCTTCTGGCCAATCCGCCGATCCTGGTCCTCGACGAAGCGACGGCATTTTCCGATCCGGAATCGGAACATCTCGTGCAGCAGGCGGTCGCCGCGCTGACGCGGGACAGGACCGTCCTGGTCGTCGCGCATCGACTGCACACGATCACGCGGGCCGACACAATCGTCGTGATGAAGGATGGCAGCATCGTACAATCTGGTCGTCACGAAAGCCTGGTCGCCACTCCGGGGCTCTATCGGGACCTCTGGCATGCCGGAGAGGAGGTCGCGGCATGAGCCTGCTGGTCCCGAAGGAAGCTCGGCGCCATATCGCGCCCTACGTTGCCTGGGTTATTTTTGCCGCGCTGGCGCGCGCGGCTGCAGCGCTTGCACTCTTGCCTTTGCTCGGGGCGCTGTTCAGCGCCGGTCCGCAAGAAGCGCTGCCATGGCTCGGCGTGCTTGCCGCCGCGATCGCGGCCGGATGGTTTGCGGAATCACGATTAATCGTCCGTGCCTTCGATCTGGGCTTTGCCGTCGCCAACAGAACCAATCACGCACTCATCGATCACTTGCTGGCCGTTCCGCTCGGGGAGTTCCGCGCGAAACAGCAGGGCGAGGCCAAGCGTGCGCTCGCCGGTTCAGTGCCCGAGCTTTTCGCTGCCTTCGTCAATCTTTGCGGCCAGATAGGCATTTCGCTGCTGCTGCCACCGCTCATCGGCATCAGTCTGCTTTTCGTGTCCTTGCCGCTTGGTCTGGTCGCCGTGGCCGCCGTGCCCGTTCTCCTGGCGGCGCTGTTTTTGGGAGCCAGGTTGATGCGGCAGTCGGAAGCGGCTTTTGCAGCCGCTTCCGAAGAGGCTGCCGAGCGAACCGACGAGTTCGCAAAGGCGCAGCTGATCCTGCGCGCGGCCGGCCGCCTCGGTCTCGAGGGCACGCCACTCGGAAATGCGGTCGAGCGGCAGCATCGCGCCGGGCTTCGCATGCTCTGGTTCACGGTGCCCGGCACCTTGTTGTTTTCGATTGTCTTTCAGGTGGTGCTCGTTGCGCTCATCGGCCTGATTGCCTGGCTCGTCGCTACCGGCAAGATCGATGCGGCCGGGGCCGTCGCGCTCATCGTCGTGACGACGCGCTATCTTGAACCCTTCATGACGCTCTCGGATCTGGCGCTGGCACTGGAATCCGTGCGCGGTGCCTGGCGACGCACTGTGGACATCCTGGCTCTGCCAACGTTACGACATCCAGCAACAGATGCAGTTGCCGGTGCGCCGGATGTCGAGTTTTGCGATGTCGATTTCGCGCCGGGCGGCAATGTCGTGCTGGAGGGCGTCTCCTTCAAGGTGCCCACCGGTTCGACCACCGCGATCGTCGGCCCCTCCGGCTCCGGCAAGAGCACGATCCTGTCGCTGATTGCCAGGTTCCATGACGTCGATGGCGGCAAGGTCCTGGTGGGTGGACAGGACGTCCGCGATTACCACCCATCGAGCCTGATGGATCAGGTGGCGGTGGTTTTCCAGACCGTTCAGCTGTTCGAGGGGGGTATCAGGGAAAACATCCGGATTGCGCGTCCCTCCGCAACCGACGATGACGTTCAACAAGTGGCGAACGCGGCCAGGGTCGATGAAATCGTTACGCGTCTGGGAACATGGGACGCAGCTGTCGGGGAGAGGGGTTCCGCGCTTTCCGGTGGCGAGAGGCAGAGGGTCAGCATCGCGCGAGCGTTGCTGAAGGAGGCGCCAATCCTGTTGCTCGACGAGGCCACGAGTTCCCTCGACACCGGCAACGAAGCGGCGATCGCCGCTGCATTGCGGAATTTTGCCAACCGTACCGTGTTGATCGTCGCCCATCGGCTGGAGACCATCGCACACGCTGACAACATCGTGTTCGTGGAGAACGGCCGGGTAGTGGAAGCAGGTCCGCGCGAGTCCCTCATCCGCGCCGATGGGCGCTTTGCAGCCTACTGGACGCATCGACGCGCTTCACTAGCCTGGCAGTTCTAGGCTTTCAATCACAGCAATGGCCAATCCCGAGCCCGGTCACATCGACCGGGCTGACCTGCGCATGGGCGCTGCGGGTTGCCGGGTGCTTGGGATTTCCGGCAAAAAACGCCGTTCTTATCTGCCTGCAAGCAAAGGAGCTCGTGCGCCAGGTTCGTACCCGCTGAAAAGAGCATCGAAATTGCTGGTCAATGGCACAATGACCTTGACATTATTTGCGATCTGCGATCGCATAATGACGCCGGCTGGAATACTGTTTTGACGGCGAAAACAAGAAGGCGCAAAGCGCCCCAGAGGGAGTTTCAGATGAAAACGATGATGAGGGCGTTGCTTGCGGCTGCGCTGGGGTTGGTGGTGCTCGCGCCGGGCGGTTATGCACAGGCCGAGTCGGTTATCCGCATCGCATCGCCTTATCCGGCGACGACGCTCGATCCGTCCCGCTCCGGCGCGGCCGGCAATATCGAAGTTTTCGGGCAGCTTTATTCACGCCTTTTGCATCGCAATTTCGAAACCGGCGAACTGGAGCCAGGGTTAGCGGAAAAGTGGGACATCTCCGCTGACGGTTTGACCTATACCCTGCATCTGCGCGACGCCAAGTTCTCGGATGGGTCGCCGGTGACAGGCAATGATGTGGCATTCAGTCTGGAGCGTGTGCGTTCGGACAAGGAGTCGGCCCTGCCATCGCCTCTTGCGGCAGTGGCGTCGATCTCGGCGCAGGATGCCAAGACCGTCGTCATCAAGATGAAGCATGCGTTGGCACCCATGCTGGCCAATCTTGAACTTTGGAATGTCGGCATCGTTTCCAAAGCCGACGTCGACAAGCGCGGTGTCGATGGTGCCTTTGCCTCGGTGCCGCTTTCGTCAGGGCCCTACATGGTCAAGGAATGGAAGCCAGGCGAAAAACTCGTGCTCGCCCCCAATCCTCACTACTGGCGCCAGGGTTATCCGAAGTCGGATGCGACCGTGGAATTGCTCGAGATCGCCGAGCCTGAAACGGCTGCCGCCATGCTGAAGACCGGTGAAGTCGAGGTCATGCGCGGTGTCAACTGGTCGCAGGTCGATGATCTCAAGGCGACCGATGACATCGACATGCGCATGGAGCCGTCGAATGTCATCTTCGTCTCGCTTCTCAATCACGGCCGCGAACCATTCTCCAATCTCAAGGCAAGGCAGGCGGCCGCTTACGCACTCGACAACAAGGCTCTGACCCAGGCCGTCACTGGCGGCTATGCGAAGCCGGCGAACACACCGCTCCCCGGATCGTTGCAGTTCCACGATGACAACTATCCCGGCATCGTCGCCGACATGGAGAAAGCCAAGCAGTTGCTGGCGGAATCCGGCATGGCAGGCAAGGAAGTGAAGATCATCCTGGGCGGCGGCTCGACCAACCAGCAGATCGGGCTATTGATGCAGGCACAGTGGGAAGCGATCGGGCTGAAGCCGGTGCTCGTCAATGTCGATACGCCTGGCTGGTGGGATGCGACCGGCAAGGGCGAGTACGATGCAACGCCGACCTGGTGGATGAATGAAGTGACCGATCCGGACCTCGCGGTGCGCTGGGCGCTGTGCGGCGAATGCGACTCGCATGCCTTCAACACCTTCTACAACAACAAGCGGCTCAACGAGCTGACCGAGCAGGGATCGCGCGAGCAGGATCCGGCCAAGCGGGCCGTCATCTATCAGGAGATTTCGAAGATCGCCACGGAAGAGGTCTCGCAGATCCCGCTTTATTACTCGCCTTATGCAATCGCCTATTCGAAGCGTCTGAAGAATCTGAAGATGACTCCGGCAATGCAGTGGACGCTCGAAGAGACAACGATCGAGCAGCAATAGATCCTCCCAGAGGCGGTGCGGTGCTGAAAGGCACCGTGCCGCTTTCTTTGCGCCGGCCTTTGCCGGCTTGGTTCCAGAAATGGAAACGGTGGCGAGTTGCAAACAGTTCTCAGACGCATCATCCAGCTGATCTTCGTGCTCGCCGGCATCTGTATCGTCACGTTCCTGCTCGTGCATATGGTGCCGGGCGATCCGGCCCGGGTCATTGCCGGCGATCGCGCCAGCCCGGAAACGATCGAAGCGATCAGGCAGCGTTTCGGGCTTGACCAGCCACTGTGGCAGCAATTCATGACCTACGCCGGCAATCTGTTTGCCGGCGATATCGGTCAGTCCATGCGCTACAAGCGTCCGGTCGTCGCCTTGATCGGGCAGTACATCTGGCCAACGCTTTTCCTGACCGGTTATGTCATCTGTCTCGCGGTGCCGCCGTCGGTTGCATTGGCAATTGCCAGCGCGCGCCGACCCGGCAGCCTGGCCGACCAGTTCATCCGTTTCATCGGCATTGCGGGCATGGCCATTCCGGTGTTCTGGCTTGGCATCATGATGTCGCGCTTCTTCGGCGTCGGACTCGGCTGGTTTCCTGTCTCAGGCTACGGCAAGACCTTCGCCGATCATCTGCACCATCTGTTCCTGCCGGCGCTGTCGACGGCGATCTGGATGGTGCCGGTTCTGGTCCAGAGCTTGCGGGCTGCTCTCATCGAGAAAGCCTCGGCCGATTTCGTCGTTGCGGCGCGCGCGCAAGGGGCAGGCGAACGGGAGATATTCTGGCACACCGTTCTGCCCAACGCGATTCTGCCGACGCTTAACCTGTTCGGCGTCCTCGTCGCCTTCCTGATCGGCGGCACCATCATCGTCGAAACCGTCTACGCAGTGCCGGGTCTCGGCACATTGATGGTCAATTCACTGCTCGCTCGGGACTACCAGGTCGTCCAGGGCCTCACCTTGATGTTTGCGGTAACGACGGTAGCGGTGACATTCGTGGTTGATCTGGTGTCCGCCGCCATCGATCCCCGCGCACGGCTGTAGGAGATCGCCATGTCGATTGAAGCCACTCCTGCATCCGGGCCGATCAAACAAGCCGATGCCACTATGCCCTGGAGCATCATCGTTGCCGGATCAATCGTCGGCGCATGGGTTCTGCTGGCCTTGTTCGCGCCTGTTGTTGCGCCGTATGACCCGACTGCGGTCGACATCACGAATGCGCTGAAAGCTCCGAGTGCTGCCCATTGGTTCGGTACGGATCAGGTCGGGCGGGACGTGCTTTCACGTGTCATCCACGGCGCGCGCATCGATCTCTTGATGTGCCTTGCCGGCGTGCTGCCCCCGCTCGTCATCGGCACGACCGTCGGTCTGCTGAGCGGCTATTATGGTGGTGTGATCGATACGCTTCTGATGCGGCTCTACGACCTGACGGCTGCCTTTCCATTCTTCGTCCTGGTGCTGGCGATTGTTGGTGTGCTCGGACCGGGGCTGCTCAATTTCTTTGTCGCGCTGGCACTGGTCGGCTGGGTGACCTACGCGCGACTGGTTCGCGCAGAAGTCATGGCGATCCGGGACAGCGAGTACGTGCAGGCCGCGCAGTGCCTGGGTTATCCCGATCGCGTCGTCTTGCTGCGCCATGTGCTGCCCAATGCTTTCGGGCCGGTGGTCGCCTATGCGGTGAGCGATGCAGTGCTGGTGATGCTTGCGGGCGCGAGTTTCGGCTTTCTCGGCATGGGGGCACAGCCGCCGCTGGCCGAATGGGGCGTGATGATATCGGACGGCAGCCGTTACATCCGTCAGGCATGGTGGATTTGCATGTTCCCCGGCCTTGCAGCCATTTCGCTGGGGCTTGGCCTGGCTTTCCTTGGCGACGGCCTTGGTCAGCTGCGCCGTGGGCAGGTGTCGGCATGAACGGCCCTCTCGCGCCACTCAGAATGGCAGGCCGCCCATTGCTCGACATTGCCGATGTCTCGGTGACGTTCGGCAATACCCGCGTGCTGAAGAACGTGTCGTTTCGGATCATGCCCGGCGAGATCGTCGGCATTGCCGGCGAAAGCGGGTCCGGCAAATCGACCATCTGCCGTGGCGCGATGGGGCTGCTGCCGTCGACGGCAGAAGTCGCTGGGGAGGTCCGCTTCGATAATCAGGCATTGTTGGGTCTTGGCGAGGCCGAA
The DNA here is from genome assembly GCF_004136315.1 of Mesorhizobium sp. Pch-S. Classification (NCBI taxonomy): domain Bacteria; kingdom Pseudomonadati; phylum Pseudomonadota; class Alphaproteobacteria; order Hyphomicrobiales; family Phyllobacteriaceae; genus Mesorhizobium; species Mesorhizobium sp. Pch-S. The sequence goes on from NZ_CP029562.1 coordinate 5,776,432, forward strand.
TGGGCGAAGCTGCGCGGTCGCGACATGGCGATGATCTTCCAGAATCCGGCTTCGCACCTGAACCCGCTGCAGAAGGTCGGCAAGCAGATCGCGCAACCGATGATCCGGCATCTTGGCCTTTCGGTAGGCGAGGCGTGGGAGAGGGCCGTCAGGCTCCTCGAGGATGTCGGTATTCGCGAACCCGCCATGCGGGCAAAATCATACCCGCACGAGTTGTCAGGCGGCATGAAGCAGCGCGTGATGATCGCAGCCGCGATCAGTTGCGCGCCGAGACTGCTGATCGCTGATGAACCGACCACCGCCCTCGATGTCACAGTCCAGGCAAAGATCCTCGAATTGCTGAAGGATCTCAATCGGCAGCGAGGCCTTGCGATCGCATTGATCTCCCATGATCTGGGCGTTCTGGCCGATATCTGCTCGCGCATCATCGTCATGCGCCATGGCCAGATCGTCGAACAGGGAGAAGCCGGGCAGATCATCGACGCGCCGCAGCATCCCTACACGAGACTGCTGGTGGATTCGCAGCCGGGCAGAAAACAGTTCAAAGCCGGTTGGGCGCAAACCGAAGACGAGGTGCCATTGCTGCAGGTTGAAGGCCTGCGGGTGCTCTTTCCGGCCAAGCGGGATCTTGTCGATGTCCTGCGCAACCGCAAGGCAATGCCTTTTGCGGCGTTGGATGGCGTGGACCTCGCTGTCTCGGCCGGCGAAACGGTTGGCATCGTCGGTGAAAGCGGTTCCGGAAAAAGCACCCTGGCGCGCACCATCATCAGGCAGAACCGGCCGACAACCGGCACGGTCAAACTGGGCGGCCGCCCCATAGAGCGGCTTGCCGGCCGCGAGCTCCTGGAATTGCGGCGTCGCGTCCAGATGGTTTTCCAGAACCCGTATGATTCCCTCAATCCGCGCATGACAGCGCTTGAGACGATCGCCGAACCGATCTGGCGCCATGGCATGGCTGACCGACGAGCGGCTCTCAGCCAGGCCCTGAAACTTCTCGACATGGTTGAATTGCCGTCAGCGCTCGGCGAGCGCAGGCCGCGGCAATTGTCGGGCGGTCAATGCCAGCGTGTGGGCATCGCCAGGGCGCTGGCGTTGCAGCCGCAGGTGCTGATCGCCGATGAGATAACTTCGGCACTGGATGTGACCACGCAGGCGCAGATCCTGGAATTGCTTGCTCGCCTGCGTCGCGAGCGGTCGCTGACACTGATCTACATCTCGCACGACCTGTCCGTCGTCAGTTCCTTCTGCCAGCGCGTCTATGTGTTTCGCTCGGGCAGGATCGTCGAGCAAGGTAACGCCGCAGATGTCCTGACCAACCCGCAGCAGGCCTACACGCAGGAGCTTGTCGCTTCGCTGCATCGGTTGCCCGGATCGGCTGTGGAGCGGGAAAACATCGAAGGATGACAGGCGTTCAAGCAGATCGCGCGCCGGCAATGGAGATGAGTTGAAGATGAACGCCAACAGCAGCGCGCCCTGGCGCGATCCGAAGGTGCCGGGAACGCCGATCATCCCGCGCACGGATTGGGACTATCCCCCCTATCATCGCTGGACTTTCCAGCATGTGCGGGAAATGACTGCCACCGCCCAGATCTGGCGCGGGCAGGGGCCGGTCTTGCCGCTGCCGACACGCAGCGTCGAAATCGATCAGATCGAATTCGAAGCTGCAGGACGTCGTCGCACGATCCGCGATTTCCTCGACAACAGCTTTACCGATGGATTTCTCGTGCTGTCGCGCGGTGAAATCGTTGCCGAGCGCTACATGAATGGCATGAAGCCGCATGGCCACCACCTGGCGATGTCGGTGACCAAGTCGATCGTTGCCACGGTGCTGGGGATTCTTGTTCATAGAGGGCTTGTCGAGACCGTGGCTCCGGTGACGAAGTACCTGCCGGAACTGGAAGCGACGGCGTATCGAGGGGCAACAGTCCAGCAGGTGTCGGACATGACGAGTGGTGTCCTGTTCGACGAGTCCTACACGACAGAGGGCTCGCACATGCAGCAGCTAGACCAGGCCTGTGGCTGGAAGCCGATGACCCGTCCCGAGTGGCCACAAACCGTGTGGCAGCTGATCATGACGCTGACCGAGCAACAGCGGCCGCATGGCCAGATCTTCAGCTATCGGTCGATCGAAACCGATATCCTCGGCTTCCTGATGGAACGGGTCAGCGGGCTGCCGCTGGCCGAGCTGATCAGCAATGAACTGTGGGGCCCGATGGGCGCTGAAGAGGATGCCTACATAACCGTCGACCATGGTGGTTATGCGCTCGCCGACGGTGGCCTCAACGCGACACTGCGCGACTATGCCCGGTTCGCCCTGCTGCATCTGCGTGGCGGCAGGCTGAACGGCCGGCAGATCGTTCCGTCAGAATGGATCGAGGAAACCCGGCGCGGCAATCATGAGCTCTTCCAGGGCGTCTATCGGACCGTCCTGCCGCACGGTGCTTACCACAACCAGTTCTGGATCGAGGATCCCGAGCGGCGGTCCTACATGTGTCGAGGTATCTTCGGCCAGTATATCTACATGGACCCGCAAACCGATTTCGCCGCGGTGAAGCTGTCGACCTGGCCGGAGTTCGTCAATCCGGACCGCTCGATCGAGGCCTTGGCGGCCATCCACGCTATTCGAGATGTATGCGCCGAAGCGTGAGTTATCGATGGCGGCAACGCCACTGTCCCAACGTTTTCAGTATGTTTTCAAAGCCTCCTGTCGATGCGCCGGAGGCCTTTCTGGGTGTCGATCAGAGCATGGCTTTGTCTGTCGAGAAATATTTTTTGCGATCGCAGATCGCACTCTTGTGTACTGCTCGATCGCATGACAGTCTGCCGGTGAAGCGCACAAGACGATGCGCGGAACCGGGAGGGAAGAACACAATGGCCTGGACGAAGACCTTAGCCGCAGCTGGTGTCGCAATGCTTGCAGGCATCGGTTCGGCAGGTGCCGAAGGGGTGCTCAATATCTACAACTGGGGCAACTACACCAGCCCCGAGATGGTCAAGAAGTTCGAGCAGAAATACGACGTCAAGGTCACGGTGACCGAGTACGATTCCAACGACACTGCTCTTGCCAAGGTTCGTCAGGGTGGCCACGGCTATGACGTCGTGGTGCCTTCTGCGCCGGTGGTGAAGGTCTGGATCGACGAAGGCCTCGTCCTGGAGAGCCGTCCAGACCAGATGGAGAATTTCAAGAATGTCGACCCGCGCTGGGTCGATGTGCCGTTCGATCCCGGCCGGCGGTATTCGGTGCCGTGGATGTGGGGCACGACGGGCGTGACGGTCAACAAGTCGGTCTATTCCGGCGACATCAACACGTCGGCCATCTTCATGGACCCGCCGGCCGAACTGGTCGGCAAGGTCAATGTCGTGCCTGAAATGTCGGACGTCATGTTCCTTGCCGTCAGCTATGTGGGCGGCGAGCCGTGCACCAATGACAAGGCGGTGCTGAAGAAGGTACGTGACACGCTGGTAGCGGCCAAGCCGAAGTGGCTGGCCATGGATTTCGGCAATATCGACAAATATTCGCGCGGCGACATCGCTGCCGGTGTCAACTGGAACGGTTCTTCCTTCCGCTCACGGCTGCAGAATCCCGACATCCTGTATGGCTACCCCAAGGAAGGGTATCCGGTCTGGATGGACAATCTGATGATCCTGAAGGATGCCAAGAATGTCGAGAACGCCAAGCTGTTCATGAATTTCGTCATGGATCCGGAGAATGCAGCGATGCTGTCGGCATTTTCCCGCTATGCGAACGGGATCAAGGGTTCCGAGAAGTTCATGCCCGCAGACATGAAAGATGCGCTGGAGCTGAACATTCCGGCCGATCTGGTCCAATACGGGAAGGTCAATGTCGGCTGTCCGGCCGATGTCCAGGCGATGTATACCAAGATCTGGACAGAGCTGCTGAAGTGAGCCTGGCATCCGGGTCGTGAATTCCCTCGGGCCGCGGAAATGATGCCCCGAATTCACGACCTGATTGGGAGTTGAGGTGGAAATGGCACTCGATCCGGATATCAGGATCATGCTCGACCGGCTTGCGCAGGAGCAGGCCGCCCAGCACGATGAGGTCACGCTGGCTGGCTCGCGCCTCAGCTACCGCGACCAGTATCGTGAAATGAGCCGGGCCTCTGAAAAGCCGGTCACGGAAGAGATCATCAAGCTTGGGACGGACAGGGGCGATGTCTCGCTCCATCTTTACAGGCCGGCGGATGCCGATGGTCCTTTGCCGGTTATCCTCTACCTTCATGGCGGCGGCTTCGTCCTTGGCGATGCCGAAACCTACGCGCTGCAGTCGGCGCGCATCGCGTCGGAGTGCGGTGCGCTGGTCGTCTTCGCTGAATACAGGCTTGCGCCGGAGCATCCATTCCCCGCAGCGGTGGAAGACGCGCTTGCAGCCGTCGACTGGGTTTTGGCCGAAGCGGTCAGGCATGGCGGCGACCCGGCATGCTTTGCGCTCATGGGGGACAGTGCGGGTGCCAACCTGTCGATTGCACTCATGCGGCATTACAGGCAGCAAAGACTGTTCCGTGCTGTCTGCCTGCTCTATCCGCTGGTCGACGCCAGGCCCTATCTCGGCCTCGCGGTTCCATCAGGCTCGGACCGTGAATTTGCTTCCGGCTACTATCTGGAATTCGCGGAGACCGAATATTTCGCGAAGGCCTATCTGCCGGAGCTTGCAATGGCTACCGACACGCGCGTTTCGCCTGTGCTGGCAAAAGACCTCGGTGATCTGCCGCCGGTACTTTTCTACGCGGCTGAAAATGACGTGTTGCGTGACCAGGGACGGGCTTTCGCCGAGCAGCTCAAGACTGCCGGAAACGATGTCCGCTATCGCTGCTTCGACGGACTGATCCACAATTTCATGCAGCATGCCGGGATCTCGAAGGCGTCGGACGCCGCTTTTCTGGAAGTTTGCGCTGCCGTTCGCCTCGCGCTCGCGGGCAAGGGTCTGCGGTAGGCCGTCATGTTCGATACGTCATGCCGCGTTGAACGCATCACCTTCTATCCGCTGAAATCGGGCGCCGGTGTTACGGTCGAGACGGCGCGCCTGGAAGCCGAAGGGCTGGCTGGCGATCGACGCATGATGGTGGTCGACGAGACCGGCAACTGCCTTACAGCCCGCAAGGCACCGCGTCTGATGCAGATCCGCACGCATATGGACGGTGACGACATCATTCTCTCTGCACCCGGCATGTCGCCTCTGGTGTTCTCGCGGGCCCGGCTCGATGTCGCCCGCAACGTGTCGATCTGGGGCGACGATGTCGTGGCGCTCGATGCCGGCGAAGAGGTTCACCAGTGGCTGGCGCGTTTTCTCGACCGCTGCTGCAGGATGGTCATCAAGGGTGCAGTGACGCATCGCCCCCTGGCGATCGGCCCGGGTGGAACAGTGAGTTTTGCCGATACGGCTCCGTTGCTGCTGACCAATTCGGCCTCGCTTGCCGAGGTCAATCGCTACCTCGATCTCGAAGCCGAGATGGAGCGGTTCCGGCCCAATCTGGTTGTCGATGGCGCCCCTGCCTTTGACGAGGATGGCTGGCGTCACGTGCGCATCGGCGATGTCGAGTTCGAGGCCATTGGCGCGTGTGACCGTTGCGTGATGATCACGCTCGATCCCGCGACCGGCGAGGCGAGGTCCGATCACGAGCCGCTGGCAATGCTGGGCCGGCAGCGCCGGGGGGAGGACGGCAAAGCCTATTTCGGTCAGTTTCTCGCCCCGCGCACGCTCGGCAGGCTGCATGTCGGCGACAAGGTCGAAGTACTGTCCCGCAAGCCAGCGATCACCATTCTGCCGGGAAACGCGCAGCCGGTCACGCGGCTGCCGTCCACTGCGGTGAATGGCGGCGTGGCTGCTCGTCACGGCAGTCACGAGCGCACGCTGCGCTGCGTGGCGATCATCGACGAGGCGAGGGATTTCCGTACCTTCCGTTTCGTGGCGGATCATGCCGTCGACTACAAGCCCGGCCAGTTCATCACGCTGCTGCTGGATATCGACGGCGAGGTTGTCCGACGCAACTACACGATCTCTTCGTCGCCATCGCGGCCGCATTTTCTTTCGGTGACGGTAAAACGGGTCGATGGTGGGCGCGTTTCCAACTGGCTGCATGATACGCTGAAGGTTGGCGACAGCATTCGCTCGCTTGGGTCAAATGGCCGCTTCCACCTTGGGGCCGCGGGAGTTGGCGGCAAGCTTCTGCTGTTGTCGGCCGGCAGCGGCATCACCCCGATGATGGCGATGCTGCGCTTCATTGCCGACACGAACCTGCCGCTCGATGTGTGCTTCCATAACAGCGCACGCGGTGTCGATGATGTCGCCTTTCTGCATGAATTGCTGTCGATCAAGGTGCAGATGGGTGACCGGCTGAAGCTCTCCTGGAACCTGACGGGAATGAATGCCGCTGCGGAGGCCGACGTCCTGGCTGGCCGGTTCGAGGGCAGGCCTGGTCTACGGACACTGGCTGGCCGGCTTGATCCTGGCATGATGGAGGCTGTTTGTCCCGACCTTGCCGAGAGGGCAGTTCTGTGTTGCGGCCCGGATGGCTTTCGAACCAGGGCTCGCGAAATCTATGAAGGCTGGAAGGTGCGGCCGGAATTCCCGTTCCTGGAAGAAACCTTTGGCCCTGATCGGGCGGCGACGCCATTGCCGGAAATCGGCAACTACAAGGTCTCCTTCCTCAAGGCCGGCAAGTGGATCAGCGGTTCGGGCACGGTGACGCTGCTGGAATTGGCACGCAAGATTGGCGTCGAACTGACGTCCGATTGTGAAGCCGGCATCTGTGGAAGCTGCCGCTGCAAGGTGACTTCCGGAGAATGGCGAGTGGCTGCCAACGCGGCCGATCCCGAGCGGTCGGTGCTTTCGCAGGACGAAAAGGATGAAGGTTATGTCCTGGCCTGCTCCACTAGTCCGATCGGAGATGTCTGCGTCGAAGCATAGCTTCCGCGTCGCGCGGTTGTCTTCGTCAGTTTGGTTCCTTTTCTGAAGTCGAATGCTTCTCACGAAATTCGACTCTCCAGGGTCATATAAGTTTTTGAAATCAATATGATGTTCGATTTTCCAGCCACTTTAAACGCGGTGGAAATTCTGGATCAGTCGCTTCTATTGTGTGATCGTCGATCGCAAATTATACAAGGGAAAGGCACCGGATTTTGCAACGTCGCCGGTGCGGGAGGAGAAAGATGGTGGCAAACGCCGGACTTGATGGCGAGGCCTTGGTGGCACTCGATCGGGAAACCCAGTTTCATCCCTTCACGGCGATTGCCGATCAGCAGGGGAATGGCGCGCTGGTGATGGCGCAGGCCGCGGGTTGTTCCATCACCGATGTTTCCGGCAGGACCTATCTCGATGGCGCAGCCGGTCTCTGGTGCGTGAACGTCGGCTACGGACGGACGGAAATCTCCGACGCCATCCACCGGCAGTCGCTGGAGCTGCCTTATTTTCACTCCTTCAACACCGTTGCCAACGAGCCGAGCATCAGGCTGTCGGAAAGGCTTTTGCAGCTCGCGCCGAACGGAATGCGGCGCGTGTTCTATGGTCTGTCCGGCTCGGACGCCAACGACACCGCGGTGAAGATGCTGTGGTCGTACAACATGCTTCGGGGCAAGCCGCTGAAGCGCAAGATCATCTCACGGTCCTACGCCTATCATGGTGTGACGGCGGCAGCCGGCAGCCTGTCCGGCATTCCGATGGTTCATCAGAATTTCGGACTGCCGCTCGATTTCGCGAGGCACCTTTCGCGCCCCGACCTGTATCGGGATGCGCCGGCGCGAGGCTTTTCCACCGAAGAGGCCTATTCGGACTTTCTTGCCCGTGAGCTCGAGGACATGATCCTGGCTGAGGGAGCCGATACGGTTGCCGGTTTCATTGCGGAGCCTGTAATGGGAACCGGTGGCGTGCTGCCGCCGCCGGCGGGTTACTTCGCCGCGATCGCCAAGGTGCTCGAAAAACACGACGTTCGTTTCGTTGCCGATGAGGTCATAACCGGTTTCGGGCGGGTCGGGGCATGGTTCGCGTCCGATCTCTATGGCATCGAGCCGGATCTCATCGTTGCCGCCAAGGGCCTGACCAGCGGCTACCTGCCATTGTCGGCGGTGCTGGTTGGCGAACGCATATGGTCGGTATTCGAAGAGGCTTCCCGCGACGGACGCCCGTTTGCGCACGGCTTCACCTATTCGGGACACCCGACCTGTGCTGCGGCGGCCCTGGCCAATCTCGACATTCTCGAGCGCGAAAGCCTCGTCGAGCGCGTCGCAGCGATGGCACCAGCATTCGGGTCGCGTTTTGCCGAGACGTTGCTCAACCTTCGCCTGGTCGGCGACGTGCGCAGTGCCGGCTTCATGATGGGCGTGGAGCTCGTCGCGGATCGGGCGACCAAGGCAGCATTCCCGGCTTTGCTGAAGGTGGCAGGTCGTGTCGCTTTGGCGGCGCGCCGTCGTGGCGTGCTCGTCCGCGCCTTGCCGAACTCCGACGTGATCGCGCTGTCCCCGCCCTTTGTCGTGACGGATGCGGAACTGTCGCAGCTTGCGGAAACCTTGCGCGACGCGATCGATGAGGTGACTGCGGACCTCGTTCGTGAAGGGCATCTCTGAAATGGTGCAGGCGGTGCCTTTCCGTTCCGAGACGATCGAGACGGTTGCCGTTGTCGGCTCAGGGCTGATCGGCGGGACCTGGGCTGCCTATTTCCTGAGCCGTGGCCTCAAGGTACGCGCCCATGATCCCCAACCAGGCGCGGAAGCCCGGTTGTGCAGGACAGTCGACGATGCGCTTCGCGATCTGTCACAGCTGAAGCCTGTTGCCAGTGCTTGCGCCGACAAGCTGCTGTTTTTCGAGCGGCTCGAGGACACGCTGGCAGACTGCGACTACGTCCAGGAGAACGCGCCTGAAAAGCTCATGCTGAAGCAGGATCTGCTTGCCGAAATCGATGCCATCGCCGCGCCCGACGTGGTGATCGGCTCCAGCACGTCTTCATTCATCGCCAGTGAACTCCAGCTAAGGTGCAGGCACCCTGAGCGGGTGCTCGTCGCGCATCCATTCAACCCGCCGCATCTTGTTCCTCTCGTCGAACTGGTGAGGGGAACGGCAACGGCACAGGCGGCGCAGGACGCCGCTTACGCATTCATGGAACGCATCGGCAAGGTGCCGATCAAGGTGGCGCGGGAAGCGCCTGGGCATGTCGCGAACCGCATGACGGCGGCGCTGTGGCGTGAGGCCGTGAACATCGTAGCCGAAGGTATAGCCAGCGTCGCTGACGTGGACAAGGCCATCCGCTACGGTCCTGGCTTGCGCTGGGCCATCGACGGCCCGCACATGCTCTATCATCTTGGTGGCGGCGAGGGCGGAATGGCCGCCTATCTGAAACATCTCGGCCCGGCGCAGGAAGCCCGATGGGCATCGCTCGGCGCACCAAAGCTCGATGCGGAAATTTGCGCGGCGCTCATTTCCGGGGTCGAGGAGGAAGCGGCCGGCCAGGACATCGAAGAGCTGTCCGCACGCCGTGACCGGTTGCTGATCGCCTTGCTGCGCACGCTGGAGGAGGCGGCATGAGCAGCATGACGATCATGCCGCGCATCATGGTTGCGCCGAACGGCGCCCGCCGCACCAAGGCCGATCATCCAAACCTGCCAATGGCTGCGGAAGAAATAGCGGCGAGTGCTGCAGCCTGCTTCGCTGCGGGGGCTGGTGCCATTCATCTTCACGTGCGCGATGCGGAGGGCCGGCATGTGCTCGACGCGAGTCTCTATCGGGAGGTCATCCGGCTGATCATCATGGCCGTGCCGGACATGATGGTCCAGGTCACGACCGAAGCCGTAGGTCTTTACACCCCAGCACAGCAGATGGCGCTGGTACGCGATCTCAAACCGCATGCGATTTCCGCCGCTGTCCGCGAATTTGTTGCCGATGCCAGTGCTGAAGCGGCTGCCGCCGATTTCCATGGCTGGTGCGCTGACCACAACATCGCTGTGCAGCACATTCTCTATGATGCCGCCGATGTTCTCCGGCTCGCTGATCTCATCAGGCGCGGCATCGTCCCGGACGCGGGGCTTTCGGTGCTTTATGTCCTGGGTCGCTATTCCACCGGGCAGGAGAGCAGTGCCAGTGATCTCGACCCGTTTCTGGAGGCCGCCTCGTCATTGCCGGTTCGGCCTGACTGGATGGTGTGCGCTTTCGGTCGGGGCGAGACCGCGGCGCTTGCCGCGGCCATCGCCGCTGGCGGCAAGGTGCGTGTGGGGTTCGAGAACAGCCTGTGGAATGCAGACGGATCGACCGCTGCCTCCAATGAAGAGCGGGTAGCCGCGATCACTGCAATAGCCGCGCAGTTGGACGCTCGAAAGGACGTCGTGGAAGGAGGAGTCAAACGTGGCTGAACAGAGCGCCTATCGCATTTTCGACGTTCGCCACGCAGGCAGGCAGATCCTCTCGCCGCATATGGCCCGTATCACCTTAGCCGGTGAGGATGTTGCTGCCATGGCGACCTTCGCGCCGGACCAGCGCATCAAACTTTTTTTCCCGCGAGCGGACGGCACATTGCCGGCAATCCCGAACCGACCGGACTGGTACGATATCTATCGCACAGTGCCACCGCGCGAGCGCGCGCCGATGCGCACTTACACAATACGATATCTGCGGGCCGACCGCTGCGAGGTCGATGTCGACTTCGTGCTGCACGGTGATAACGGGCCGGCGTCACGCTGGGCCCTCAATGCGCAAATAGGCGACCGCATCCAGATATCTGCGCCAAATGCGAATTACCGCGGCGAGGTTGGTGGCTATGAGTGGCAGCCGCCGGCGGGTGTCCGGCACATCCTGCTGCTTGCCGACGAAACCGCGTTGCCGGCGGCGGCCGGGATCCTGGAGGAACTGGCTGCGCTCGACGCGCCGCCGCGTGTCGATGCCTTCCTGGAGGTACCGGACGAGGCGGACAGGCTCGACCTGCCATCCTGGGATGGCCTCGATCTGCGCTGGCTGGTCCGCGAAGGTCGGGCAGGGCAGGTGCATGCCTATGGTGACAGAATGACAGCGGCCGCTAGTCAGGTTGAGCTGCCGCGCGATGTCGTGTCCGGTTCGAACGCAGAAACGCTGGTGGAACCCGATAGTGATGACCTGCTTTGGGATCGCGCTTCATCGGCATCCGGCAAATTCTACGCCTGGGTGGCTGGCGAAACCGGCGCGGTCAGCCGGATCCGCACGGCGCTCGTCAAGGAGCGGGGCATCGATCGCCGGCTCGCGAACCTGATGGGGTACTGGAAGCTCGGCAGAGAACGCGAGTAGCCGCGCCGGCTAGGCCTGCGCCATGCCCCGTCTCTCCTTTGTTCAATACGGAAGAAAAAATGCAGAACGCTATAGCAGACCGCGCAAAGATCGACCTGGCGAACTGGCGGACGAGACCGCACTCGTCCTGGGCGTTTCACAATGCCGCCGAGCTTGTGCCGACAGCTACCATTCGCGGGGCCCGGTTGCTGGAAAGCCCGGCGTGCGAACTGGGTGACTTCGGCGCCATCGAGGTCGACGATCTCGATGGGCAATCACGAAGCCTGCGCGAGTTCCTGGTAAGGAACCACACCGATGCCTTCGTCGTCATGCGTGGCGGCAAATTCATCGCGGAGTGGTGCGCGGACCACAACGACGCTGCCAAGCCACACCTCGTGTTCTCCGTTTCGAAGTCGATCACCGGCCTTCTCGCCGGAGTGCTGGCCGGAAACGGCACGCTGTCGCTGGAGGCTGTTGCCGGCGACTATGTTCCCGAAGCGATCGGTTCGGCCTACGGGGACGTGCCTGTGCGCGACCTGCTCAACATGCAGGTGAGCCTCGATTTCGACGAGATCTATCTCGACCGCAGCGGTGCCTTCGACCGCTACAGGCGAGCCATGCTGTGGAATCCCGAGCATAAGGACGAAGAGACGCCGGACCTCAAGAGCTTCCTGTGCACCTTGCCAAAGGCGTCGCATCCGCACGGTACGAGGCATGTCTATCGCTCACCCAACACCGACATGGCTGCTCTGGTGATCGAGCGGGCCGCCGGTGAGCGGTTCGCCGAGCTCCTGAGCCGTTTTCTGTGGCAGCCGATGGGGGCACATACCGATGCGCAGATCACGGTGGACAGGGCCGGAAATCCGCGTGCGTCCGGCGGTATTTCAATGACGGCGCGTGATCTCGCACGCGTCGGCGAACTGGTGCGTCAGGGCGGTAGCGGCGTGATTCCCGCGGATTGGGTGTCAGGTCTCTGGGAGGGTGGCGACCGCGCCATCTGGGCTGCCGGCGACCAGGCCGACTGTCTGCCGATCGGCAGCTATCGAAACTACTGGTACGAGACCGGCACCGGTGAGTTGGCGGCGATGGGCATTCACGGCCAGTGGTTGTGGGTCGATCGGAAGACGGAAACGGTGATCGTCAGGCAATCGGCGGAAAGCCAACCGATCGACGAAGCGATGGATCAGGTGATGATCAAGCTGTTGAGGAAGGTCTCGTCATTCGGCCGGGATGCGGGCTAGCGACCTCAGGCTTCAGGGAACCGGGCGTGCTTCAGCAGATGTTTATAGCCGTCATTGATGTCCCGGACGATGGCGGCGCGGGCACGCGCGCCGTCATGTTCCGCAATCGCCGCCACAGCCTCGTCGTGGTAGTCGATGTCGAGGATCGAGGCGAGATTGTCCTCGAAACCCGTGGTCAGGTTGCGCAGGAACGGGCCGACCTGCATCCAAACGGTTTCAATTAGGAAGATCATCTGGTCGTTGCCGCAATGGCGATAGATCGAGAATTTGAAGTTGTAATTCTTGCGCAGGTAATCGTTGATGACGCCGGCCTGCGCCGCGTCGGTCAACTCGGCACAGTTGCGGCGTATCGTGCGCAGGGCATTGCCGTTGATGCGCTGCGCGGCAAGTTCGGTCGCCGAGCCCTCCAGGAGAGTACGGACGGCCGTCAGCTGGGAAAACCGTTCGGCCGAGATGACGGGCACTTCCATGCTGCCGTTGGGCAGGGGGCTCAGCGCCCTCAGCGCCTGCAGGCGCATGAAGGCGCTGCGTACCGGCATGTCGCTGGTCCCCAGTTCCTTGGCGACCTTTCGCGACGTCAGCTTCTGGCCGGGCGCAAACTGTCCCGACATCAGCGCACGGACGATTTCCAGATAGACTTTTTCATGCAGGGGGGCGGTGTCGACGGCAGTCAGTCCAAGTTGCATCTTTTCGGCCATTGGCGGTGCGCTGCTTCAGCTTCTGAAATTCACGCATCTAGCTACAGTTTCAAATTGCCAGAGCCACAATGCGTGTCGATTGCGCTCAAGCGGTCGGCGGCCGAAGCTCGCATCATTTCAAGGACATAATGGCTGCTGATGCGACGTATCGCAAGCGCTGCGGTGGCACCTGCCGGCTTTTGCCGGAGACATGCACATGATCTTGCCCGCCCAAGGATTGCGGCACGCAACCGCATCCTGACGTTGATGGATGTAAAGTGCGGTACGAGACCCGATTTTTGTAACAAATATGCTTTTCAGTTAAACAAAATCATGAAATAGTCATCATCAACAAAAAGGGTTTCCGAGGAGGGTGATATGCGAAACGTCCAGGGCCATGGCAAAAAGCTCTCCTATTACGATTTCGGGCACACCACCGTTTACGCATCGCGTTACGACCAGCGCTTCGCCTACTGCGCTTATGTCCCGCACGATTACGAAGAGGACGGAGAGAAGACTTATCCGCTTGCCGTGATCGTGCACGGCACCGAACGCGGCATGGAGGCCTATCGCAACGCTTTCGCCGACTTCGCCGAAGCCAATGGTGTCATCGTTCTGGCGCCGCTTTTTCCGACCAGTATCTGTTTTCCGGGCGATCTGTCGTCCTACAAGATGCTGCGCCATGGCGACCTGCACTACGACGCCGTCATGCTCGACATGATCGAGGAGATGCGTGAGCGCTATCGCATCGAAGGCGAGCGCGTGATGATGTATGGCTTCTCCGGCGGCGGGCATTTCACCCACCGCTTCCTGTTCCTGCATCCCGAACGTCTGCTTGCCGCCTCTATCGGCGCACCGGGCGTGGTGACATTGCTCGATTTCGACAATGACTTCTGGGTCGGCGTGCGCGATTTCGAGAGAGCTTTCGGCAAGAAGATCGACCTCGAGGCGATGCGCAAAGTCGCGGTGCAGATGGTGATCGGCGGCGATGATCTGCAGACCTGGGAGATCACCATCAACAAGGATGACGCCTGGTGGATGCCGGGCGCCGACCTTGCCGGCGCCACCCGAAACGATCGCATGCGTGCGCTGAAAGCGAGCTTCGAGAAGCACGGCATTGCAGTTCAGCACGACATCGTGCCGGGGATCACGCATGACGACCTGCAGCTCGTGCCCAAGGTCAAGGAATTCTTCGCCCGGACGCTGAAACAGAACTCGGCGTCCAGCTAGAGCGTTTTGTAGCCAAGTGGGATCACTTGGCGTTACAAAAATGCGGTGAAAACAAAAGCTTAGAACGTTTACGCGTTTCCGTGAAAAACGGAAACGCTCCAAGAACGAACACAATTCGTCAGCTGGAGAACAAAAGAATGGGAACAGCTTTGTTAATGGGAAGACGGGAAGTCCTCAAGGCGATGGCGATCACGCTCATGGCCAGCGTTGCCTTGCCTGCGATGGCCGAGGAGGCGCCAAGGAAGGGTGGCACGCTCAATGTCCGCCTGAATGCCGATATCCGGGCCACCAACGGCATCCAGCGTGATGCCAACACCGACACGGTCATGCACCAGATCTTCGAAACCCTCGTCGGCTACCGCACCGACCTGTCGATCGGGCCGGTTCTGGCCGAGAGCTGGAAAGTGTCCGAGGACGGCAAGACCTATACCTTCACGCTGCGGGAGGGCGCCGTGTACCACAATGGCGATAAAGTCATCGCCGCCGACGTGAAATGGAACTGGGAGCGTCGGATGGATCCGGCCAACGAATGGTTGTTCGTCACCAGTTTCGATGGCACCCAGGGGCTCAAGGTCGAATCCGTCGAGGCGGTCGACGAGCGTAATGTCACCTTCAAGCTCAATGCGCCCAACGCGCTCTTTCTGCCATTGTTGGCCGGCGTTCAGGCCAACATCTGGGTCGCAAGCCCGAAGAATGTCGGCGCCGACGGCAAATGGATCGACGGTTCCGCAATTGGCAGCGGCCCGTTCAGGCTGAAGGAGTGGGTCAAGGCTCAGTATGTCGCACTGGATCGCTTTGACGGCTACAAGCCGATCGCCGAGAAGCCAAGCGGATTTGCCGGCAGTCGCGAGGCCTATGTCGATCACGTCCGCTTTACGGTCATTCCTGATACCTCGGCTGCCGAGACAGCACTTTTTGCCGGCGAAATAGACATCCTGCCAAATTTCGAAACAACGCGGCTGGAGGAAGCAAAATCTCACGGCATGAACGTGGTTTCATCGCCAGGATTGTCGTGGACCGCGATCCTGATGCAGACCACGGATCCGTTGCTGTCCAATCCGAAGCTGAGGCAGGCGTTGGCGCATGCGGTGGACATTTCGCAGATCGCCGCGGCTCGCACGAATGGTCTGGCCAAGGCCGATCCTTCGGCGGTGGCGCCGGCGAGCGCCTTTTTCGATGACAGCTTTGCATCGCTGTGGCCGCAATACGATCCCGAAAAGGCCAGGGCGCTGGCCGCAGAGGCCGGCTACAAGGGCGAAAAGCTGAAAATCCAGACCAACACGCGTTACCAGGGCATGTATGAGAACTCGGTTCTGCTGCAAGCCATGCTGACGGCCGCCGGGTTCAACGCAGAACTGGAGGTGCTCGACTGGGCAACCCAGCTCGACAATTACCTTGCCGGCAAGTTCCAGCTGCAATCGTTCGGCTATTCCGCCCGCTTCGACCCGTCGCTGATGTACAGCACGATCATGGGTGACAAGAAGACCGATCCGACCGCGCAGTGGGACAGTCCGAAGGCCTGGGATCTTTATCTCAAATCGGTGGCCACGGATAAGTTCGACGAGCGCAAGGCCGTCTTCAAACAGCTGCATGCCCTGATGGCCGAAGAGGTACCGATGCTAGGTCTCTATTTCGAACCATCGGTGGAGGCGGTCTCGCCGAAGGTGAAGGGCTATGCCGCCTGGCCGGCCGAGAATACCCGCACATGGGGCGTGTGGAAGTCAGAGTAACCTATCCCGACACCAGACGATCAGATCGGGGGCTTTCGCCCCCGATGCCGTTTGAGGAACCAGGTCCGGAACCTCGGACGCGGGCAAAGGAGGAAGATCATGCGCACGGAAAATCTGCCAGTCGTCGATTGTGCCGGGAACGCGCGGCAATGTGGCCAGGCGCATGGCGAGGCGCTGCGCAGCGTGATCCTCGCCAAAGTCGAACGCTGGCGAGAGGCGATCGGTGAAGCCTATGGAATACCAGCTTCGTTGTTCCTGCCGCGCTTCCTGGAGGCGACCGACTTCCGAGGGGCGATCATGGCTCATGCGCCCGATCTCGCCGACGAAGTCGTCGGCATCGCTGAAGGCGCCGGATTGCCCGAGGAAATCTGCTATGCGCTGCAGTTGATGGATGAAGAATGGTGGTGGGGCCGTTCGAATGCCGCCCACTGCAGCAGCCTGGCGGTGGCACCTGCTGACGGTCGGCCGACACTGGTCGCCCAGACGATGGACCTGCCACGCTGGCACGATGGCGCCCAGGCGCTGCTGAAGATCGAGGCGGCGGGCCACCGGAGTCTCGTTTTCACCTCCGCAGGGATGATCGGCCTGATGGGCGTTTCCGGCCGAGGGCTCGGTATCTGCGTCAATACGCTGAGCCAGCTTGCCACCAATCCACGCGGCCTGCCGGTGGCCTTTGTCATGCGCGGCGCGCTTGCACGAGGGACGGTCGCGGCCGCCGCCGATTTCCTCGGCCGGGTGCCGCATGCCTCCGGCCAGAACTACCAGTTGGGTGATCGCAGTGAGGCGCGTACCTACGAATGTTCGGCCGGCGGTGCTGTTCCAATGCCGTTTTCGAACGGCTGTTCGCCGCACACCAATCATCCATTGGTCAGCATGGATCGGCGTGATGCGACTGCACGCATGGAGGGCAGCGAGGATTCCCGTGGCCGGCTGCAAAGCCTGCGAACGGACACTGCCGTCGTGCCTGATGTGACTGCTGCAAAGGCAGGTCTCGCGGCACGGCGGACAGGCGGCATCGTCTCGATAACACCACAAAGTGCGGCGTTGACCGCTCCGATGACGATCGGCTCGGTGGTCTACTCACTCGGTGAAGACATAGAGCTTTCTGTCTGTGCCGGCCCGCCGAGCCATGAAAGCTGGCGCGAGATCGCTGTGTGACAAGCTCGCTCGACGCAACCAGCCGGCCGCCGGTGGCCGGTTGCGTCCAGGGTGCAATCGCTGGTCTTTTTGACGATGCGACGTCAGAGCGCCATTGCTTGTTTGGGCGGATCGTTCTCGGCAAAACGGCGATCGATCAGCATCGCCGCTTCCAGCAGCTGGCGGGTGTAGGGATGTTGTGGCCGGTCGATGACATCGTCGCGTTCGCCGATCTCGACGATGCGTCCGTCCTGCATGACAGCGATACGGTCCGCGACCTGTTCGACCGCACCGAGATCATGGGAAACGAACAGGCAGGCGAAATTGTGCCGGGCCTGCAATTCGCGGATCAGCAGCAGGATCTGCTTCTGCACGGTCATGTCGAGCGCCGAGACCGGTTCGTCAGCGACAACGAAAGCGGGGCGCCCGACAATGGCGCGGGCAATCGCGACCCTCTGGCGCTGGCCTCCGGACAGCTGGTGTGGAAAGCGACGGCCGAAATCCGGCGATAATCCCACCTCGGAGAATACTTCTTCGACACGTTTCGCGCGCGCGGCGGCGTTCATTGATCTGTCGAGCTTCAACGGCTCGGCAATGATATCGGCAATCCGCTGGCGTGGATCGAGCGAGGAGTAGGGGTCCTGGAAGACGATCTGCATCTCGCGATGACGCTCCCGACGCTCCGCCGGCCGACGCCCCTCGGCGTCAAGCAAGGCGATCTGACCCGATGTCGGTCTGACCAGGCCGACAATCGCGCGGCCGAGCGTGGTCTTGCCAGATCCGGACGCCCCGACCAGTGCCAGCGTTTCGCCGCTTCGGACCGTGAGATCGACCCCGTGCACGGCGCGCTTGGCCTCGGTCCTGGAGAAAAGCCGATTGCGACCGGGATAGTCGATGACGACGTTCCTGACCTCAACCACCGGCCTGCCGCAATCGCCGCCACGCGTGCCGCCGGCGCTGCGCCGTGGCAGCGCGTCGAGCAGGCGGCGCGTGTAGTCATGCTTCGGAGCGCGCAGCACCTCCGAGCTCGGGCCGCTCTCGATCGCCTTGCCCTCGCTCATCACGATGACATCGGGGATGTAATGGGAGACCATGCCGAGGTCGTGGCTGATCAGGAGAACCGCGGTGCCATTGGCCTGCGTGAGTTCGACCATCAAATCCAAGACGTCGCGCTGCACCAGCGTGTCCAGCGCCGTGGTTGGCTCATCGGCGATGAGCAGTCGCGGTTTCAGCAACATGACCGAGGCCAGCATGATGCGCTGGCGCATGCCGCCGGAGAATTCGTGTGGATAGGCGGCCAGGCACTTTCCCGGTTCCTTGATCCGGATGCGCTCCAGCATTGCCAGCGAGCGGTCGCGGATCTCAGCCTTGCCGAGCTTGTGATGCAGGCGCAGGCCTTCAGCCATCTGCTCACCGATGGTGACGGCCGGATTGAGCGAAACCATAGGCTCCTGGAAAACCATGCCGATTTCCGCGCCGCGTATCTTACGCAGCGCTTTCGGTTCGACACGGGTGATGTCGCTGCCCTTGAAGAGGATCTGGCTATCGGGAGCCGTTACCAGGGGTTGTGGCAACAGGCCGAGGATGGAACGAGCCGCCATGGTCTTGCCGGAACCGGATTCCCCCACGATGGCAATCATGTCGCCGGAGGCGAGGTCGAAATTCAGCGCATCGACGATGCGCTTGCCGCCCGGGCCGATGGTGATGGTCAGGTCGCGTACCGAAAGCATGGGATTTCTCATGAGACTGGTGCCGTCCATCTTCCTGATCTCAGAGTTTGGGGTCGAGCCAGTCGCGAAGCGCATCACCCAGCATGTTGATGCCGAGCAATGTGATCGAGATGCAGAGCCCCGGCAGGACGATGAGGTGCGGCGCCTGGCCGATATAGGGGCGGGCGGTCGACAGCATGCTTCCCCAGCTCGGCGCGGGCGGCGGAACACCGAGGCCGAGGAAGGAAAGCGCACTTTCCGAAAGGATCACCCATCCGAACATCGTCGTTGCCAACACGATGATCGGCGCCACGCAATTGGGGAGCACATGGCGCGCCATGGTGATGAATTCGCTGTTGCCCATGACACGCGAGGCTTCGACATATTCGCGCTCGCGGATGGACAGGACGGTCGCACGCACGACGCGCACGACGATCGGCATGTAGGCAAGCCCCAGTGCGAGCACGATGCCGTCTCGGCTCGCCCCGATCACGGCCATGATGCCGAGCGCGAGAAGCAGGCCGGGGAAGGCGAGAAAGGCATCGTTGATCATCATCAGGATGCGGTCGGTCCAGCCGCGCAGGAAGCCCGCGACGACACCGAATACGGTTCCGGTGACGAGTGCGAACAGCACTGTTGCAAAGGCGATCCATGCGCTGGTGCGGGCCCCATGCACCAGCCGGCTGAGGACATCGCGCCCGAATTCGTCGGCACCAAGCAGGTGCCGGGTCGAAGGACCGGCCAGCCGCGAGGGCAGGTCCAGCTTCAGCGGATCGTAGCCAACCAGCCATGGTCCGGCTATCGCCCCGACCAGGAGAAGGGTGGTCACGGTGATGCCGAAGACGGCGTTGAACTTCAGACGGGGTTGTCGAAGGGCGAGCGCGATCATGCAGCAACCCTCGGATCGAGGAAGGGATAGAGCAGGTCTACGACCAGATTGACGACGACATAGATCGCCGCCACGAACAGCATCGTGCCCTGAACCACCGGATAGTCGCGGGCATAGATGGCATCGACCAGCAGGCGACCAAGGCCCGGCAAGGTGAACACCGTTTCGATGACGGCTATGCCGCCGAGCAGGCTGCCGAGCACGAAGCCGATCAGCGTCAGGGTCGGCGCGAAAGCATTCTTGAAGGCGTGACGCCACATGACGGCCGACTCGGAAAGTCCCTTGGCGCGCGCGTGGGTGATGTATTCCAGCCGCGCCACTTCGATGGTGCTGGCGCGCGCCATGCGAGCGATCGGCCCAGCCTCGCTTAACACAAGCGTTGTCACCGGCAGGACGATGTACACGAGCGCCGGCCAGAAACCCTGGCTGAAGGGAACATAACCGATCACCGGCAGCCAACCGAGATGGAGGCCGAAGGTAAGCAGCAGCATGAGGCCGAGCCAGAAACTCGGGATCGACAGGAGAATGGTCGAAACCGCGATGACGCCGACATCGCCCAGGCTGTTCTGTCGCCACGCAGCCAGCATGCCCGCCGGGACGGCGATCAAGGCGGCAATGAACACGCCGATGAGCACGATACTGGCTGAAACGGAGAAGGCGCTCAGCATGAGCGGCAGGACGTCCTGTCCAGTGCTGATCGACCTGCCGAAGTCTCCGGTCAGCACATTGCCGATCCAGATCAGATATTGAGCGACAACCGGCTTGTCCAAACCCATCTGCACACGCATGGCTTCAACCTGGCCAGGCTTGGCAAGATCTCCGAGCATCAAGGCGGCAGGGTCCCCGGGGATGAATCGGAGCAGGCCGAAGACAGCGATGGATACAAGGATCAACGTTGGTATCGCGCTGGCGATACGGGTGAGGATAAAGCGAGTCATCTTTCTCCCACTGCACGGGCAACGGTTTCGCGGTAACCGGCCCTGTTGCGTTCGACACGGGCAAGCACGGCTTCATCCATGGCGAGTTCATAGCGCGTGAAGTCACGGCATTCGGCCGGCAGCGGCGCGATTTCCATGTAGCCGGCGGCCGGCTCGAAGATGATCATCGCGACCGTCGCGGAGATGTTGCCGCCTTCCTTCCTGACCGGTGGCCGGCAGACGCTGAGTGGCCAGGCGAATTCGTCGAACAGAGCATCCTTGAGATCGGAGACGGTTATGCTGCCCTGGCTCTTCATGAGCCAGCGCTTTACGCGATAGTCACGATAGAAACTGTCCGGAACGTCTTTCAGCCCGGTTTCCCTGAGCTTCGACAGCGCGACGGGACTTTGCCAGTGATTGGCGTGCACGATGAGATCGCTGTCGGGATAGATGGAGAAGGCCTCGTCAGGAGCGCATTCGAGGTCGACGGCAAAACCTTCCGCCGTGGACAGGATCATGTTGTTGGAGCCGGACTTCGGCGTGATCGCAACGACACGCACCGCGTCCGCGAAATGTGCGGCTTCCAGTGCCCGGCGCCTGATGAAAGGCAGGGGAATGCCGATCTCGCGGTAATCGCGATCCGACTCCAGATAGTTGGCAGTGATACCGATGCCGGCTGCATTGAAGCCGCTACGGGCCAGGCCGCCAGCTTCCGTGAAAGTCAGCAGATCCGGTCCATCCTCGCGCCGGATGCGCAACACGACGGATGTTTCGGCGCATTCCGCCCGCCAGTCCCAGTTCTGGCCGTGGATCAACCTGCCGTCACGCGTCGCATCCGGCAGAACCACTGCGCCGGTACAGCCATCCGGCTCATCATCGGCAATACCTTTTTCACGCCGCGCCAGTTGCAGCACTTCGGTGCGGGCATTGACCATGAGGATCGATGTCAAGTCGACATTGGCGCCGGCGGCGATGCCTTCCATCTCTTCGACAAGATCGGGAGCCCATTCCCGGAGGCGAGGGAGGAAGATCCCGGAGAACCGGCTGATCTCGTCGCGGGCAAAGCCGAACTTCTCCAGCTGTAAGGCATAGAGCGAAATCGACAAGCCGATGCGCGCCCGTGCCTGCTCGCCATAGGCTTTGCCGGCTCGGAGGGGGTTCCGCGGACGTCGATGAGCGGGAAGGGTGGAACGGCTGTCATGCGGTTACCTCGAAAGCGATGATGATGAAGCATAATGCATTTTGATTACATGAAAAGCATTATTTTTAGCAAATCACCCTCTTCGTAATGTCTGGTGACCTGACTATAATGCTGTGAGCCAATCAGGAGGACGCATGGATCGACATGATGAGGAAAGCGACCGGGGCGAGGCCGCAAGCCCGCTGCAGATCGATCTGGCGCGGCGCATCCTCGATCGCATCCGCGATTCCGGCTGGGGTGTCGGAACGCGTATCTCCGTGCCGGATCTCGCACGCACCTTCGGTGTCTCCCGCTCGCCGGTCAGCGGCGCTCTGGAACTTCTGGTCTCCAAGGGTATCCTGGCGCCGCTGGAAACCCGTGGACTGCAGGTCGCGCTCGACGTCACAGGTCTCGATACGGCGGAGGTGCTGCCCAGTTCCCCGCTCGAGGAACTCTACCGACGCATGATGCGCGAGCGTGCGCTTGGAGAGCTGCCGCAGGAGGTTTCGGAAGCCGAATTGATACCGCGTTACGGTGTTTCACGCGGCATCATCCGCAAGCTCCTGTTGCGTTTCGCGGCCGAGGGCCTGGTGCAGCGTCTGCCGGGCCATGGCTGGCGTTTCGCGGATTCGCTGGTCGGCGAGGATGCCTACCGCGAGAGTTATGAGTTCCGTACTGCGGTCGAATGCGCCGCGCTGCGCTCGCCCGGTTTCCATGCCGACCCGCAGGTGCTGATGCCGGTGAGGCGGGCGCATGAACGAGTGCTGAGCGATAGCGACAGCATCGGCGGCGACGAGTGGTTTCGCATCAACGCATCGTTTCACCAGGGGTTGGCGATCTGCTCGGGAAATCGCTTCCTGGCCGATGCGGTACGCCAGCAGAATAATCTGCGCCGCATGCAGGAATCGGCCGGGTTCGACGAGCTTCCGTCCGAGCGGATCGAGCAGTCCTGCCGTGAACACCTCGCCATACTCGACGCCATAGACGCCGGCGAAATGGAGTGGGCCGAGGCTCTGCTGCGGCAACACCTGAGGCAGGCGTCGGAATTCGCTACGTTATCGTAGCAGCAAGCCGGCGTTTCCAGCGGGAGCAAACGATCAGTTGCCGGCTTCGATCTCCGGATACAAGGCTTTGGCCAAGTCGCGTATGGCATCGGCCGTGCGCGGGCCGAAACCGATCATATAGGCACCGTCGAGCACGAGAAGCGCCTTGGATTTCGCGGCAGGGGTCGCGGCCAGTGCCGGCACAGAAAACACCTCGTCTGCGGTCGGTCCTCCTTTGCCGTCGCCCATCATCAGGATGACATCGGGTGCCAGTTCGATCAGTTTCTCTTCCGACGCGGCCTTGTAGCCGACCACTTGCGCCATCGGATTGACGCCACCGGCGTAGCGGATGATGGCATCCGCGGCGGTGCCGGACCCCGCCGCCGTCAAGCGCACGAGACCGTGGAAAAACACCACCTTCCTGCGTTTTTCCGCGGGAATGCCAGCGGTAAGTTTTGCCGCCGCATCGAATGTCTCCGTCACCCGATGGGATACGTTCACGCCCGGTTGCTTCAGATCGAGTGCTGCGGCGACGAGATCGATCTTGCGCAGGATGCCGTCACGGGAGTTATCCTCCGGAATATAGACGATCGGGATCGTCAGCGACGACAGCACATCAACGGCTTCGGCAGGCCCAATGTCTTCCGCCGCGATGATCAGATCCGGATTGAGAGCTGCCACACCCTCGACGGAGAGCTTGCGCCGGTAGCCGACATTCGGCTTTTCGGCCGCGGCCTGCGGATACTTGCTGCCTCTGTCGACAGCGACGATGCGATCGCCGGCATCGAGCGCGTAGAGGATCTCCGTGATGTCGGACCCAAGTGTGAGAATCCGCTTTGCCGGCCCAGTTTCAACCTGGCGCCCGCGCGCATCGACCACTTCCGCTGCTTTGGCATTCAAGCAGAAGGGGGATACCGCCCCGATCAGGAAGGACAAAGCCAGGGCGGCGAGATGCCTTGTCGACCGACAGGCCCCAACGTTACCCGGAAGCAGGTCTGTGGCCATGGCGTCGGTCCTTGATTTCAGCGGGGGCATATTTTGTTTGATGCCTATACGATTAAAGTTGACTAATGTCATCAAGTTTAAATATCTAACCGCTGCCGCTGCCAACAAGCAGCGCGTTCAAAACTGCCAGCCACGCCCGTCGGGTACCGCCAGCCACGCATGTCATGAGCGGGGGCTCGATCCGAATGAGACTGACAAACAAGACAACGTGGCTGGCAGGAACAGCGATTCCAATCCTGTGCTGCACGGTGATGACTTTGCCGGCCAGTGCCCAAAACACCCAACCGACGGCCGAACCCTCCAAGACCAGGAAGCCGAATCCTGCAGAGGCGCAGCAATCGACGATGCTCGATCGCATCACCATCACTGCTACCATGGTCAAAGGTGCCGTCGTCGACGCATTGGCGGCAATCAGCGCTGTCGACAGCACGGAACTCGAGCGCATACAGCCCGATACCGCCGCGGATATTTTTCGTGCCACCCCCGGTGTTGCCGCGTCGATGAACGGGGACGATCCGGCAACGGCGATCAACATTCGCGGCCTTGAGCAATATGGCCGGGTCGTGGTCACCCTTGATGGCGCCCGTCAGGACTACTGGCGCGTCGGCCACGGCTCCGGGTCGTTCTATGTGGAACCGGAGCTGATCAAGGAGGCGACCGTCATTCGTGGGCCAAGCTCCAATGCCTATGGCTCGGGCGGCATCGGCGGCGTGGTTTCCTTCGACACCAAGGATGCAAGCGATTTCCTCATTGCGGAAGAACGGTGGGCGCTCAGCGAGAAGCTCGGCTATGAAAGCAATGGCAGGGGCTTCACGACCAGCACGACTGGCGCATACAGATTCAGCGAGGATGCGGATGTCATCGGCAACCTCGTCTACAGAAATCGCCATGCCTATAAGGACGGTGATGGCAGCGAGGTGCCCTGGACCGGCGAGAAGGTGACAAGCGGCTATCTCAAGACCACCTTGCGCCCGGCGGACGGCCATGAACTCAAGCTCGGCCTGATCCTGCAGAACTACAACGACTTCATCACCGGTTCGAGCGGCTCCACGTCGCCGACGCTGAGCCGCTACGACGCCGATACGGTGAACCAGACCTATACGGCAGCCTATACGTTCCGGCCCGAGGACAACCGGCTGATCGATTTCAGCGCCAATCTCTATCACAACCGGACCAAGGCAGATCAGGCGCAGGTCTGGCCGAAATCGGAGATCGGCCAGTCACGCTACTACGACGTCGCAACAACCGGGTTCAATCTCAAGAACTCTTCGCGTTTCGAGGCATTCGAGTTTGCCCACACCGTCACCTATGGCGTGGACTACTACCACCTGACAGGGGATTCGGATGCCGCGCATTTCGGTGCGGGGAAGCAGCAGGGCTACGGCGGTTTCTTGCAATGGCAAGGCGACTACAACAACTGGCTGCAGCTCATCACCGCGCTGCGTTACGATGGCTATACACTCGACGGACAAACCAGGACCAAGCCGCCGGTTGACGCGTCGGTCTCCGGCGACCGCTGGTCGCCGCGGGTGACCGTTGGCATCACTCCGGTCGAAGGGTTACAGCTCTATGGAACCTATGCCGAAGGCTACAGGGCACCTGGACTGCAGGACGTCTACCGTGGCGGCGGTGCACATGGCTCGGGCGACAGCTACATACCCAATCTGCTGCTGCAGCCGGAAACGGCGAGGAGCTGGGAAGCCGGCGTCAATCTCAAATACAATGACGTGCTGACGGCTGGTGATCTGGTTCGCGGCAAGATCAGCCTGTTTCACACCGATGTCGAGGACTACATAGACGTTGATCTGACCAAGACGCTCAGAACCGCCATCAACATCGGCAATGCGCGCCTCAAAGGTGTCGAAGCCGAGATGGTCTATGACTATGGCGTTGGCTTCGTAAATCTTTCCGGCGCACTGATCGACGCCAAGATCGTCGATGGCGTCTATGCCGGCCAGACCTTGAACAACACGCCACTCGACCGCTTCGCGGCAACCATCGGCTTCCGTGCCCTCGAGGACAAGCTGACCTTCGGTGCACAATTCCTCAGCATTGGAGAGATCACGCGCACCAGCAGGTCGAGACCGAAGGATCCATCGGTCGTCGATCCTGGCTTCAACCTGGTGAACGCTTTCGCCAATTGGCAGATCAACGACCACACGCGGCTGGATTTCGGCGTCGATAATATCTTCAACACGTCGTACACGGACCCGCAAAGTTCATGGTCGACCACGGCTGCGACCGAGCAAGGGAAGGGCAGGACCTTCAAGATTGCCCTGACTGGCCGCATTGGCGGCTGAGGAGGGGAGATCATGAACGTCCTGAACTGCGAAGCGCGTCTGCAACTGCCGAACCTTGAGCGATACCTTCATCTCATCACCGACAGGGTGATGAGTTTCGACGCCAGGATGTCCCGGAACGACGAACGGGTCGACTTCCGTTTCGCCTTTGGCGAAGCGGCATTTGAAATGAAATCCGACCTGCTGGTTTTGCGTGCCGGCGCTGGCGATCGCGATGGGCTCGCGCGCGTCAAGGATATCCTTGCCACCGCCGTGGAGATCTACGCCAGGCAGGACGAACCCGAGATCATCTGGGCCGGCGATCTTGCCGGGGACACACGGCTTGCCCAGTTCCGTGAAATGACGGTCATCCACGTTGCCGATCTGACGCCGCACATGCGGCGTATTCGGCTGGCGGGCGAGGATCTTGTCCGTTTCGGCAAGTTCCAGGGCATGCACATTCGCATTCTGTTTCCGACAGCGACCATTCCGGATCCGGTCTGGCCGAGTCTCGGTGCCAATGGACTGCCGGTGTGGCCCTCGGACGACCGACGACCGACGGCTCGCGTCTACACGATCCGCGCTCTCGATCTCGAGGCCGGGCACATCGATGTCGACTTCCTGATCCATGAAGGGGAAAGCGTCGGCTCGGCCTGGGCCATGCAGGCGAGGGCAGGTCACAAGGTTGGCATCATGGGGCCTGTCGGGCGACCCGTGCGGCCAGCCGACTGGTATGTTCTCGGTGCCGATGAAACGGGATTGCCGGCGGTCGGCCGGTTGCTGGAGACGTTGCCGCCACAGACGAAGGGCGTCGCCTTCGTCGAAATCGCCGACGGAAACGAACGGCAACAGATCAACAACATCACCCAGATCGAATTGCACTGGCTGGAGCGGAACGGCAAGGCGCCTGGAATGGACGGACGCTTGGCCGAACAGGTCCTGTCGGCGCAATGGCCAGGGCAGGGCACGGCCTTCGGCTGGTTCGCAGCAGAGGCGGAAGCGGCCAGGCTTGTTCGAACCACCTGGCGCGATCAGATGGGACTAGGTCGAGACCAGACCATTGCCGCTGCCTATTGGCGTCGCGGACAGGCCGGGCTGATGGCGGGGTGAGGCGGGTTATCGCTGGCATCCCTGATCGCCGGTTTCAGTGAAGGATTTTGTCGCGACGTCATATCGATAGGCAATGGTTTGTGTGGTGCAGGCGTCTTCGTAGCGCGTGCAGGCTGCCATCGAAACGCATAGACGGTTCTGCATGCCCCAGACCTTGGCCGGGGGCTTGTCATAGATACCATCGTAGATCGTCTGTGTTTGATCGCCGTCGTCGTGCCAGGTCGCGGTAATTTCCGAACGGAAATGATCGTAGCCGATGCTGCTATAGCCGACGGTGTATCGGACAGTCCCGACGCCGGAAACATTGGCTGTACCCGATGCCAGGTCGGCCCAGACCTCTTCGGCATAGGCAAGGCCCGTGGCGAGTAAGATGCAGCTGGATAGAAAACAGGCCCGCAGGATCGAGAGGTTACGCCCTGAAAATGCTGAAAAAGTCATTGTGAACAATATTCTACCGCCATCTGTTATCGGTTTCAATCGGCCGTGCGTTCGTCACGAGCAAGTGGCTTGAGCCAGGAAATCGGTCTATCCCTACAATATGAGAACTCTCGGAAACCTGATCCTGTCCGCAGTGCTGGCGCTTTTTTGCAGCCTCGTCGTTGCGGGACTTTTTCTGCCCGTCTACGGCATTTTCGAGGGTGGGACGCACAATTGCCTGAACGATGGCATCGGGGAGTGTGCTTCCATCGTTCCGCTGAGCGCACTCATCTATGGACCGCTGTTTTCCATTGCTGGCGTCCTGGTCGGCACGCCCATCTTCATGGTGATCTTCGCATGCTGCAGCTCCCGCTCATCGCCCGGATGATCTTGCAGCGCCTGGTTATTTGCGGGCAGGGCGGTCTTCTCGGCGCCGAGGCGAAAAAGCCTTCGACTAGCCCCGCACTGCGTTCCTGAAGGCCGCCGACAGCGCGGCAAGCGCATCGCGTGGTCGATCTTCCTTGACCCTTGAGTGAAACAGGATTGGCAAGCGTGGCAATTCGGGAAGCCCGAGTTTGGGGCCTACGTCAACTGCACCGAATGGCACCATGCGCGGAGACAATGCGGCAACGCCGAGCCCGGCCGTGACGGCGGCAGCAACCGCCGTCACGCCGCCGCCGACGAATACTTCGGTCCAGGGCACGCCTGCGGTGTCGAGAAGTCGCTCAGCGATCGAACGCACACCGCATGGTTCAGCCATCGTGGCAAGTGGCAGCGGCTCGTCTGCGCGATGCCGCCAGTCTGGCGCTGCGAACCAGCCGAATTTTTCTTCGGCAATGATTTCTCCGTCGCTTCGTCCGGTATGCAGGCGGACGATCACCGTATCGAGTTCCCGCCGATCGAAGCTTTGAAGCAGGTCGCCCGAGGATCCGATCCGGATTTCGATCAACAGCTGCGGGTCCTGTGCGTTCATGCGGGCGATCAGCGCCGGGAGATCAGGCCCGGCAACATGGTCGCTGATACCGATGGTGAGGCGCTGCCGGGACGATCCGCCGAATACGGCGAGCGTGCGATCGTGTTTCTCCAGGAGTTCACGAGCGTGTTCAAGGAAGGCCGCGCCTTGCGCCGAAAGCTGCACGGACCGGGGCGTCCGCTCGACAAGTCTGCGACCGAGCCGCTTTTCGAGCCGCTTCAGTTTCAAGCTGACGGCAGCCTGCGTCGTCCGCATGGCTTCAGCCGCACGCGTGAAGCTTTCGAGCTCCGCTATGCGGACGAAGGCCCGGACGGCATCCAAGTCGAGGGGATGTTCAGTCATTTCTAGCCGTTATCGCTGAAATTATCTTTCATCGAATATGAAAATGTTCGGACGGCCCGTAACGTCAAGTCCTTATCCATGGAAAGGACCTGCGATGCCGCTCGTTCACATCTCGCTGCGCGCCGGAAAGCCGGAGACCTATCGTCAGGCGATCTTTGACAACCTGTACCGCGCGATGCGCGAAACGCTCAATGTACCCGAAGACGATCAGTTCATGACCATCAGCGAGCACGGCGCCGCGAACTTCCGACATGGCAATGCCTACAGCGTCGCCCGGAGCAGCGATGTCGTCTACATCCAGATTACCGTGTTCAACTCCCGCACTGCGGAACAGAAAAAAGCGCTGTTCGGGCGAATAGCGAAACTGCTCGGTGAAAACCCCGGCATTCGGCCGGAGGACGTGTTCGTGAACATCCTTGATGCCCCGAAGGAGAATTGGTCCGTCGGCTACGGCCTGGCGCAGTTTGCCTGAAGTCGTGTCCGAAGCCTTGTGCTGCTGCTCGCCATGGACTGACGACGAGATGAGCGGGCAGGGGCTGGACGGCTGCACATCGCATGCTCGAGTGTCTTTGGTTCTTCACGAGATCGCGAGATCCAGATGCATCGGGACGCTCTTACCCTCGATTTCAGAGTCCCCACCAACGAATCCGCATTTTCGATAGAAACCAACCGCATCGGCGGCCACGGATGACGAAATGCGGTTGATCCCTTCCTTGCGGCAGAAATCAATGATTTTGGAAATCATTTCCCGCCCGTAGCCGCGCCGCTGAAATGTCCTGTCGATCGCCACCCGCCGCAGTTGCGCATGTGAGCCGTTGATGTCCACCCGTGCAACCCCGACATAGTTCCCGTCGATTTCGAGCAGTACCGCGTGGTTGCCGGGGTTGGTGTCGTCGGGGTGGTTTGCATCATAAGCGGCCGACAAGCCTCTGTCATCAAAGAGGATTCTCTTGCGGATGTCGTGATAGGCCTTCCATTGGTTCGCACTCAGAGGCGAAAGAAGCAGGACAACCAACAAAACCTCCTTCTCTCTACCTCGAAAGAGCTAACCTTCGGATCGAATGCGCAACAACGGGTTTGGTTGTCGTTCAACAAATTCCTTCTTGAGATGATCGAGTGTCGCCCGTTGTCCGGAGAACGGCAACAGTTCCGTAGCCTCCCCAAAAGATAGCCAACGAAAATCATCATGTTCTTCGTTGAGTTGGACCTCGCAATCCGGGGGCGCAAAGGCGACGAATACGGGGGTAATCGCTATTACGTCCCGATCGGATTCGTAAAATTGCTCGCAGATATCGGCGGAATATACTTCATTCAAAATGAGGCCAGTTTCTTCGTGGGCCTCCCGGATTGCCGCCTGCCACGCTGTTTCCCCATGTTCGACGCTGCCCGCAACCTGACACCATTGTCCGTTGAGATTTTTGCCTGTCCGCCGCATCAGCAGGAGATCAAAAGCACCGTCTCGAGGTCTTAGGATGAATAGAGAGATTGCATAGGACTTGATCGGAATTTCACGCTTCAAAGCTTCCTCCTGACGGGTAGCGACACGACCATCTTTGCCGAAAGTTGAGCAGGGCACGAAAACCTCGACAGCAAATCGGGGATCGGTTTCAGGGACACAAGTTCGATTGCGTTGTGCCAACACATCAAAGTCGCATAAGATAGATTATGGAACTTGCGCCTATCGAGCAGGACGTGCCGATCAGGCGGTTTGCGCCAGCTCTTTCGCTATAGACGCAAGAAGCCGTGGATCGTCGGGCGTGACATCCGGAGCAAAGCGCGCTGCGATCTTGCCGTTACGGCCAACAAGAAACTTC
Source organism: Mesorhizobium sp. Pch-S (assembly GCF_004136315.1). Taxonomy (NCBI): domain Bacteria; kingdom Pseudomonadati; phylum Pseudomonadota; class Alphaproteobacteria; order Hyphomicrobiales; family Phyllobacteriaceae; genus Mesorhizobium; species Mesorhizobium sp. Pch-S. The sequence continues at coordinate 5,807,361 of NZ_CP029562.1, forward strand.
TCGAAATTCCAGAGGATTTCGCCGTGCTCTCCAACTGGAATGCCGCGGGCCTGTAGCATCTCGCGCATCGGCCCATCGCCGGTCGTCTCCGGAGACAAGGCAATCAGTTGCCTGTACAGCGGATGCTTTTCGTCGCCCTTGACGGTTATCTTCGAGAAAATCGGAAACTGCACATCATAAGTGCTGGTGCAGAATGCGACGATCTCTGCGTCGGATCCAGGCTCCTGCCCCTTGAAATCATTGGCGGGAAACGCCGCGATGACCAGGCCTGCGTCGCGGTTTTCGCTGTAGAGCCTTTGCAAGCCTTCATACTGCCGCGTCAGCCCACATTTCGAAGCGACATTGACGACAAGAATGACCTTGCCGCTGTATTCGCGCAGCGTGGTCTCATGTCCGTCCGCACGTTTCACTGGAATATCAAGCAGTTCCACTCGATTGCTCCATTCAAGGATACGGAATTTCGACAACCATCCCATCGAATGCCGGTTCGACGTTGTCCGGTGTCTCAGCCTGCACCGCCTTGTAGTCCAACGGCACATGCATATGCGTCAGCACGGCTCGCTTCGGCGCGAGCCGTTCGATCCACGACAGTGCTTCGCCGAGCGAAAAATGGCTCGGATGCGTTCTGTATTGCAGTGCATCGATGATGAGGACCTCGAGATCCCTCAGGCGGGCGGCCGTCGGTGCCGGAAAATCGGACACGTCCGGACAGTAAGCCAATTGGCCGAGACGGAAGGCCAGCGACACGATGTCGCCGTGCACCTGCGGCAACGGCTCGAAGGTGAGGGCGCCCCCCTCTCCTTCCACCACGAATGGCCGGTGATGCTCGATCAGATGCGGCTGCAAGATCGGCGGATAAGAGCTTCCGGGTGGCGTTTCGAAACAATAGCCGAAACCCTGTTTCAGCCGCTCCATCGTGGGGCCGTCGGCATGGATGTCCATCAGGCGATCCCGGCCGATCACAAAGGTGCGCAGGTCATCGATGCCATGGATATGATCGGCATGCGCATGCGTGTAGACCACGCCATCGATATGTCTCACCGACGCCAGCAGCATCTGAGCGCGGAAATCGGGGCCAGTATCGATGGCAACCGTGGTCCGGGCGCCATTGGCCCTGATGCGCTCTACCAGGGCCGCGGCGCGCATGCGGCGGTTCCTGGGATTGGCCGGATCACAGTTACCCCAGTCACCATTGAGGCGTGGTACGCCTGGCGACGATCCGCAGCCGAGAATGGTGAGGCGGAGCCGGTCGGCCACGGTGCTCAGTCGCCTTGCTGTGCCAACTGCGGCATCTTCGAAAACAGCCGAAAGAAATTGTTGGTGGTGATCTGGGCGATCTCGTCCTGGTTCACACCGATCGTTTCCGCCAGAACCCTTGCGGTTTCAGTGACATAAGCCGGTTCGTTGCGTTGGCCGCGATGCGGTACTGGCGCAAGATAAGGCGCGTCTGTTTCGACCAGCAACCGGTCGCGCGGCACGTCCCTGGCGATGTCCCGCAACTCGGCCGAGTTCTTGAAGGTCAGGATGCCTGAGAAGGAGACATAGCCCCCCAGTTCCACGCCGACCTCGGCCAGCCGTCGACCCGACGAGAAGCAATGCAGAATGAAGGGGAAGGCGCCCTTCCCTTTCTCGTCGCGCAGGATCGCGATCATGTCGTCGTCGGCATTGCGCGCGTGTATGACCAGCGGCAATCCGGTTTTGCGCGCGGCTGCGATATGCGTGCGCAAGCCTTGAGCCTGCGCATCGCGCGGTGCCTTGTCGTAAAAATAGTCGAGGCCTGCCTCGCCGATCGCGACCACCTTCGGGTGCTCGGCCAGTCGAGCGAGATCCTCCGTCGTGATGTCGAGCTCCTCGGCGGCATTGTGCGGATGTGTGCCGACGGAGCAAAACACCTCTTTGAAAGATTCTGCAATTTCAAGAATTTGCTGGAACCGCTTCACGCGCGTCGAGATCGTGACCATGCGTCCGACGCCTGCCGCCAGGGCGCGGGCGACGATGGCCGCCCGCTCCTCGGCAAAATCCGGAAAATCCAGATGGCAATGGCTGTCGACAAGCATCAGGCTGTCGCTTCCGGCGCGGGTTCGACGTAACGCGGAAACACCGGTTGCGGCGCCGGCAGTGCCGTGCCGGGCACCAGTGCATATGCGTCCGCCAGATGCTCGAAGTCGCGCTTGTCATCGGCCACGGCCAGCGTATCGAGCAGCTTCGCGGCCGAGCCCGGGATATAGGGCTGGCACAGGATGCCGACACGCCGGATGATCTCCGCCGTCGTCCACAGCACCGTTTCCATGCGGGCGGGGTCGGTCTTCTTCAGCGCCCAAGGCTCCTGCGCCGCGAAATAGCGGTTGGCATCGGCGACGACCGCGAAGATCGCCGCCAGTGCCTGATGGATGGCCTGCTCGCTCATCGCCTTGCGTGCTGCCGCCAAGGCCGCGGTTGCCTGCTCGAGCATCGCGTTGTCGGCCTCCGCAAGCGTGCCACGCTGCGGCACCACACCGTTGCAGTTCTTCGCGATCATCGACAGCGAACGCTGCGCCAGATTGCCGAGATCGTTGGCGAGGTCGGCATTGGTGCGGTTGACGATCGCCTCATGGCTGTAGCTGCCGTCCTGGCCGAACGGCACCTCGCGCAGGAAGAAATAGCGAACCTGGTCGAGGCCGTAATGATCGACCATCGTGAACGGGTCGATGACGTTGCCGACCGATTTCGACATCTTCTCGCCGCGGTTGAACAGGAAGCCGTGTGCGAACACGCGCTTCGGCAGTTCGATGCCCGCCGACATCAGGAAGGCCGGCCAATAGACGGCGTGGAAACGCACGATGTCCTTGCCGATGATGTGCGTGGCCGGCCAGTAGCTCCAGGACGGCGACTGGGTGTCCGGATAGCCGGCGGCGGTGATGTAGTTGGTGAGTGCGTCGACCCAGACATACATGACGTGTTTTTCGTCACCCGGCACCGGGATGCCCCAGTCGAAAGTGGTGCGAGAGATCGACAGGTCCTTCAGGCCCGATTTGACGAAGGAGGCGACCTCGTTGCGGCGCTCGGACGGACCGACGAAGTCGGGCTGATTTTCATAGAGCGCCAGCAGTTTGTCCTGATAGGCTGAGAGCCGGAAGAAGTAGCTTTCCTCCTCGACCCATTCCACCGGTGTACCCTGCGGGCCATAGCGGACATTGTCGGCACGGACTTCGGTTTCTTCCTCGCCGTAATAGGCCTCGTCGCGAACCGAATACCAGCCGGCGTAGCCACCCTTGTAGATGTCGCCATTGGCTTCCATCGCCTTCCAGATGGCCTGGGAAGAAGCATGGTGGCGCTGTTCCGTCGTGCGGATAAAATCATCATTCGACGCATTGAGCGCCTGCGCCATCCGTCGGAATTCGGCAGCGTTGCGGTCAGCCAGCTCGCGCGGGGTGATTCCTTCCTTCTTGGCCGTCTGCAGCATCTTGATGCCGTGCTCGTCCGTGCCGGTCAGGAAGAACACGTCCTTGCCGTCGAGGCGCTGGAAGCGCGCAAGCGAATCCGTTGCGAGCAGTTCGTAGGCATGGCCGATATGCGGCTTGCCGTTCGGATAGGAAATCGCAGTGGTGATGTAGAATTTCTCACGGGACATTGTGGGCCGTCATGAATGTCTGAATGGAAGTTGTGGCGTGGATATCGCATCGGCATGGCGAAAGCCATCCCGAGAGGGCCGTCACATTCGCATCGCAGAATTCAGTCGGTCGATCATCGTGAGTGCGTGTTGTTTCTTGTCGAGATTGTAGGTCTCGGTCTCAGATATAGCGCGCTGCGCATCTTGCCAAGTGTCGGACAAAAGTTTGGCACGCCCCAGATCGCCAGCGATCGCGGAGGAACTTGCCGCCGAGGACAGCAATTCCAGGGCATGGCGGTTGAAGGTCTCGAACGGGATCGCCTGATCGCGACCGGCGACGGTTTCAGCCAGTTTGTAGGCGCCGGCGAGGTCCACCCGACGGGTCGAGACCAGCTTTTCGAGTGCTGCGGCAATCTCCAGGCCGCCATATTGGGTCAGCAGGATGGCAGCCCGGGCGCTGCCCCCTGCCCGCTCCGCAAGCGCTGCACTTTGGGCGGCGTCATCCGGTGTGCCTTGACCGATTGCATCCAGCACCGTCATCAGGTCTCGCTCTCCAAGCGGCGCGAGCCTCAGCACCTGACAGCGCGAGCGGATGGTCGGCAGCAGGCTGCCCGGTGCATGCACGATGAGCACGAAAATCGTACGTGCCGGCGGCTCTTCAAGATTTTTGAGCAACGCGTTGGCAGCATTGGTGTTCATGTCGTCCGCTGGATCGACGATCACCACCCTGTAGCCGCCGTCGTGCGAGGTCATCGACAGGAACTGTCCGACCTTGCGGATCTCGTCGACTGTCACCACGCTCTTGAATGCCTTGGTACGGTCATTCATCGGCCGTGTGAGATGCAGGACGGAGGGATGCGCGCCCATCGCGATCTGCCGGTAGAGCCCCGACGCGGGATCAGGAACAACCAGGGTTTCCGGCGCCCGATTGCCGTCCGGGTTTTTCAGCAGATGATACGCGAGGTGGAAGGCGAGCGTGGCCTTGCCGATGCCTGCCGGCCCGCACAGCATCAGCGCATGCGGGAGCTTGCCCGCTCTGTAGGCAGCCGCCAGAGTTGTCGTGACGTCCGAGTGTCCGATTAGGCGCGGGTTCTCTGCGGGCTCCGGAACCTCATCCAGCGTATCGTGCTGCTCAGGCGCCAGCCGCTCGAAACTCATGCCGGCGCCTTGTGGCTGGTCTTGGCCGGCCTGGACTTCTCCAGCATCGCGAAAACGGCATCCGTGACCGCATGTTCGACCGTGTTGGCGTCACCGGAAGCGTCGATGACCACGCAACGCTTGGCCTCGGCCCTGGCGATGGCCAGGTAGGCATCGCGGCGCTGTTGATGAATGGCCAGGGTCTCCTTTTCGAAGCGGTCCGGCGTTTCGCCGGGATTGCGCCGGGCTGTTGCGCGGCGCAATCCTTCTTCCGGATCGATGTCGAGGATCAAAGTAAGGTTCGGCACCATGCCATTGATGGCCACGCGCTGCAGGGTATCGATGAACGCCGGGTCGAGGCCGCCGGTGGCGCCTTGGTAGACGCGCGAGGAATCGATGAAGCGATCGCAAAGCACGATCGCGCCACGCTCCACGGCAGGCCGGATCACCTGTTCTACATGATCGGAGCGCGCTGCGGCGAACAGCAGCGCCTCCATCTTCGGTCCGAAGGGCTCGGCCGCACCGGACAGCAGAACGTGTCGAATGGCCTCGGCCCCGGGTGAACCACCCGGTTCCCGGGTCACCAGGACATCGTATTTCTTGCCACGCAGCCGCTCGGCCAGCCGCTTGATCTGCGTCGACTTGCCGGCACCCTCGCCGCCCTCGAAAGTGATGAAAGATCCGTTCGCCAAACGCTGCGCCTCGGTTGTGGCCCCGACATCAAACATAGGTGTCCAACGCCGCTGCGGCGAGAGGACTAGCGCATCGGACGGAAAATCGGAAATCGATTTTCAACAAGCGCGATGCGCGAATCCAGGTGCCGGAATGTGCTTTGCCTGTCGCCGCAACCCGAGTCGCCCAGACGCACATCCGAACGACCCACTCATAGTGCCGGCCGACGGCAAGGTCCACAACTGACACACAAAGGCGTGCACAAGAATTGCTGAAGAGCGACGCCCCTGCCCGCCTAGCGCAGCCAGCCGACCGCCAGCTCCTTGACCGCATCCGCCGCGCGGCGCGGCAGCGAACCGACTTCCACCGTTTCGGCGGCGAACACCGGGGTTTCCTGACTCAACGTGTCGCCAATCCAGACGCGCAGCGTGCCGACAGGCTGGCCGACCTCGACAGGCGCCGGTAGCGGGCCGTTGTAGACGATACGCGCTGTAACCTTGTCGCGATTGGCGATCGGCAGGACGAGGTCTATCGCTCCCTTGGCTTTCAGCGCCACGCCGGATTTGACGCCGCCAAACACCGCTGCTTCGCCAACAACTTCGTCCTTGGCGAAGACTTCGGTCTTTTCAAAGGAGCGCAGGCCCCAATCCAGCAGCTTGCGGACTTCCTCCGAGCGCTCGCGGTCGTTGGCCAGGCCACTCATGGCAGCAATCACCCGCTTGCCGCCCTGGTTGAGGGCACCGACAATGGCAAAACCATCCTGTTCACTGGCGCCGACCGCCAGTCCTTCAGCACCGGCATCCATCGCCAGCAACGGGTTGCGGTTGCGCTGGGTGATCTTGTTCCAGGTGAAATCCTTGAGGGCGAAATAGGGATAGAATTGCGGATACTCGCGCGAGAGGCGCAACGCCAGCAGCGTCATCTCGCGCACCGTCGTCTTCTGACCTTCCGCCGGCAGCCCGGTAGCATTGACGAAGGTCGAGATCGGCAATCCGATCTGACGTGCGCGCTCGTTCATCTGGAGAGCGAAATTTCCTTCCGAGCCGGCAAATCCTTCGGCGACGATGATGCAACCGTCATTGGCGGCCTGCACCGCGATGCCCTTCATCAGGTCTTCGAGCCGGATCGCCGACTTGAGCGCGGCAAACATGGTGGAGGTGCCCGAAGGCGCACCGCCCTTGCGCCACGCATTTTCGCTGACCACGAAGGTGTCGTTGAGCGTCATGCGGCCGCTCTTCACGGCATTGAAGGCCATTTCAAGCGTCATCAGCTTGGCGAGCGACGCCGGCTGGATCGGTTTGTCGGCCTGCTTGGAGAACAGCACCGTGCCGGTCTCGGCGTCGATCATATACGCGGTCGCCGCCTTGGTTTCGAACAGCTGCGCGGCCGCCGGCCATGCCGACAGCGCCAGCAGGGAAAGGAGAAACAGGCCTGCCAGAGAAGAGCAAAAGCGGGATTTGGCAATCATAATGAGACGTTATCAGGATCGTCCGTCACGGATCAATCGCCAGGAAGCATGGGGCACGACTTATCCGCCGTGCTCGTTACCCGCTCAGTCACGAACGGCGAAAGCGTCGGGCGCTCCGTGGCTCCAGGCCGCTTCCAGCATGCTGTCCACGCTCATGCGGCCGTCCTGGTAGAGGTTGACCGAATACCAGTCCTTGCCGTCGAGCTTGGCCTGATCGATCTCGACGCGGCCATAGGCCTTCAATGCGGCTGCGACCTGCTTTGCTTCCCTGGCGTTGTCGAATGTGCCCGCGGCCACATAGTCGTCGGAGGGATCCTCGGGCTGCTTCCAGCTGCCGAGTGCCGCCGCAGGCCCTTCCAGCGCAGCAAAGGCACTTGCGGAACGCTCCGTGCGCTCCGCGGCGTAGTTCAAGCTCGCCATCTCGAAGGGCAGTTTCGGGCTCACCGCGAAGTCCGGCCGTGCTGGCGCGATCGGGCCGAAATCCGGCAGCGCGACGCTGTCGGCCCCCATCGGCTGCGCAGCCAGAACAGGTTCGGGCAGCGACGTCGTATCCGTCAACTGGCCGGGGAATGGAATGGCAGCAGCGCTTGCACGCACTGGCGCGCTGGGCATGGAGCCGTTCATTGCAACCATCACGCCGGTCGGCAGGCCATCGGACGGATCAGGTATCCTGTTGCCGGGATGATAGGAGGCCATGAGGTAGGAATCGTCATTGCCTTCGAGTGGCGCGCGGCCGACATAGTCGACCTTGACCCGGGCAGTGCCGATCTTCGAATAGCCGAGCATATCGGCGGCGCGCTTGGACAGGTCGATCAGGCGGCCTTCGTGATACGGGCCCCGGTCGTTGACGCGCACGATGACCGAGCTGCCGTTGTCGAGATTGGTGACGCGGGCATAGCTCGGCAGAGGCATGGTCGGATGCGCGCCGGTCAGCTGCGACAGGTCATAGACCTCGCCGTTGGCGGTCATGCGGCTGTGAAAGGCCTCACCGTACCAGGAGGCGGTACCTGTCTTGGAGTAGCGCTTTTCTTCCTTCGGGTAGTACCACTTGCCGCGCACCTGATAGGGCTTGCCGAGCTGGTCGCGCCCTCCGCCGCGCCGCATGGCGACACGCGGGCTGGCCTTCACGCCATATTCGGATTCGGCGAAATATTCCTTCGAGCGTTTCTTGCTCACCATGCTCTTCGGTTCGGACGAAGCACAGGCGGCAAGAACGCCGACCGAGACGGCCAGCAGCGCATAGGTGGAAAAACGACGAAGACGCGCCGGACTTGGCATACTGGAACTGTCCCCTCCGAACAACGGCAACGCTACTCAAACACGGGCGAAGCCGAAGCGCTTCGTGTGACAAACCTGTCCGACGCCCCGATCCCCAGAGCCCCTTTTTGCGCAGGAAATGCTTATCACACGCTTAACCGACTATGGTTCGAAACCGGCGAGATTGTGGCGAAATGACGGCATTGTGCCGTGACCCCCTAACCAATTGTGGAGTCTCCAGCTGGACTGGCGAGGTGTTGCCGCATCTCGAGGCCATTCAGAGCCACAGTTTCCCTTCCGCAGCAATCACGCCGCTGGCACTGATGCGTACCGCAAGGCCGTCGATTTCAACTTCGATAAGGCTCGGACGGCCGAGTTTCGTGCCCTGCTCGATAACGACGCGTTCAGGCGAAGCAAAACCGTGGTGGACGAGATGGGCAGCCAGGGGGCCTGCTGCCGTACCAGTCGCCGGATCCTCGCCGATACCCATTGTGGGATTGAAGAAACGAGCATAGGCGAGCGTCTCTACGGATGGGGGATCAAGGCTGAAAACATAGCAGCCTTCGGCTCCGGACTGCCTCAGGATCGCGCCGAGCGCGTCAACATCGGGCCTTGCGGCATCGACGGCTTCGCGATCCCTGAGCGCGACCATCAGATGGCCCGCGCCGGTATCGACCACCTGTATCGGCGGGCCGTCGCCATTGACGGTGTCTGGCGCAAGGCCAAGTGAAGCAGCCAGGCCGGCCAGATCTTCCACCTGGCTTCCCCATCGGGCGGGGGATTGTGCCATCGTCACGCGGATCGGTTGGCCGGGCGTCGCGTCGATCGATAAAGGAAAAAGTTGCCCGCCGATCTCCTGTGTGAAGTCTGTTCGCCTTTCCTTCAACTCCAGCCGTCCCGATTGCGCAAGCCAGAGCCATGCGCCGAGGGAGTTGTGTCCCCCTGCCCCGAACACCTCGTGCCCCGCAGCCGTGAAAGAGCGCAGCCGCCGGGTTGCGCCGGGAAGCGTCGCTTGCAGGACGAAAGTCGTCTCGACCAGGTTGAACTCACCGGCGATGGCGGCCAGCGTGTCGTCGGGCAGCTCGTCGCCGCCTTGGACGACGGCCAGCGGGTTGCCTGCAAGTGGGCTGGCGGCGAAGACATCGATGATGGCGAATGGCAATGACATTGCTGTTCTCGCGAAAGTTGGCGTTCAAGCGTTCAGTTTCGAGAAGAATGCGCGGATATCCTGCGCCAGCAGATCCGGTGCATCGGACGCGGCAAAATGACCGCCGCGCGGCATCTCGGTCCAATGCACGATGTTGTTGGCACGTTCGGCAAAGCTGCGCACGGAGCGGAAATCATTTGGGAAAACTGCGACGCCGGTCGGTGTCGGGTTCATCACTTCGCGGTAGCCGGCACCCGTCTGCTGGTCTTCGTAGTAGACGTTCGCCGCAGATCCACCTGTTCCCGTGAACCAGTAGAGCGATGCCTGCGCCAGGAAACGATCACGATCGACATTGTCGATGTTGTTTCCTTCGAAGCCGAACCAGAGTTCTGTGTTCCAGGCCATCTGGGCGACAGGCGAATCGACGAGCCCATAGGCAAGCGTACCGGGACGCTTCGCCTGTATCTGATGATAGCCGTTGTACTTCTCGAAATTGGCGAGGATCGCCATGCCCTCCATCTCGAAAGGCGAGAGCCTGTCCATTTCGCCATCCGCACCGGCGGGAAAGGCGAAGATCTGCAGCACATGCGTGCCGACGAGACCGTGCGGTTGTAGGATACCCAGTTCGCGCCCGATGCCGGAGCCAATATCGCCGCCATGGGCACCATAACGGTCATAGCCCAGTCGTTTCATGAGCGTGTCCCATGCTCTGGCGATCCGGGCCGAATCCCAGCCGCCTTCACGCAGCGGACTGGAGAAGCCGAATCCGGGCAGCGAGGGGATCACCAGATCGAAGGCCTGTCCGCCACTGGTCGGGTTGGTCAGCGGCTCGATCAGGTCGAGGAACTCCATCACACTGCCCGGCCAGCCGTGGCTCAGGATCAGCGGAAATGCATCGGGATGCTGCGACCTGATGTGCAGGAAATGGATCGGCTGGCCGTCGATTCCTGTGATGAATTGCGGATAGCTGTTCAACCGGGCTTCATGCTCGCGCCAGCGGAAGTCGTTCATCCACCGGTCGACGAGTTCCATGACAAAGCCGACCGGTTGCCCACGCGAATGATCGTTGGTCGTGGCATATGGCCAGCGTATCTTGCCAAGCCGCGCCTTCAGGTCGGCAATCTGCGTATCGGGAATGGCGATCCGGAACGGCTGTATGGCGGTCGGGTCAGACGTGGCGACATGGTTGGCCTGGGACATTTTGTTCTCCTGCGGGGTGTTTCGATGCCAAGGAGTGTCGTTGTCACCGCGCACGAAAAAAATGGAGATTTTGCCTACGAGCCTATAGAATATCTATATGGTTGCTCTGAATCGCATTCCCCTGAACGGCCTGCGTGCCATCGAAGTGGCGGGCCGCCTCGGCTCGCTGGCAAAGGCGGCCGAGGAGATGGGCATCAGCGTTGGCGCGGTCAGCCAGCATGTCATCCGAACCGAGAAGCTGCTTGGGCGTCCGGTTTTCGAGCGCACAGCGCGTGGCCTGACACCGACGCCGTTCGGCGCACGGATGCTGGCCTCGCTGGAGCCGGCGTTCCGTTCTATCGCGCAGGCGCTGGATCAGGCCGGCGCGACCGATCGTACGGTGCTGGCTGTCACCACCACGCCTGTCTTCGCCACCCGATGGCTGGTGCCGCGGCTCAGCGCATTTCAGCGGAAGCGACCCGAAATCCAGGTGCGTATCGAAACCGGGCTCACATTGACCGACCTCGATCGGTCCGATCTCGATGTCGCACTGCGCATGGGCCGGGGCACGTGGCCGGGCACCCGTGCGGAATTGCTTTTGCGGCAGCGCATCTTTCCGGTCTGCGCCCCGGCGCTCGCCGCAAATCTGAGGACGCCGGCCGATCTGAAATCGGCCCCGGTGATCCGCTATCCTGCCATGGAGAACTGGACGGACTGGCTGGCCCCGCATGACATGGCCGAGGCCGATCTGCCGCAAGGGTTGAGTTTCTCCGACGCATCCCTGTCGCTCGAGGCGGCAACGGCCGGGCTCGGCGTGATGATCGCCTGGCAGGCGATCGCTGCCGACGCACTTGCGGATGGCAGGCTGGTCAAGCCGTTCGGGTGGGAGGTCGAGACCGGAATCGACCTCTGGTTCGTCGCGTCCGCGGCCCATGCCAACGATGCCAAGATCGTTGCCTTCAAGCGATGGCTGAAAAGCGAATTGGCGGGGCAGGAATGATGATGCGGTTGCCGATGTTTTCGCCGGTCGCTCCCCCGGATCCCGCTTGACGCCGATCGTTCTTAGCCTAGACGCCAGCGGTGCGATCCTCACGCAGAGAAGCGATCCATCCATGGCCGGGATGCATTGCCTCAAGCCAGCCGGTCAGGTCAGCTCTCTCCCCAGCATCGAGGCGGGGCAGCGCGGTACGAAAATCGAGATCATCCTTTTCCCGACGGTGCTTCGCCTTGAACAGCAGCACGATGGCCGGCGCCAGATAGGCAATTCCGGTGGAGTTCCTGCGGATCGCCGCAGTCCTCGGCACCCGGATCGCGGGTTCCCGTTTGTAGATCCAGAAATCAGGCGTTCCCCGCTCGATCATCATGTCCACGCGCCAGAAACCCGCGGTCATGTCGGCTCCCCAAAGCTGCCAGAGATCAGTGGCAAGTGCTGTCTTGGCAGGATGATGCGTCAGGTTACCGTCACGGGCGGCAAAGAATTCCAGATCCGACAGGAGATCGCGACAACGTCCGACCTGGTCCGGCAGAACAGCAAACTCCAGATCCTCGTGTTCGCGGGTAAGACGCCCATGCCACAGGTCCAGGGCCCAGCCGCCAACCACATACCAACTGGGATCATCGTGCCCAAGCCGAGAAGCCAGATCCTGTGGCGACCATGGTTCCCAGGCATCTTCTGGAATAGGTTTCATGCCGACACTTGCATCGATTGTCGGGAAAGTGGCGGAGGGAGTGGGATTCGAACCCACGGTGACATCGCTGCCACGCCGGTTTTCAAGACCGGTGCCTTAAACCGCTCGGCCATCCCTCCAAATAGTTGAGTTCAAAGCACTTTTTGCCTTTCTGCGGTTTGCTCAAAAGGCCGTTTGCTACGCACTTTGCAACTATTTAGCTTTTCGACTTGCGCTTATAGCGGCCTGCAACGCGGCGTCAACTTGCTCGGCAGCATCTGCTTGCATTCCTGGCATGACATGCGAATAAAGATCGAGCGTGATGCCGATCGTGGAATGCCCCAGACGTTCACTGGCCACTTTCGGATGAACGCCGGCAGCAAGCATCTGCGATGCGTGGGTGTGTCGAAGATCGTGGAAACGGATACGCGGCAGCGAGGTCTTGCCCACGATGCGCACCCACTCATGCGTCAAGGAACGCGGCTGGATCGGCTGCCCGTCATACTGCGCGACGACGAAACTGTCCCCATCTGGACGAACACCTAGCCGTAGCTGCTCCTCTGCTTGTCTGACGCGATGGGCGCGCAATTCCGCCAGCACGGTTGACGATAGCGCTACGGTGCGTGCACGGCCTGATTTCGGTTCTTTGTACCTAACGCCGTCCTTTGTCTGTTCAGCGCTCTCCACAATTGAAAGTGCCTTCAAGTTGTCGCTGACATTACGCCAGCGAAGCGCCAGGATCTCCCCTCGACGCAAGCCGCACATGACGGCAAGCACAGTGGGGATAAACATGCGCGTCGGCCGAATTGCCTCCAGTAGCTCGGCAGTCTGTGCGGCGTCATAGGCGAGCATCTTCTTGCGCTCGACCTTCGGCGGCGTGGTTGCATTCGCTGGGTTCTTGCTGAGCCGTTCCCAGGTCACAGCCTGTCCCAGGGCTTTGATAAGCACTCGACGGGCATGGTGGACGGTCCGGGGTGAAAGACCGCCCTCCCCGTCCCTGCGGCCAGCTGTGAGCATCGTAGTAAGCGCGGTGTCGATCCGATCAGTCTTAAGCTTCGAGAGGATCACGTCCCCGATCTGCGGCGCGATGGTCTTCCGGCAAATCTCGGTGTAGCGCTCAAGCGTCTTTGGAGCGACGGACGGACCAACGAAGGCCAGCCATTCGTCTAGGAACTGCGCCACGGTCTGCTTGGATGGTGCCACATAGTTGCCGGCTTCAAGCTCGGCAATCAACCGCGCGCATTCGCTGTCAGCCTGCCGCTTCGTGCCTTTGAAGCTGTGCCATTTGCGTTTCTTCTTGCCGGTTTTCGGATCGCGTTCTCCGACATCAAGCACGATGGCCCAATGGCCGGGGCTCCGCTCGCGGACGTGACCTTTCATTGGTCCTTTTCCTCCATCCCAGAGATCATGCCCTCCAGCTCGCTCCGCTTCTCATCAGCAAGGCGCATGGCCTCCTTTAGATCGCCTCCCCTGGCGAGCGCCCACGTCTCAAGCCGCGCCACTTGCGCCCGATGCATCAGGATATTGGTTCGCCTATAGAGCTTTCGGTATTCGTCTTTCAGGAATTCCACTTCATCGGTTTGGTCTCCTGATTTGTTGCGTTCTTTCCATGCTGCGGTTGTCGACTTCATCGCCTCCGCGACTTTTCGGAGCGCGCTCATCAGTTCCTTTTCCTGATCCTCGTAACGCATCGCGATCTGGCATAGACGCCGGATCGCCTCCGATCTGTTCGGCACGCGATGTCTGAATTGCCAATCGTCGATCGCCCCAATTTCGTCTTTGGTGATGACCATCTGGAGGCGGATGCTCTCACTGTCGCCGAGCTTTGGTCGTGCCATTCGGGGATAACTCCACTTTTCATGGCAAAAATACACACGAAACCTTGCGCGTCAATCTGGCGCGGGATAAATAGGTATTGTGTGTATGATTGGCATGAACGAAAGGAGAAACATCTTGACGCTGGATGAAGCACTATCCCGCCCGACCATTTCCGTTGTGGATGCCGGAGCGATTTTTTTCGGCCTTGCCCGCAACGCCAGCTATGACGCCGCCAAGAGCGGCGACATTCCGACCATCAGGATAGGAGGTCGCGTCTTGGTCCCTGTGGCACCTTTGGCCGAAAGCCTCGGGCTCAAGACTACATTCGGAAGGGCTGCGGCATGAGCAAGCTGTTCTTCAAAGTGTCCTGGCAACACAACATTGACCGTTACCGCGACTTGCAGAAACTGGCTCGAAAAGCCGGCATGTCCCTTCAGGTTAAGAACGTGAGCCGGACCCGCGGCATACCCGTCTTCCTGTTTTTCCTCACCGAGCCGGGCAAGAACGGCCAGCCCTTTCACAGTCTCGAAGATGCAGCTTCGGCGCTCAATGCGATGGCAGGCATGGGGAAGGTCTAAATGCGGTTACTCCTCGCCCTCCTCTGCTTCTATCACGCTTGGCGTGCCCGCCAGCACTCATCGGCCTATCGCCGACACATGGAGCGCCGGCAGGCGATCCTCCTCCGCACGTCGTACCCGGAGAAATCTGCATGAGAGCTTTTGCAGCCGTGCCCCCGACGGTCTGGCAAACCGACATTAAAAAGCTTCGTGGTGAGCCCGAAGCGGTGGCGGTCTACTTCCACCTCCTAACCAGCCCGCACACGAATATGATCGGCATGTACCCGCTCGATCTCCAATATGTAGCGATCGACTTAGGGAGCCCCTTGGAAGGGGCTTCGAAGGGGCTTCGAAGGGTCTGCGAGGCAGGTTTAGCCACCTATGACGAAGTCAACGAGATCGTTTGGGTTCACGACATGGCAATCTCGCAGGTGGCGCCCCGCCTGAGCCCGAAAGACAACCGAGTGCAGGCTGTCGCCAAACTACTCGCAACCCTTCCTATCTGCCCGATAACATTGAGTTTTTACACTCGATATCGTGATGTGTTTCACCTTCGGGATGCCCTCGTTTTGGAGGATTTCGAACGCGCATCCCGAAGCCCCTTCGAAGCCCCTTCGGAGCCCCTTCGAAGCAAGGAGAAGGAAAAGGAACAGGACAAGGACCCAGGACAAGGAAAGGAAAAGTTGGGCTCTGAGGGTGAAGAACTTGGCGCTACGCGCGTGAGTGATGAAAGAGAGGATCCGTACGAGCCGAGATCGTCCATCGAAGACGGAAGACGGTTTCTCATCGGTATCGGCGTTCCTGTGTCACGAATGGAGACGGCGCTCCAACGACTGATGCGAGGTGCGCTCTTCCCGTGCGATGTCGATGAATGGAAGCATGAGGCTGTGGCAATGCGAGGTGCGGCATGACCAAGCAACTTGAACTGTTCGCCTGGGCGGATGCTCGACCATCAAACGTAATCGATGCGGTACCCGCTCTTATCCGCAAGGCTGCGATCGAAACGATGTATGCACCGCCTCGCCCCAAGGACACGGGCGACGTCATCTCCTTAACTCCGAGGGCCGCATGAGCGAAGCCATCCAGAAGGCGGCTAAGTGGCTTGCCGAAACGCCAGAACGCCAGCGACCACGGCACTTGCTGGCCCACCTGCAGCATGAGTTCGGACTGACGGCCGCCCAGGCCGTCGCGGCAATCCGAGAAGCGAACTTAATCCGAGCGAGGGCACATTGATGATCGGTGATGACGACATCCCGGAAGACGTGAAGCGCGGTGTTGAAAAAGCGCTGTTCGGCAATCGAACAGGCTATCCGACCGTTTCAGTGAAAAAGAAATACCGATTTCCGGGGCCGAGCGAGCGTCAGTTGCGTGAGCGCCAAGACGCGCAGATGTCGGTCTATCAGGTGAAAGACCGAGGTGACGATTGAGCACCAGCCGGAAAGGCAAACTCGACGCCCTGCTCGACGGCCTGGGCATAAAGCTGGTGCCGGTCAATCGCCGACGCCGAGCTGCGCAGAGCCATGCCCGAGCCACGATGCACGAGATCTGCAACCAGTATGACGAAGGCCATCTGACATTCGTCCTTCGCTGCATCAAGCAGACGAAGAACAATCGCGATGAGCTTTGGTCGGAAACGATTGGCGCAATCTCCGACATTCTCGCACAGCGGCAGGACTGGGCCATGGAGCGCGCTGGAGCAGTCCTTGAGGCCTTCGACCAAATCCCCCTCGGGGTGTTGCGTGGTGAAGCCGTAGCCCGTCGCCCTTGGCCTGTACGGGCCACACTCCGAACACTTATCTACAAACGCCTGGAGGCCATCCTTGACGAACCGGAACAGCGCCTTGCCGTCTAAGCCAATCGACTATGCCCTCGAGGCGGCCCTCGCCGATTTAATCTGGATCGTGAAAGGCCGTTTCGTTGAAGCGGCCGACACGATCGCCAACATGGACGTTGGGCAGCTTCGGCCATCTAAGGCCCGCTCGCTCTGGCCGGCGTATCAGGTCGACAATGTTGGCGGCCATCATCCCGGCTACGGCATCAATGGCAGCAACGTGCAGTACCGTCCTTCAAGCATCACGATATCGCGCGCCGAGGAAGTCATGTACGGTTGGCTGCTCGACTATGTCGACGGCGACGATGCCCGGAGGTTGCTCGGTCAGTGGGCCGCATGCCAGGCAACGCCGCGGCTGGCCGGATCATTCCGGGCCTTTTGCAAGAAAAGTGGCCTGTCGCGTAGTACAGCAGAGCGCCGTGTAGACGGTGCGTTCAAAGCTGTTGCGGCCGCAATCCTTAAAAACGCTCAATCGTTACAAGGCCCTAGCTGGTCCAGGGTGATGCCAATGATGCCGAATTCGCGTATTGATCCGGGCAAGATGGCGACGGTCACGCGGTGGATGGCGCCCGATGCAAAGCCGAGGCACATTCCAGAGATGCTTGAGCCTTTACGAGGAGAGGCAGCATAGCGCTCGCTCCTCAAGAGCCGAGCGCCGAAGTTCGTTCCGCCAGGCTCGCCAGCTTTTTGACGAAGTCCTGCGTTCCAAGAGGCTGCAAGGTCAGGTCCGCGAGAGCGGACAGAGTTGTGAGGCGATGCAGTGGCTGAGTGGTCTAAAGCTGAAGCCCGAAATGATAAGGGCCTGACCGTCTAGTTTCCTGGGCTGGCGACGGATAGCCAATAGCTTCGGGAACCGTGGGTTCAAATCCCTACCTGCATCGCCTCGCTACTCGCAGATATCGATCTTCAACCGGCTGAGTTTTTCGGCCCGTTGCATTGCCGCACCTTCACAAAGGACACCAGCATGAAACGCAGGTCATTCCTCGCGATGCTCGGCTTTGCGCCAATCGCAGGCGCTGCCACCGTGCAGGCTGTTGCAGCCAAACCTTCGCCGTCGGAACTTCTGATCGACGCCACGGGTGCGAACAGCCAGCTTGCCATCGACCTCGAAGCGCTGAATGCAGACGCCAGTCGCTTCCTTGAGTGGACGTCCGAAGGGATGCGCCTCACCGTGGCAAGGATCGACGGTGTGCGCCCCTATCTCTTCGACGCCGATGGGCGGTGCCTGAACCCGTGAGCACGAAGCTCAAGACCCTTGGCCAGCGTGTCGGCACGGTAAGCTCACGCTTCGCCAGCCAGGCACACGACGGCAAGGAACGCGACAGGCAGCGCCAGCAGACCAGCGAATGGCGCGCCTGGTACAAGACGGCCAGATGGCAGAAGCTTCGCCGCAAGGTGCTCAAGCGCGACTTCTACACCTGCCAGCGCACTGGAGTGCTGCTCATCGGCAAGCACCCGGCGCCCAACAGCCCAGTGGTCGACCACAAGAAGGCGCACCGCGGCAACCCGGAATTGTTCTGGGATGAGAAGAACCTACACGCGGTGAGCAAGGCCTACCACGACAGCACAAAGCAGGCCGAGGAAGCCAAGGACATCAAGGGAGTTTGGTACTGATGGTCTACCGCCCGCTGCCTCCTGTTAATCCCTGCCCGAACTGCGGTGCCAAGCCGACAGTGCGCTATCGCTTGTTCAAGGGATGCCGAGCCGAATGCAAATGTGGCGTCTCTGGTCCATTCGTAGCCTGGAGCGGTTGGCCAGAGCACGATGGACTATCCAAGTGGCCAGTCGTAGCCGGTGAGGTGGATATGCCCCGGCCACCAGCGCCAGCAGCAATGAGGGTGAAGGACGTACGCCCCGCCGATCTCATCCGCGAGGCAGGCCACCTTCAGCGCTTGGAGATCAAGCCAGGAGAACGCTTCGTCCTGACCTGTGACTATGCGCTGAGCGAAGCTGATGCTGACCGAGTGCGACAGGCATGGGACGCATTCATGGGTGACGTCCCGCTCCTTGTCCTCACTGATGGAATCTCGCTCGGTGCAGTGTCTCATCCCGAGCCCGTCGAAGCCGAGCCGGCAGCGTGACCAAGGGGGGGTATGTCGACATAGGCAGACCCTCTCCCGCCTAGACCCGCGCCCCATACATTCGCAGAATTTTTTCTCTCGGCCGGGAATTCTGGCTGAAATTCGGTGATCCATGGAAAAACCCGAGGACAAGAACCCGTCCGGCAAGCGTGGCCGGCCGGCGTATCGCCCTGCGCTCAAAGATCGGCAGACCGTCGAGCAGATGAAGTTTTGCGGTGAGAGCGAGAACACGATCGCCAGGTCTCTGGGCATCGACGTCGGCACGCTGCGCAAGCACTTCGCCGAAGAACTTGAGAACGGTTACGCCAATCGGCGCCATGAGGTGATTGGCCTCCTTTTCGAAGCTGCAAGGTCGAAGAATGTTGCCGCGATCAAGAAGCTCGAGGAGATGGGCAGAGTGGCGAATGCGGCCGAAGCCGTGAATGGCCGTGGCAAGGGTGAGCGCCAGCCTAAGCTTGGCAAAAAGGAGGAGCGGCAGATTGCTGCTCGTAATGTCGGCGGCAAATTCGCCACGCGACAGCCGCCTCAACTGGTCGCGGTCAGCGGCGGCAAGAAGTGAAGGAGTGGAGCACCGCTTGCCCTGACTGGCGCGAGCGTATCGTCGAAGGCAGATCGCTGATCCCCTTCGATCCGCTGTACCCGGATCAGGCCGAGGAAGCGGTCAACATCTTCAAGTCGCTGCGTGTCGTTGACGTGGCCGGCAGCCCCACTTTCGGCGAATGTTGCGAGGAGTGGGTTTTCGACTTCGTTCGCGCGATCTTCGGCGCATACGACGCAGATACGGGCCAGCGCCAGATCGAAGAATTCTTCTTGTTGATCAGCAAGAAGAATTCGAAGTCGACAATTGCCGCCGGCATCATGCTCACGGCGCTGATCCTCAACTGGCGGCTGTCTGCCGAGCTGATGATCCTGGCACCGACGATCGAGGTCGCGAAGAACTCGTTCGAGCCAGCGCGCGACATGGTCTATGCCGACCCGGAACTGCTCGAACTCCTGAATGTGCAGGAGCACATCAAGACGATCGAGCATCGCGTTACGAAGGCAAAACTCAAGATCGTCGCCTCAGACAGCGAAACGGTC
The DNA here is from genome assembly GCF_004136315.1 of Mesorhizobium sp. Pch-S. Classification (NCBI taxonomy): domain Bacteria; kingdom Pseudomonadati; phylum Pseudomonadota; class Alphaproteobacteria; order Hyphomicrobiales; family Phyllobacteriaceae; genus Mesorhizobium; species Mesorhizobium sp. Pch-S. The sequence continues at coordinate 5,826,844 of NZ_CP029562.1, forward strand.
AGCGGCAAGAAGGCTGCGTTTATCCTCGTCGACGAGCTCTGGATATTCGGCGAGCGTGACGGCGCGGGAGCGATGCTGCAGGAGGCCACCGGCGGCCTTGCGTCGAGGCCTGAGGGCTTCACCATCTACCTGTCGACACAGAGCGACAAACCGCCGGCCGGAGTGTTCAAGGAGAAACTGGAATACGCCCGCGATGTCCGCGACGGCGAAATAAAAGATCCGCGCTTCCTGCCGGTGCTGTACGAGTTTCCGCCCGAGATGATCGAGGCCGAGGAACACAAGGACCCGGCCAACTTCTACATGACCAACCCGAACATGGGGCGGTCGGTCAGGCAAGACTATCTGGAGCGGAAGCTGCGTCAGATCCTGAAAGGTGAAGGCGAGGAAGGCGAAGACATCCAGACGTTCCTCGCTAAGCACCTCAATGTCGAGATCGGGCTTCGAAACCGTCGCGATAGATGGGGCGGCACCGACTTCTGGTCTGATGCTGCTGAAGAAGGACTTACGCTCGAAACGCTGCTGGAACGCTGCGATGTCGTCACGATAGGCATCGACGGCGGCGGCCTGGATGACTTGCTCGGGTTTGCGGTGATAGGCCGTGAGAAGCTCACGCGTCATTATTTGGTGTGGTGTCGGGTTTGGGCGCATCCGATTGTGCTGAAGCGTCGGAAGGACATCGCCGAGCAGCTGCGCGACTTCGAAAAGGACGGTGACCTCGTGTTCTGCAAGACATCGACGCAGGACCTTGATGAGGTTGTCGCGATTTGCTGCAAAGTGCGCGACGCTGGCCTCCTCCCCGAAAAAGCGGGCATCGGCGTCGACAAACTGGGCCTTCCAGCCCTCTTGGATTCCTTGATCGCTGCAGGCTTCAAAACGGATGAGGAAGGCGGAACGGTCACCGGCATCGGTCAGGGTGGCTTCCTCAATGACGTGCTCGTGGGAGTGGCCCGCAAGCTCTCCGACGGCTCTCTGAAGCACGCCGGGCAAGCCGTTTTGCAATGGGCGGTTAGCAACGCAAAGGAAGTGCTGAAAGGATCTGCCCGCGCGGTGACCAAGCAGACCTCGGGAACTGCCAAAATCGACCCTTTCATTGCCTTGCTGAACGCGGCGAAGCTTATGAGCCGCAACCCGGAGGCCTACCGGAAGAAAAAGGCGACAGTCCGCATCATCGGCTGATCCACCCACAACCCGAACCTTTGGAGGTCGTCATGTCCGTGACGCGCCGCGCTTACTCGTCTCTCACCATCAAGTCAGTGAGTGATGAGAAGCGCATCATCCGTGGCATCGCGACAACGCCGACGCCTGACCGCGTTGGCGACATAATCGAGCCTCTTGGTGTCAAGTTCACCAATCCGCTCGCGTTGCTCTGGCAGCACCAGCATGACAAGCCGATCGGCACTGTCAAATTCGACAAGCCGACGAAAGCTGGCATCACCTTCGAAGCCGAAATCCCGATCGTAGAGGAAGACGGCACGCTGCGCGACCGCACCGAGGAAGCCTGGCAGTCGATCAAGCTCGGGCTCGTGCGTGCTGTGTCGATCGGTTTTCGCGCCATGGAATACGCTTTCCTCGACAGCGGCGGCATCCATTTCACCAAGACCGAGGCTTACGAGCTCTCGGCCGTCACCATCCCGGCGCAGCCCGACGCGGTGATGACCTCTATCAAGAACATGGACGCGGCTGGTGTCGCGATCATCAAGACCTTCGACCCGAACGCTCCCGCCGCGACTGGCGAACTCCAGCGTCCGACGAAGACCGCCCCCGGCGCTACGGGGAAATCAACCACTCCCGTCAACTTGCGCCCCAAGGAGGGCACCACCATGAAAACGCTCGCCGAGCAGATCACTGCTCTCGAAGCCAAGCGCGCTGCGCATGCGGCCCGCATGGAAGCCATCATGCAGAAGTCGGCCGATGAAGGCCGTTCGACTGACCAGGCCGAACAGGAGGAATTCGACGGCCTCTCGGATGACGTTGAAGTCATCGACGGCGACCTCAAGCGCCTCCGTGCACTTGAAAAGGCCAAGGCGGCTTCCGCAACCCCGATCGTCGCCAACCAGATCAAGACGGCGGAACTCGGCACTGCCATCCGCACCGGCGTTGCTCTGGAGCCGGCCAAACTGGAAAAGGGCATCCGCTTCGCCCGCTACGCGAAGTGTATCGCCATCGCTACCAAGACGAACCAGCCCATCACCGCTGTCGCCGAGACACTGTATGGCAAGGCCGATCCCGAGTTCATCGAGATCACCAAGGCCGCCGTGTCGGCGATGACCACTGGCAACACTGGCCAGCTTGTCGGCAACATCGGCGGCTTCGCTGACTTCATCGAGTTCCTGACCCCTCAGACGATCATCGGCAAGTTCGGTACCGGCAGCATCCCATCGCTGTCGAAAATCCCGTTCCGGACCCCGATTATCGGTGAACTCAGCGAGGCTGTTGCCCAGTGGGTTGGTGAAGGCAACGCGAAGCCGCTCACTCGCACCACTTACGGCCGCACCACCCTTGATCCGCTCAAGGTCGCTGCGATCGCGGTGCAGACCATGGAACTCATCCGCGACAGTTCCCCGTCGTCTGACGTCCTGATCCGCAACGCGCTGGCCAAGTCGATCGTAACCCGGCTCGATCTGACCTTCTTGGATCCTGCCGTCGCTGCAATCGCCGGCATCCGCCCGGGCTCGATCCTGAATGGTATCGCTCCTGTTGCGCCTAGCGCCGCGACTGGTGCTGACGGTGTCCGTGAGGATGCCCAGAAGATCATGGCCGCCTTCGTGACCGCGAATAACCCGCTCACCTCCGGTGTGTGGCTGATGTCGGGTCTCACGGCGCTCAAGATCATCGGCTTCCTCAACCCGCTCGGCCAGCGCGAGTTCCCCGGCCTAACGCTGCAGGGCGGCACGTTCTTCGACCTGCCGGTGATCGTGTCCAACTATGTCGGCGACTACCTGACCCTGGTGAATGCCGAAGACATCCACTACGGCGACGAAGGCGGCATCGAGGTCGCGATGTCGACCGAAGCTTCGCTGGAAATGGACTCGGCACCGACCCACGACTCGGACACCCCGACCGCTGTGGAACTCGTCTCGATGTTCCAGACCAACAGCGTTGCGTTCCGCGCCGAGCGCACGATTAGCTGGGCGCGGCGCCGTCCGACTGCCGCGGCGTACGTCGTTCCGGCCTGGAACTGATCAAGGCCATAGCACCCCGGCTGCCGCGAGGTGGCCGGGGCATCCTTGCAATCGAGGCCAGCCATGAAAAAGTCCAGCTACATGACGCGCGCGCTCCAGTGCCGCGATCCCCGCTTTGCGGTCATCCTTGGCAAGCTCGGCTATGAGGCGGCAGACATGCGGGCGGCTCCGGCCGGTGGACAGGTCGACCTCCTTGCCGACCTGCGGGCCGAGTATGCGCTGATCGTCGGCAAGAAGCCTTTCCACGGCTGGGATGCCGCCACTCTTCGCGAGAAGATCGCAGCGGCGAAAGGCTGATCATGCGCCTGTTGGGTTTCAACATCACGAGGGCTGCAAAGTCGCTCTCGCCAGTCTCGCCGCGGGGTGGCCGCAGCGGTTGGCGCATTCTCGAATCGTTCGCCGGTGCCTGGCAGCGCAATGTCGAGGTGAACCGCGACAGTGTTCTGTCCAACTTCGCCGATTTCGCCTGCCGAACTCTGATCGCGTCCGATATCTCGAAGCTGCGCGTCAAACTGGTAAAGAACACAGGTGATGACGGCGACGACATTTGGCAGGAGACGAAAAATCCTGCCTATTCGCCCGTCATCCGCAAGCCAAACCACTTCCAGAACCGAATTCAGTTTTTCGAAAGCTGGGTGCTGTCCAAGCTTCAGAGCGGCAACACCTACGTGCTGAAGCAGCGCGACGGCCGAGGTGTAGTGGTCAGGCTCTATGTGCTCGACCCGAGCCTCGTCACTCCGATGATCGCGGATGATGGAAGCGTTTTCTATGAGCTTCAATCGGACAAGCTTCTGGGCTTGGGCTTGCCGGAAACGATCCGGGTGCCAGCGCGCGAGATCATCCACGATCGTTTCAACTGCTTCTATCATCCGCTTGTCGGCATCTCCCCGATCATGGCCGGTGGTCTCGCAGCCACGCAGGCGATCGCGATCCAGGATGCATCGGCGACGTTTTTCCAGAACGGTGCCCAGCCGAGTGGTGTGCTCTCGTCGCAACTTGAGATGGACGATGCCGACGCCGAAAAGCTGCAGGCCTATTTCAACGAGCAGTTCGGCGGGAAAAACCGTGGCAAGATTGCGTCGTCGGCGGCGGGCTGGCGTATCATGGCATTACCGCAAAGGCCGTGGACAGCCAGCTTGTCGAGCAACTGAAGTGGACGGCCGATGTCGTCTGTTCGGTCTATCATGTGCCGCCATACAAGATCGGCATGGGTCCGGTACCAGCGAACACCAACGTCCAGGCTCTCAACATCGAATATTATAGCTCGTGCCTCCAGTCGCTCATCGAGAGCATAGAGGCCGGTCTCGACGAAGGTCTTGGGATGGATGGGGAGACCATCGGCACCGAGTTCGATACCGATGCGCTGATGCGGATGGACACGCTGACTCAGTACGAAGTCGCCATGAAGGCCAAGGGCATCGGCACCCTCGACGAGCAGCGGCGCATGATCGGCCTTGGCAAGATCAAGGGTGGCGACACCACGTACTTGCAACAGCAGGATCACAGCCTTGCGGCCATTGAAGCACGCGACCGTGCGCTGATCGACGGTGTCAACAATCCGCCGGCGCCACCACCCGCGAATGACAATCCTCCCGAGGTGCAGGCGGCCTATTTCGGCGCGATGCTGCGCAAAAACCTGATGGGTGATCGATGACACAGGAAGAACTCGACGCCCTGTCGGCGGCTATGGCCTCCGTCGTGAAAGAGCACGTCGACACGGCCACCCGCCCGCTGCTGGAGCGTATCGCCAGCCTTGAAGCGCGTGAGCCTGTGTCAGGCACCAGCGTAACCAGCGCCATCATCGATCGAGCCGGCAATCTGGTGCTGACGATGTCGGACGGCTCGACGAAGGATCTCGGCCCAGTCGTCGGCAAGGATGGCGAGCCGGGTAAGGACGGCAGCGACGGTCTGGCCTTCGAGGACATGACCGAGGAGCTCGAAGACGATGGCCGCACGATCATCCGCCGCTACAGCCGAGGCGACCAGGTCAAGGAGTTCCGGCATCAGGTTTCGGTGGTGCTCGACCGTGGCGTCTACAAGGACGGCCGGGAGTACGAGCGCGGCGACGGTGTGACCTGGGGCGGATCGTTCTGGATTGCGCAACAGAAAACGACAGAGAAGCCCGACGGCGGCGATTGCTGGCGTCTGGCTGTCAAGCGAGGCAAGGACGGCAAAAGCGCACCAGTGACCGCGCCTGTGGCGAATGGGCCTATCCGGGTCGGCAACCCGGCGAAGGAGGCTTAACCGATGGCCTCACTGGTTACGCTGGAGTTCGTCAAAGCCGCACTGCACATCATCGAGCGCGATGAAAACGGCGTGGTGCTCGATCACGAGGACGATGGCCTGATCCAGGGCTATATCGACAGTGTCGAGGAAGCCGTGTTGCGGTATCTGCGCAGGCTGGCAGTCACGCCACCATGGACAGCGGCAGACGCGCCCAAGGCCGTAAAGCAGGCGATCGTTCTGGGCGTGGCATCCCTCTACGACCCCGAGGCGCCGGAACTCCTTTCCGGCCTCGGCTCATCCGATCCGAAGAACCCGCTCGTCGGGCTCCTTTGCATGATGCGCAAGCCGACGGTGGCGTGAGGTGCTGTGATGTGGATCAGGTTCACGGAAGACTTCGACTTCTCTCCAGCGGCTCTCGGTGGCCGCGTCACCACTGCCTTCAAGGCGGGCATGGTGGAGAACGTCACGCGGGAGTGCAGTGAGGCAGCAATCGCGGCCAATCGTGCCGTACCCGCTTCCAGGCCTCGCACGAAGGATGATCAAGATGGCAATGCCGGCGAGCAGCAACAGCCTGCGTGAGCGGGTTGCCTTCGACAAGCGCGGTACCGGGTCGGACGGCGGCGGCGGTGTCACCACACCATGGCAAGAAACGTTCTCGCGTCGCGCCGCGTACGTTCATCGGAATACTGGTGAGGCGGTGATGGCTGATCGCCTTCAGAGCAAGCGAACACTGCTGATCCGGGTGCGCGCCGATAGCCAGACAAGAACGATCACGGGTGGCTGGCGCGCACGGGATGCGAGGACAGGCCAGGCCTACAACATCCTCGACGCTACCCCGACGCCTGATCGCAGGTGGGTTGATATCCTTGCGCAGACTGGCGGCCCGAACGGATGAAGATCGCCGGCAAACAGAAGTTTCTCGGCCAGATCGCCGCCTTGCCTCGTGCCATGAAAGACGAGATTCGCAAGGCGCTGGAAGTCTCGGCGGAGGAAACCACCGACCTCATGAAGCGGTTCGCTCCCGTAAAGAGCGGCGCTCTGAAGGCCAGTATCGGCTACACCTTTGGGACTTACACCCCTGACAATGCGAACGTGCGCGGCCTGAAAGCGAGTGGTTCCGACGCCACCGAGTTGACCGTAACTCTGCACGCTGGCGACAAAAAAGCGTGGTACGCCAGTCTCGTCGAGTTCGGCACGCGGGCGCATACGATCAAGGCAAAGCGGCCTGGTGGCCTGCTCAACATCCATGGTCGGTTGATCGAAGAGGTGCACCATCCCGGGGCAACCGCTTCGCCTTTCTTTTTCCCGGGTTATCGACTGGGCAAGAAACGAGCTCGAACGCGGCTCGCCCGGGCGGTCCGCAACGGTGCCAAGAAAGCTTTCAAATGATGATCGGCGACCAGTTGCAGAAGGCAATCTATGCCGCGCTCACGGCTGCGCCCGCGCTTGTCGATGGCAAGGTGTTCGACACGGTTCCTCCGGACACGGAGGCGCCTTACATCCACATCGGAAACGAGCAGGTGCTCGACGACAGCGACGATTGCGCCGAAGGCTGGGAGGTCTTCACCGACATCCACATCTGGTCCGAGCCGGAGACCGGCAGCAAGCTCGAAGTGAAGAGCATCGGGCCGGCCGTAGTGCAGCGCCTTACCCAGATCACCGCGATTGAGGGCTTTCGCGTCGTCATCGCCTCGATCGAAAACATTCGGTATCTCGACGATCCGGACGGTGTGTCCAAGCACGGCATCGTGACCTCTCGTCACGTGCTCGAGCCTGCTTAGCATTCCTCAACCCTCAGTCCCTGCAACCGCTGCCATAACTCTCGAAAGGAGAAGCCGATGGCTACCCCTCCCATGCCTGTGAAATCCATGAATGGCACTCAGCTGCTCGTCCAGATCGGCGACGGTGCCACACCTGAAGTCTTTGCCGCCGACTGCCTAATCAACACGCAGCGCGGCATCACCTTCAGTTCCGACACGAACGAAGATATCAATCCGGACTGCAACAACCCGGATGATCCCGCGTGGAAGGAAGTCACCAAGGACGGCCTTTCTGGCCAGATCGCCGGCGCCGGCCGCGTGCATACGCCGTCAATCAAGGACTGGTGGGAGTGGTTCATCTCCAAGGACACCAAGAACTGCCGCGTCCTGCTCAACAATGTCACGTTGGCCAACGGAGGCGGTTACTGGTCCGGCGCTTTCCACCTCACCAACTTCGAAGTGACCGGCGAGCGCAACCAGAAGGCTCAGGTGTCGGTGACCCTGATGTCGTCTGGCCCGATCGTCTGGGTGGATGCCGCCGCATGAACCGGCACGGCGCGATTGAAATCACCTGGGCGGGAGGTGATCACACTTTCCGCCTTGGTCTCGACGAGGTCGAGGAACTGGAAGCGGCAACCGAAATGTCGATCTTCCTGCTCTATTCGTCGATGGTGTCGGCCTCGCCATTCGCCAAGCTCAAGCATTATTCGGAGACAATCCGGATCGGCTTGATCGGCGGAGGCATGTCGCCTGTCGACGCCCGCTTGATGGTGCGGCGCTATGTCGACATCCGCCCCTTGGTGGAAAGCGTTGCCCTCGCCGCAGTCATCATCCGGGCAGCGCTGGAACGTGTTCACAGCAACGAAGTGGACACGTCATCGGGGGAAGCGGAAACGGTGGAGCCGAACGGCTCGACTTCGCCGTCATTCGAGGAAACGCCGTCCTGATGGGAATAGCCAATGTCGGCTCACTGACCCTCGGCCAGTACGGGGCGATCTGCCGGCAGTGGAACAAGGCGCATGGGCAAGTTTCAGCGCCGACGGAAGATGAGCTCGACCTGGCTGTCGCGAGGGCACGCGGGCTGCATTAGCGTTGGGCTTGCTCTTGGGTGATGTAGCCCTTCTCGGCGCAATACTGCTTCAGCGCTGGCAGGTTCTCATCAACGGCCGCGAGGCACCCGCGCCTCATGGTCTCCTGCTTTCCCAACTCTTCTGCAACAACTGCCTGTTGGTGCTGTTGCCAGAAATAGAAGCCGCCGACCGCGATCACAGTGACGCACGCGGCGGCCACCAATCCTTTCAACCAATTGTCCAAGGTGCCCCTCCATGGCCATCGAAGCCGAACGCCTATTGGCCATATTCGAAGCACGTTTCACGTCGCTTGAGAAGTCGCTCGAAAAGGCGCGCACGAACGCCAACAAGGCATTCGGTGACATTGAGGCATCCGGCACCAGGGCTGAAGACGCTCTGTCAAAGGTCGGCGAAAAGGGATTGCCGGGTATCGATCGAGCATCGAAGTCCGTCGCCGCAATGAAGGGAAACACCGCGAACCTTGCTGCGCAATTGAACGACATTGGCGTTCAGTTGGCGGGTGGTCAGTCGCCGTTTTTGATTGCAATCCAGCAGGGTACGCAGATCAATCAAGCTCTCGGGCCGACGGGTGCGCGCGGGGCTGTTGCGGCGTTGGGCGGTGCCTTTATGTCCCTCTTGAACCCGGTCGGCCTTGCCACCTTGGCAATCATTGCGGGTGGCGGGTATGCCGCACAGTACTTCCTCGAAATCATATCGGGCGGGGAGAAGTCGGCGGAAACGCTTAAGAACGAAGCCGAGCTAATCCAGCGCGTCGTGAACAAATGGGGCGATGCGCTACCCGCTTTGCAAGCCTACGCCAAAGAGCGCGAAGCTCTCGCCGACAAGAAGGACCTGGAAGAAGCCACCAACATCGGTAAAGACAACGCTTTCGAGAAAACACGCGAGCAGGTCGACGGATTACGAGCCGACCTAGCCCTTCTGATCGGTGACCTTGGCTCGTTCGCCGGCCAGGAAACGCAAGTTGCTCGCTTGCAGGATGCTTTCTCGATCCTGCAGCAAAGGATCGAATCCCAAACAGCGACGGCTGAAGACGCAAAGCGAGTGCAAACTGTGCTTGCCGATGTCCTGAGCGGAACCGGCGTGCCTGCTGCCGGTTCCCTTGCAGACGAATTCAGTCGGCTGGCACAGGAAATTGCGAAGGCGAGCGCAAAGGCGTTTGAATTCCAAAGTCAGCAGGATGGTAGAATTCGCGCTTCCACCAAAGGCGGACCCGCAAGGTATCAGTCAGGGCAGATCGATCTTCCCGAAACCGCTCCTACACCAGATCGAACGCCCAACCGAGAGGACGTGTTCGCCGAGCAGGATCGATATCGCGAGCGTGCGGCACGTCGTGGGGCCCGTGGCCAGCGCCTGAACGCCGGTCAGCGCACCGACGAGGATCTGCGCGCGGTAAAGGACAGGACCGAAGCTCTGCGCCAGGAAGCGGCCATGATCGGCCTATCCTTTCAGGAGCAGGAGCGCCGCCGCATGGCGCTCGATCTGGAGCAGGAAGCGCTCAAGCGACTGCGCGAGGAAGCTGCCCGCAAAGGTCAGAAGGATCTCGAATCGATCCGGCTGTCTCCCGATCAGGTTGCAAAGATCAACGCGGTGTCCGAAGCCTATGCCCAGCAGGCGGAGGTCTTGCGGCAGGTGCGCGAGCGGCAACAGGAGGCCGAGCAGGCATCGGGTGAATTCTACGACACTTTCAAGAACGGCGCGATCGATGCCATCACCGGCGCGCGGAAGCTCAGCGATGTGCTGAAGGAGCTCGGCACGCGCTTCGCCTCGATGCTGCTCAACAGCGGTTTCGACATGCTGTTCAAGCCGAAGTCCGGCAATTCGTCGGGTGGCTCATTCGGCAGCGTCTTCGATTTGATCGGCAAGTTCATCACGGGCAGCTTCGCCAACGGCACATCCTCCGCGCCGGGTGGTCTTGCGGTGGTCGGCGAGCGCGGCCGAGAACTGGTCAACCTGCCGAGGGGCAGCCAAGTCGTGCCCAACGACATCACGGAAAAGCTGATCGGTGGCGATGGTGGCGGCTCACCGATCTACATCGGCGGCCCGACCATCAACGTCGATGCGCGCAATGCCCAACCCGGCGTCGGCGAGGAAGTCAGACGGGCAGTCAAGGATGCCACCGGCAACATGACGCAACTCGTTCGCAACGCGCTGCGCGAGATGAAGGTCAAGGGCATGAAGCCATGATCGTTGATCTTCCCGCCATCCGCTTTGCGCCGACCAGGCCGGAGCTTATCGATTCCGTGTCGATGAGCCGCGCCGGTAATCGCGTCATCAGCGTCGTCGACTATGCTGATCCCTTCTGGCAGATCCCGATGCAAACGCTTCGAATGACTGCAAAGGAGCTTCAGCTACTCCTCGCCTTCCGCGATCGTGTCCGCAACGGCATGGTCACGGTGGTGCATCGTCCGACAGACAACTGCCTGCCTCAAGCCTACTGGGGCAATGCCGGTGCTATCCAACTCAATGACGGCACGCTGCAGTCTGTGACCAACGGTTTCAACGTCACGCTCAACAACCTGATCAACGGGTTGAAGATGATGCCGGGCGACCTGTTCTCGCTCAAGGCAGGCAACTACCGGTCAAGGCATCGTGTCATGACCGGCGGCACTGCGGCGGCCAATGCACTTGCCCTGACTGTCGAGCCATTCGTGCCGCCGTACATCACTCCCGGCGCCGTGGCGAAGTTCCTGAGGCCGGAACTCAACACCCGCGTCCTGCCGGGATCGTTCTCCGTTTCGGATGACCATTTCCCGGTGGCATCCTTCACTCTCGTGGAGGTGCCGCAATGAGTTATCCCGCCCGCCTCGAGCAGCTTCTCGACGAAGGCCGCATCGCGATCCGGGGCCTGATCCTCTACAAGTTCGGCAATGCGTGGATGGGTGTCTGGACCGGTAATTACGAGCTCGTCTACGAAGGTGTGACCTACGTGCCGAACCAACTCATCACGGCCGAGCCGCCAGACGGCGCGATGGGGATGGAGGCAACCGAGTTCGTTGTCACCATGCCGGCGCGTTCTGATTTCGGCATCACGCCTGACAAGCTCGCCGAAATCGAGAGCCAGGATTACAAGGGTCGGCCCTGCCAGCTGCGTGAAGCATACTTCGATCCGGACACGCGCGAACTGCTGCACGTCGAGGAACTGGCCTTTGGCTATGTCGACTACATCACGCACGTGACTGAAGGCGGCGAAATGCGGCTTGAGGGGCATGTGATCTCCGGTGCCCTGGACAACCACCGCGACGGCTACCGCTCGGCATCGCACGAGGATCAGCAGCTGATCTCTGAAGGCGATCGCGGTTTTGAATACGCCACGGTCATCAAGACCGAGAAATTCGCCATCGAACTCTGAGCATTCCGACATGTTGAAGATTTTGCCCCGGTTGCCCGACTGGGATCGCCGCCTTGCGCGCGTGACGGAAAAGCACCTTCGCCTTCCAGGCGAATGGGGTGTCTCCGACTGCCTGATGACGGCGATGGATGCTGTCGAGGCAGTGACCGGCTTCGATCCTGCCGCCAAGGTTCGTGGCACCTATTCGACCGAGCAGGGCGCGGCCAAGCTTTTGCGCCGTCGAAAGGCTGAGACCGTCGAAGAGATGCTTGCCAAGCTGTTCCCGACGCTGCCGTCCGCCTTCTCGGCGCTGCGTGGTGATCTGGTCGTTGTCGAGCGCAATGGCGTGCTGTCGGCAGGCTATGTCTGCGAATACGAGGTTGCGGTCAAAACCGAGACCGGCCTTGCCTTCGTTGGCATCACCGAAATCCGCTCGGCCTATCAGGTGGGTGCTCGGTAATGGCATTCCTTGGTCCCGTCATTGCAGGCGTCGGCTCCGTTCTCAGCGGTGCGTTCTCTTTCTTCAGCGGAAGCACGATCCTTGCCGGTGCGCTGAAGATCGGCCTTGGCCTTGCCGCGCAATACGCCATCGGCGAACTGTTCAAGCCGGACGTCCCGGCACAGGTCTCGCACCTCGAAACGCAGTATGGCCAGGATCTGCCGCGGAGCGTGGTGCTCGGCACACGAGGCCTTGCCGGTCATCACATCTACCGCAACGCCTATGGCAAGGGCGGGCGGACGGTGCAGGATCTCTATGTCCTGTCGCACTTCCGCATCTTCGGTGTTCCGCGCGTCCGATACGAGGGCAAGTGGTATTCGCTCGGCGGTGCCGTCGATGCCGAGCGGGGCCAGCGTATCCAGGGCATCGAGCCGGAAATCTGGGTCAAGGTCTATCAGGGTGATCTCGCCCAGGCGGCTGATCCGGGACTGATCGCACGCGCCAACCCCGCCGGCCGATGGACCGTTGCCCATCGCCTTGCCGGTGTTGCCTACGCCGTTGTCACGCAGCAGCTCGATCGCGAGAAACTGCCGAACGCTTGGCAGGCGTTTTTCGAGGTTACCGGTGTCGCTTATGACTGGCGGCAGGATAGCTCGGCAGGCGGCTCGGGTGCGCAGCGCTGGACCGATCCGACGACGTGGGGACAGTCGAGCAATCCGATCGTCCTGCAATACAATCTGGAACGCGGCTTCTGGCTTGGCGATCAGCTGATTGTCGGCAAGGGCATTTCGACCGATCGCCTGCCCATCGGCAAGTGGACGCTGGCCGCCAATATCTGTGATGAGGTTGTCGGAACGGGTGCGCGTTACAAGGCTGCCTATATCGCCACAGCAGGCCAGGGCATCACCCATGCCGGCAACATGGCACCGCTTCAGGCTGCGTGCGCTGCGTCATGGTATGAGGGTCCGGACGGCGAATATCCGATCGCTGGCGCCAGCCAAGCCATCGTCGCCACCATCACCGATGACGACCTGGTCGACGGCGAAGACAAGAACTTCTCGCGCTACCGCACACGGTCGGAACTGGTCAACACGATCGCCGGCACCTATGCGTCGCCGGACGCCTTCTATGACGGCGTCCCACTTGCCACCCGCACTGATGCTCCAGCCTTTGCGGCAGATCGCGAACGGCTGGCAACGTCCATCCCCTATGACGCTGTCACTGATCCGAAAGTTGGCGACCGGCTGAACGACATCGCCCTGCGCGCCAGCCGGTATCAGGGCAACGGCGAAATCTGCCTTCGGCACAAGTTCCTCGGCCTCAAGGTCGGCCAGTGGTTCCAATGGCAGAGTGAAGACGAGGCCGGTGGCTTTACCAAGACGTTCCAGATCGTGCGCCGCCGGCTCGGTCCAATCGGGCCGAACTCATGCCGCCTTGTCTATGTCACCATACAGGAAGTCGGCGAAGGCATCTTCGACCCGACCGCCTATCAGACCAACCCGCCGGACGCGACGGGACCGGGTGCGCCGGACTATCAGAGCGAGCTCGTCAACTTCAACATTACGGCGATCAAGAACACGGCTTCCACCGGATCGGCTCGCGCGGGCATCCGTGCATCGTGGAACCCGATCGAAGATCAGACCATCACTGAAATTCGCATCGAGTATGGCCCAGTCAATGCGGTTGGTGACATACCGGCAAGCACTGTCCCTGCGCCGCCGGCGTTGAAGAACCAGACCATCCACGACCTCTATCAGGGCGTGATGTCCAATTCGCTTTGGGCAGTACGCTACATCTTGCGATCGCAGCCGGCGCGCGCCTTCTTCCCGTCTCCTTGGAAGTACGTCAAGACGCTGCAGGCGACGCTCGGCGACGACGACGTTTACCTCCCGGGCATGGTCGAGGAGGTCAACCGCAACACCGCGAACCTGCTGCCGCCGCTTCAGGAAGACATCCGCACGCTGATTGAGCGTGCTGAAAAATCCGCGCAGCAGTCGCTTGATCAGGATGCAGGGCAGTTCCTCAACAAGGTGTCGCAAGTCACTCAACTGAAGTCGGCATACGAGACCGTCACCGCCGAATACAAGTCAGTGGTGTTTGCCGCCACCGGGCCGAACTCTGCGATCGTCCAGCGCCTGGACACCTACGAAGCTCGCTTTGCCGATATGGCCAGCGCCACGGCGCTTAACCTGGTCAAGGTCCAGGTCGACCAGCAAGCTGGCCAGATCACGGCGCAGGGAACGCTGATCAGCGGCGTGCAGGCGACCGTCGGTGGCATCTCGGCGCAGGGTCTTTTCCGAACCTATGTCACCGCTACGGAAGCCGGCGCAGAAGCAACTGTCGGCCTTGCGGCATCTGCCACAGCGAACGGTTCGACCCGATCAGCAGCGATACTGCTTTCGGCCCGATCGGACGGGAAGACCATGGCCGGTCTGGTCGCGGACCTGATCTACTTCACCGATGGCGCGGGCAGCAAGCTGTTCCCGGTCGCGATCGAGAACGGCACGCTGCGCGCAAACTTCGCCAATCTCGGCACCGTCACAGCGGCAATCCTTCAGTCCCCGAATGGCTTGCACATCTACAACGTGGCCAACGGCACACAGGAATGGTGGCGGGCATGACAACGTCTGCCGCGTTCTGGGATTGGGTCGTTGACCACTGGCGTGGCCGCTGGGTCTTGCCGGGGTACAGCGCGCGCGATGCGAACGTGCCTCGCAACAAGGTCGTGATGGATACCGATGATATCGGCATGCTCTCGAAGCTGGCGAATGGCCAATACACGCTGAGCTATGGCGGTAGCCTGGACACAGGGCCGGTGACAATCGCGTCGTGGACAGATCCCGGCTTCGTGCCGCTTTGCCTGTACCGCTTCTCGATCGCAGGTGGCGAGTGGGAAAATGTCTACACCATGCAGAACACAGGCAGCACCAGTGGAAACTACTACATCAAGGTGCATCGCACCGGCATCATCGCTTCGCTGAAGCTGATCAACAGTTCATCCCCGGTAACGATTGCCTGGACGGCGCTTCGGCTGAAGGTGATGTAGATGATCCGGCAAGCCTTCCGCGGCTTCGACGGCGGCGGCGTGTTCAAGTTCCGCATCTTGAAGCCAGGCAGCACCGCCGATGCTCGCTATGCGTCGGTCGACGACTGCCTGTTGCACGAGCAGATGCTGGCCACTCAGCCCTATTGGCTTGGTTTCGTGCCGTGTCCGTTCGCCGGCAGCACGACCAAAGATCCGCTCGATCAGACCACGAATGTCAGCATTCCGGACGCTGGCGTGACCGATCCGGAATACATGCTGTGGCCTCGCAACGTGAGCGGCCGGAATTGCTTTCCGCGTCCGGCGTCGGTCGGGGTCGGCAACAGTCAGGATGGCTATCCCAGCGAAGCATGGGCCATTCGCATGGTCAGCATCACCGCGAACACACTGACGTTGCGCTTCATCAAGCCAGCGCTCAGCACGCAAAGCCCGCTCGGCTGTTCCGTTGCTCTCTTCAAGAGAGGTTGAGCAGTGGCAACCCTCGAAGCTCGAATTTCGAACGCTGGCATCGAAATCGCCAAGCCTGGCTATGATGTGCGTACCGCCTCGCTGGCGAACATGGTGTTCTCGCCGAATCTCGTAGCGATGCGGGTGGCGTTCGAAGGGACGTTCACGGCAGGTCCGCATGGCGAGGGAAACCCCTACGCGGCGTACTACAAGGCGATCAAGTATTTCGACACGCCGTTTCCGAATGATCCTCCCTACGCCCTTGCGGCCGGCATAGGGAGTGACGGCACCAGCTATCAGGCGCCCTTCGTCATCAACTCGGCGGGTGGCAACACGCTCGAAGTCACGCCGCACTATGAACTGAACACCTACACCAACCGCATCGAACTCTATGTGATGCAGTGGACGGCCGGAGGCGTGATCCTGCCGCTCACGTGGAAGTTCTTCATCCTCCAGAACACCCTTTCCTAAACTTCGACAGGACACTACCGACATGAACCAGCCTGATCGGGCGGGGCAGGAAACTGCTGCTCCCGCGCAATTTCACGTGCATCCCGTGGCGGCGCTCACGGAGGCGAATGCACTCGTCGGATTCCTCCAGAACCGCAACCTGATGCTGGCGCACGATCTGCTCAGCCTGAAAGGCGAGAACGATGGCTATCGCCAGCGGATCAACGGTCTGGTCGAGCAGGTTCTCACCCTTGAGGCTCAGATCAAGGAACTGACTGCTGCCCCCATCGCGTCGGAGCCGGACGAGGAGGCATAACCATGGGCATCACCTATTACGATACAGGCGCCGCGACGCTGTCGGTCGGTTCCAAGACCATGACCGGACAGGGAACGCTCTGGGCCGGCTGGGTGAAGCCGGGCGATCAGGTCATGCCAGAGGAAGGCACCAACAATGTCGTTGATGTCGTGGTCAGCAATACCGAGATCACATTGCTGAAGCCGTACCATGGCGTCGCGCAGGCTGCGCGGCCATACACCATCATGCGCACGCCCGATGTCGTGTTCACGGAAAGCCTTGCACGAAAGGTTCTGCAGGATATCTCCAGTTCCCCTCTTGTGGCGCTGGCCGGCTTGCCCGCTGTGTCACGATCGCTGATCGGCTTCGGCCCCACGCAAGTCGCGGAGACGGTTCCGCTTTCAGACAAAGTGAAAGCGTTCCTCGCCACCATCCCATCCGACGATGTCGTATCGTTGCTTGCGGCAGCAAATTTCGCGTCTATCCGCAATTCGTTGAATGTGGCTCCGAAACAGTCTGCCATTGACGACGCGACGGCGGGAGCAGGTCTTACGGTCGGAGCGTTTGGCTTGGGCGGTGTGATCGGGTTGTCGATACCCCTCAACGATTACAACAAGGCACTCCGCAGCGGCATCTACGCCGGCAGCGGTGCTTCGGCAGTCAATGGTCCGCCCAATGGGGCCGCTTATGGCCCCATGCTTGTCATGGCGCGGGCCTCGACGGTGGTCACCCAGATGGCAGGGTTTGGCGACACTGTTGGCAGCGCATTTACTCTTTATCTGCGTCACACCGGAGACGGAGGCGCGACCTGGACACCGTGGCGCCCGATTGTGCCTGAGAAAGGTGCCAACTCCAGCGGTTTTTACAGCCGCTTTGCCGATGGCACCCAAATCTGCTGGATGCAGGACCTGACTTTTGGGCCAATTACAACAGCTGCGGGCTCGATCTATTCCGGGGCCGCTGAGCAGACATTTTCCTTTCCAGCGGCCTTTGCGAGCGCCGGTCAGATTGATTGCCTTGTGATGTCTGACAGCACCAACATCTGGGGGGCGTGTTCAGTGCCGTCCAACACTGCCGTGAGAGCGCAGCTGTTCTGCTACGCATCCATCGCATCAAGCCGCAAGGCCAACATACTCGCGCATGGAAGGTGGTTCTGATGATCATCACTCTCTCACCCCAGCGCCGCGACGATACGCTTGTCGTGTCCAAAGCAGGCGACATCCTGACGATCAATAGCGAGCAGTTCGATTTCTCGACATTGCCCGATGGCGCAACGATCCCTCACGGGGACATCCCCTGCGAATGGATCGCTGGATCAGTCGATCGCATTGCCGGCGAGCTGCAAATAGCCTTGATCTTGCCACACGGACCGAACCCTTCTCAGGCGGAGGCATTTCCCGATCCGATCACAGTGATGAGCGACGGGCCGATTGCTCTGCCGCACGACGAAGAGGAGACAGCCAATGTGGACGCCTGATCCTTCCATCATCATCACGGCCGAACAGAAGGCAGCGGCTCTGATCCCGTCGTCGGTTTCGGCTCGACAGTTCAAGCTCCAGCTTCTTGCCGCAGGCCTGCTTGACCAAGTTGAAGCCTGGATTGCCGCACAGGACCAAGCAGTCCAGATCGCCTATGCGAACAGCGGTACATTCGTCCGTTCCGAGCCGATGATGCAGACCGGCTTTTCCGCGCTCGGCTTTACGCCTCAACAGATCGATGCGTTCTTCGTCGCGGCATCTCAGCTGTAAACTTCGGCCTTAGCCGCCAACTCCCACGATCCTCCAAGGAAACGCATCATGGACCGAAGCAAGTTCTTCGGGAGCCTCCGCGCGCGCTCGTCAGGCGTGTTCGGGACTTCCCTGTCTCAGCCTCAGGTCGATGGGCTGAAGGTTATACTCGATGCCGGCCAGAACGCCGGCCTGCCGCTCCGGCATCTTTCGTATGCCCTCGGCACCGCCTATCACGAGACCGGTGGCAGAATGCAGCCAGTCACCGAGAACCTGACCTATACGAGCGCCGCCCGCCTTCGTGAGGTCTGGCCCTCTCGCTTCACCAGCACCGCCGCAGCCATCCCCTACGTTCGCAACCCGCAGGGTCTCGCCAACCGCGTCTATGCCAACCGCATGGGCAACGGTTCGGAAGCATCCGGCGACGGCTGGCGATATCGCGGCCGCGCGCTGCCTCAGCTGACCGGCAAGGAGAATTACCGGAAGGCGTCAAAGCTGGTCGGCATTGACCTCGTCGCCAATCCGGAAGCGGCAAACGGCAGCGCGATATCGGCTCGCATCCTCATCGAGGGCATGCGGGCAGGAATGTTCACCGGCAAGAAGCTGTCGGATTTCATTTCTGGCGATCGAGCCGACTATGTCGGGGCCCGGGCAATCATCAACGCTGATGTGAAAGCGAACGGTCAGATCATCGCCGGCTATGCCCAAGCGTTCGAAACCGCCCTTCGCCAAGCCGGCTACATCGGTCAGGCACCGAAAACCATCACCATCCCGGCAGAGCGGCCCGTCAGCGCGCCTCAGGCCATTCCGGCCACTCCACAGCCCCCAGCGCCTCAACCCTCGCCAGCGGCCACGCCTGAGTCAAAGCGCAGCCTTCTGACAATCCCGCTCGACATCGTGTTCAACCGCAAAGGAGCCTGACATGGGCCCGTACGTCCGCATTCTCCTCCGCTATGGCGTGGGCGCCGTCATCGGCTACCAGATAGGGGACCAGCTTTCCAATGACCCGGATGTGGTGACCGTCGCCACGGTCGCGGCCACGGCCGCCGTCGGCGTTGCGACCGAGTTCGCCTATCACCTGGCGCGCAAGTTTGGCTGGGAGCGCTGACCATGCTGGCGCTCGTCCTCCAATATTGGCCGGTGATAGCTGGAGCGTTGGCGGCTGCATTCGCCGGTTGGAAGCTTCGGCAGTCAGGTGTCAACGCAGAACGTGCTCGCCAAGCCAAGGAGAAGGTCGCTGCCGCTGAGGACCGGCTCGAAATGGATCGCGAGGCAACCGACATCGAGCGGCGCGTCACCGGCATGACCGATGAGGAAGCCCGCAAGGAGGCGACGCGATGGGCAAGGCGTTGAGGCTCATCTGTGCAAGCCTAGCGTGCTTGTCTCTCACGGCGGCCTGTTCGGTGAGAGACAAAGGCCCGCTTCCATCAGATCCGCGCTCGATCTGGTGCGACCACAACTCACCGCGGCGGGATGCCAGATCGGACACGCCGCGCTCCGAACTCGATGAGATCAACAAGCACAACTTCCAGGGCGCAAAGTGGTGCGGCTGGAAGCCTTCGGAAGGATCGGGACATTGAGCGAGGAAGCCAACATGCCGAACGTCTCCGAGAAGATCGTGAACAGCGTCATCATCACCATGGCGGCAAGGCTCTCCATGGTGCTTGCAATCCCGACACTCACCTTCCTGTTCTGGCTCTACACCGGCTGGCAGGCTGAGAAATTCGACAAGGTCCAGGACCAGGTCGAGCAGACGCAGAAAACCGCACAGCAGGCCTCGGACCAATCCATCAGGCTTTCCGAGCGCCTGACAACCGTGGAGACAAAGCAGGCCGAGGCGACGGTCTCGAATGAGAGGTTTCAGAACGCGACGCTCAACCGGCTGGATAGGGTGCAAGACAGCATCGTCGGGCTGTCCAACACGGTCGCGGCGCTGACTGCCACCCTGCAGGCGATCGTCGAGGATAAGCGTCGCAGGCCGCCGTAAAGGGTGGTTGCGATTTCGGCTCAATGCAGCTATTGGCGCCCCGCGCTTGGCTGTCAGCGAGCGCTCTCAGGCATCAAAGGCCCGTTCCGGTTCACGCCGGAGCGGGCTTTTTTCTGCGTTTGAAGGCACCTGTATCACGCAGGTACCTGGAAGGTATTGCCATGATGGCAATCCCCCGTGTGCGCAAACACAAGCGCCGCCCCTAAGGGCGTTCTTGCATTTTTAAGCAAATCGGTTGATCGTATCCGTGGGTGTGGAAACCCGGACCGCGATAAGCAGGACATGATTGGCGTCATGTGCGCTGCTGACGCGCTAAGAGACCTTGGCGGGTCTCGATGCGCATAGGTAACGCCTTGGCGGGCGTTCCAACTCGGCTGAATATGGCCGGGGGCGAACGCTATGTCCAGAGCGAAAGCTTAAAATCGTTCGACCTGTCTCGCGGCAGGTTTCCACCCCCCGGCTACTGGCCCGCCGCCAGAGATAGGAACGGCACCTGTGGAAAGGTGAGCGTTCCCCGGCTGTGGAAGGCCGGTTCTACCGCGAGTGAGACAATGACTTCCTACATCCCTGAGCACTATTACGGGCTTGTCCCGGGCAGCTACCGTGAGCCAGGTGGCGAGCGATATGGCTTGATCCCATGGCCGGCGCATATGAGGCCGCAACAGCAGCCGAGCTATGCTCCCCTGCCCGATATCGACCTTCGGCAACTCTTCGGCGAAACGGAAGGTATCGAACTCACCAAGAAGGGTGAGGCCTATGCCGAGGCGGCGAAGACTGACGTGTTCTTCCTGCGCATTACCCCGAAGGACCGGACCAGCATTGCCTATACGATCGAGAGCCTGATCAACCTCCTCGACGCTATGGAGCCTGATCCCGATCTGGAGCCAGATCTCGGCAGCGGCGACGACCGTGAAGGAAATGGCGGCGCTGAAGGCGGCGACGAAGATCGTGAACCATCCTTGGGCTGGTCAGCCGATGGTCAGGTCGGTCAAAACCCCGCTTGGTGCAATTGCTGGGGTGAACTCGAACATGACGATGCGGATGATGAATTCACTCTCGGATGGGAGAAGGGCTCAATGCCCTATGATCAGACGTATCTGAATATGTTCGGTACCGACGAGGCCGAAGACGTGTCGGAAGATGAAGGGGCCACCACGGGCGACGATGAGTACTCGCTCGGGACAACCGAGGAAATAGATCAAGAACGCCGGCAGGATGTGGCTGAAGGCTATTTCATCCCCGACGGAGAACCGTACTTGGGCTGGGCCGAATCGTTCGGCCGTGGCGTGGTCGGCGAACAGGACTGCCTCGACGATCGCGAACACGAGGATGAACGGGAACAAGATCAGGCGGAGATGGGCATCGCCGATCAGGATGCCCTGCAAGACCCTGGCATCTGGCCTTCGCACCTACCGACGTTCCCAGGCTGCAAGGGTGCAGTCGATTTCCAAGGCGACGGAGTTCGTGAGGCCAACGCGATGCTGAAAAAGGCCCGTGCCCAACAAGCAAGGCCGAGCGCGTCACCCAATATCATAAATCTCCGCAACTTCGCGCCCACGGATGACGACATCCTGTCGCTGGACATGCTGGCTCACTACCGCGCAGCCCATGGACAACGCCCATGCTGAACCGGCGCACAATCCTCACAGGAGCACCAGCATTGGTTTTGCTACCTGTGCCGTCTCCAGCGGCTGAGAATGCCGCGCAGCGCGTCCAGCGCCTTTGTAGGGAGCTTTCGGACGCGCTGGACGAATGGACCGGTGGTGACTTCATGGCGGAGGTCTTTCCCGCCAGCGTGGTCTTGGAAGGGTTCAAGCCCTACGCGTTTGATCAGCGTCGCTATGCTCTCGATCCAACCCGCAGGGTGTTGATCGACTGCGCTCGACAGTTTCAGGACCTGCGTGAGAGGGACGCATGACCACGTTGGACGTGATGTTCATGGGAACGGTGCTGGCCGGATGGCTGGCGCACTACCTGATCGCAGGATGATTTGAGCGGCCCGGCTGCTTCGGCGCTGCCGAAAACCCTTCAGCTACTTTAAGGTTTTTCCCGCGCCCGGCTGCTTCGGTGGCCGGGCTCTCCTCGGCAAGAACATGCGGTGAACGCTTTGCTACGCTTATTGCTACGCTACTTCGTAGCATGATGCAGCACAGAACGGGATTGAACGAGAGTCAATCCCTCTATCACATTGAAAAAACAGTATATGTAAGGATTGAGCGGGACGGCAAGGGACTGCTCTAAGCGAATTTCAAGACCGGTGCCTTAAACCGCTCGGCCATCCCTCCACTGTCCAGCCTGTAGGGGCAATTGCCTCAGCATGCCGAACCAGTCGAAACCGGCTTTAGCGCTTTCCTGTTCCCAGCGTCAACGGTATCGGCGTCGTCATCGCGATTGTCAGTGGCGGCAGGGCAATCAAACAATGGCTGAAGTGCCGGCTTTCCACGACCTTTCCACGCAGAGCGCTTGACGCCACAGGTCGATGCTCGTAGGGCCAAATTCATGAACCCCCGATGAGGAGCGCTTCCATCGATGGAAATCTTCACCGCAGCAGGTTTGTCGGCTCTTCTCCAGGTCATTGCCATTGACCTCGTCCTTGCCGGCGACAACGCAATCGTCATTGGCCTTGCTGCGGCCGGACTTCCAAAGGACCAGCGCAAGAAGGCGATCCTCGTCGGCATCGCCGCAGCCACGGTGCTGCGCATCATTTTCGCCCTGATCACCCAATGGCTGCTCGCAATCGGTCCGATGCTGCTCATCGCCGGTGGCCTGCTGCTTCTGTGGGTATGCTGGAAGATGTGGCGCGAGCTGAGCGTCACGCACGAGGAAGAACACGAGGCCACCGAGGCCCTCGACGATATCGACAATGGGAAGGCGTCGTCCGGCCCCGCGCGGAAGACCTTTGCCCAGGCCGCCTGGCAGATCGTCATCGCCGACGTTTCGATGTCGCTGGACAATGTGCTCGCCGTTGCCGGTGCGGCGATGGAACATCCGACGGTGCTGATCATCGGCCTTGCGCTGTCGATCGCACTGATGGGGTTTGCGGCGTCCTTCGTCGCCCGGCTGCTGCATCGCTATCGCTGGATCGCCTATATCGGTCTGCTGATCATCCTCTATGTTGCCGTCAAGATGCTGCTTGACGGTGCAGTCGAGCAGTTCCCCGAACAATTCCAGTTCCTGTCGCCCTGGTTCGGCAAGGCCGCTGGTGCCGCCCATTGAGTGGCGCCTGAGCCAACCCCGGCCAGGTCGCTCGGCTGACGCCGTTTGCTTGACCTTCGAACTGTGCTATTGCGCCGCTGAATTGAGCGCCGCTTCGGGCGCACCAACAGAAAACCAGAGATTTCCGGGCCGGCCCTTCAAGGGTTTCGGCCCGTGTCCATTGGAACGCCACGATGACCGCAGCGCCCCGTATCAGCTTTGTCAGCCTCGGATGCCCGAAGGCACTTGTCGATTCCGAGCGCATCCTGACCCGGTTGCGCGCGGAAGGTTACGAGATAGCACGCAAGCATGACGGGGCAGACCTCGTCGTGGTCAACACGTGTGGTTTTCTGGATTCCGCGCGGGATGAATCGCTCGATGCCATCGGCACCGCGCTGAAGGAGAACGGCAAGGTCATCGTCACGGGATGCATGGGCGCGACGCCCGAGCTGATCCGCGAAAAGCATCCGAATGTCTTCGCCATCACCGGCCCACAGGCCTATGAAAGCGTGATGGCGGCGGTGCATGAAGCCGCCCCGCCTGCACACGATCCGTTCACCGATCTGGTGCCGCCGCAAGGCGTCAAGCTGACGCCGCGCCACTACGCCTATCTCAAGATTTCCGAAGGCTGCAACAACCGCTGCACCTTCTGCATCATTCCCGACCTGCGCGGTGACCTCGTCTCGCGCCCCGCGGCGGATGTGCTGCGCGAAGCCGAAAAACTTGCCGCCGCCGGTGTCAAGGAACTGCTGGTCATCTCGCAGGACACCAGCGCCTATGGCGTCGACATCAAATACGCCAGCAGCCCGTGGAAAGATCGCGAGGTCCGCGCCAAGTTCCTCGACCTGTCGCAGGAATTGGGTGAACTCGGCGTCTGGGTGCGCATGCACTACGTCTACCCCTATCCGCATGTCGCGGACGTCATCCCGCTGATGGCCGAGGGCAAGATCCTGCCCTATCTCGACATTCCCTTCCAGCACGCCTCGCCGCAGGTCCTGAAGAACATGCGCCGGCCCGCCCATGGCGAAAAGACGCTGGATCGCATCCGTTCGTGGCGCGAAGCCTGCCCGGATCTAGCCATCCGCTCGACCTTCATTGTCGGATTCCCCGGCGAGACCGAGGAAGATTTCGAAATGCTGCTCGACTGGCTGGACGAAGCTAGGATCGACCGCGCCGGCTGCTTCAAATACGAGCCGGTGAAGGGCGCGCGCTCCAACGATCTCGGCCTCGAGCAGGTCCCGGACGACGTCAAGGAGGCGCGCTGGCACCGCTTCATGCAGCGCCAGCAGAAGATCTCCGCCGCACAGCTGCAGAAGAAGGTCGGCAAGCGCCTGCCCGTCATCATCGATGAAGCGAACGGCGCGGTCGCCAAGGGCCGTACCAGATATGATGCTCCGGAGATCGATGGTTCGGTGCACATCCAGTCGCGCCGGCCGCTCCGTGTCGGCGACATCGTCACCGTCAAGGTCGACCGGGCCGATGCCTACGACCTGCACGGCATGGCTGTCTGATCCACCGGTCGGGCTGCCCAGAACGCAGCCGGTCAGCTGAACCAAAAAAGGGCGCCGCAAGGCGCCCTTTTCCATTTGCGGCTTGCCGCGCGCTTACTGCGGCAGCTTGTCGTCCACGCCCTTGACGTAGAAATTCATGCCGAGCAGTGTCTTGTCGTCGGCAACTTCGCCGTCCTTCAGCCAGGCCGATCCATCCTGCTTGGCGACCGGACCGGTGAAGGGATTCCAGCCGTCGGCGATCTTCTTCTGAGTGGCTTCCGCCATCGCCTTCACGTCATCCGGCATGTTGGTGTAGGGCGCCATGAAGACCGCTCCGGCCTTGATGCCTTCCCAACGATCCTCCGGCTTCCAGGTACCGTCCAGCGCCTTCTCGACGCGCTCGATGTAATACGGAGCCCAATCGTCGACGATCGCGGTGTATTGCGACTTCGGCGCGAACTTGATCATGTCCGAAGCCTGTCCGAAGCCATGCAGGCCGCGTTCCTGTGCCACCTGCAGCGGCGCCGTGGAATCGGTGTGCTGGACGATGATGTCCGCGCCCTGGTCGAACAGTGCCTTGGCTGCGTCGGCTTCCTTGCCCGGATCGAACCAGGAGTTCACCCAGACGATCTTGGCCTTGAAGTTCGGATTGATCGACTGTGCGCCGAGCATGAAGGAATTGATGCCCATCACCACTTCCGGGATCGGGAAGGAGACGATGTAGCCGGCAACGCCGCTCTTGGACTGCTTGGCAGCGATCTGCCCCAGGATGTACCGGCCCTCATAGAAGCGGGCATTGTAGATACCGAGGTTCGGTGCGGTCTTGTAGCCGGTGGCGTGCTCGAACTTGATGTCCGGGAACTTGCTGGCGACCTTCACTTCGGCATCCATGAAGCCGAATGAGGTGCCGAAGATGAGCTTGCAGCCCTGGCGTGCCAGACGCTCGAACGCGCGCTCGGCATCCGGGCCTTCGGCGACGTTTTCGAGATAGGCGGTCTCGACCTTGTCGCCCAGCTTCTTCTCGACCGCGAGGCGGCCCTGGTCATGCTGGTAGGAGTAGCCGAAGTCGCCCACCGGGCCGACATAGACCCAGCAGGCCTTGAACTTATCCGCGGCTTCCGCGGAGACGGCAACGGACATCGCCGCCGCCGACGTCATCAGGGCAATCAGTAGTTTTTTCATGATGTTACCTCTCTGGATTAACCTTGCTATGCTTGTGTTTTTTTAGGTTGTCAACGATCCGGAACGAAAGCCTGTCCGAGCGAGGCCGGGGTGTTCATCATGGTCAGGCGCTTGTTGCGCGAGATGATGACGAGCACGACGATGGTGGCGAGATAAGGCAGCGACGACAGGAACTGCGAGGGTATTGGTATGCCGAAAGCCTGAGCATGCAACTGGCCGATCCAGACCGCGCCGAAGATGTAGGCGCCGGCAAGTACGCGCAGCGGCCGCCAGGACGAAAACACCACCAGGGCCAGCGCGATCCAGCCGCGGCCGGCCGTCATGTTCTCCACCCATTGCGGTGTATAGACCAGCGAGAGGTGGCCGCCGGCGAGGCCGGCGCAGGCGCCGCCGAACATCACTGCCAGATAACGGTACTTGATGACCTGGATGCCCAGCGCATGGGCCGAGGTGTGGCTGTCGCCGATCGAGCGCAGGGTGAGCCCGGTGCGGGTCTTGAACAGGAACCAGGATACGCCGAACACCAGCGCGATCGAGATATAGAAGATCGGGTCCTGGCCGAACAGCAATCTGCCGACCACCGGCAGGTCAGTCAGCACCGGAATGTAGAGATTGGGCAGGCGTTCGCCCGGCAGGCCGACGAAGCCGGTTCCAAGCATGCCGGACAGTCCGAGCCCGAGAAGCGTCAATGACAGGCCGGTCGCGACCTGGTTGGTGGCGAGCGACAGCGTCATCACTGCGAACAGCAGCGAGAACAGCGCACCGACCACGATGGCCGCAAGAAGGCCGATCCAGGGCGAGCCAGTGAGGAGACCGGCACCAAAGCCGGCGACAGCGCCCATCACCATCATGCCTTCGACGCCAAGGTTCAGGACGCCGGAGCGTTCGACGACCAGTTCGCCGATGGCCGCGATCAGCAGCGGCGTTGCCGCCGTGGCGATGGTCAGGAGAATGCTGACAGTCATGTCCATGTCAGTGAGCCTCTTCCAGCTTCGGCGAAGCGTCAATTTTGGGGGCTGGTGCTAGGCCGACAAGCCGGATGCGATAGTGGATCAGCGTGTCGCAGCCCAGCACGAAGAACAGCAGCATGCCCTGGAAGACGCGCGCCACCTTGTCGGAGATGCCGAGTACGCTCTGCGCCGCCTCTCCGCCGAGATAGGTCAGGCCAAGCACCAGGCCGGCAGCGACGATGCCCAGTGGGTTCAGACGGCCAAGGAAGGCGACAATGATGGCCGTGAAGCCATAGCCTGGAGAAATCGAGGGCTGCAGCTGGCCGATGGCACCGGAAACCTCGGAGATGCCGGCCAGTCCGGCGAGAGCTCCCGAAAGCATGAAAGCGAAAAAGACCAAGCGGTTGAACGAGAAGCCGGCGAACCGCCCTGCCCGCGGACTTGAGCCCAGCACGCGGATTTCAAAGCCCTTCAGCATGCGGCTCATCATGAGCCAGACCAGGACCGCGGCGACAAGCGCGAAGATGAAGCCCAGGTTGGCTCGGCCGGACATCGGCATCAGTTCAGGCAGCACGGCTGACGGGTTGAACTGCACGGTCTGCGGGAAGTTGAACCCCTTGGGGTCACGCCAGGGGCCGCGCACCAGCCAGTCGAGGAAGAGCTGCGCGACATAGACCAGCATCAGGCTGGTCAGGATCTCATTGGTGTTGAACCGGGTTTTCAGGAATGCAGGGATTGCGGCATAGGCCGCACCGCCAACCATGCCCATCAGCAGCATGAGCGGCAGCACCAGAGGGCCCTGCAGGTCCGGATAGAGCACCGGTATGACGGAACCCACGATCGCCCCGAAGACGAACTGGCCCTCGGCGCCGATGTTCCAGATGTTGGAGCGGAAGCAGACGGACAGGCCGACCGCGATCAGGATCAGCGGGGCTGCCTTGATCGCCAGCTCGTGCAGCTGCCACACTTCGGTGATCGGCGAAATGAAGTAGGTGTAGAAGGCCGTCAGCGGATTGATGCCGAGCAGCGCGAAGAGGATAGCGCCCGCCACTATCGTCAATCCGAAGGCGATGAAGGGCGACAGCGCCGAAAACAGCACGGAACGTTGCGGGCGCTTGACCAGTTCCAGGCGCATTACGCGGTCTCCAGCTTGTGCTCGACGTGACCGGGTTCGGCGCCGCCCATCAGCAGGCCGATCCTTTCGAAGGTGGCTTCCGCGATAGGGATCGGCTTGGACAGTTCGCCATTGTGCATCACCGCGATGGCATCGGAAATCTCGAACAGTTCATCGAGGTCCTGGCTGATGACCAGAACCGCCGAGCCGCCACGCGCCAGTTCGATCAAGGCCTGGCGGATGTGGGCGGAAGCACCGGCATCGACACCCCAGGTCGGCTGGTTGACGATCATGACCGTCGGCTGGCGATCCAGCTCCCGGCCGACGATGAATTTCTGCAGGTTGCCCCCAGACAGCGCGGCAGCTTCCGGATCCGGCGCGCTCTTGCGCACATCCATGTTCTTGATGATGCGCTGCGCCGCTTCATAGACAGCGCCGTCCTTGACCATGCCGCCCGAGCCGACAAATGCCTTGCCGTCGGTCGCGTAGCGCGAGAGCAGCAGATTTTCCGAGAGCTTCATGCGCGGTGCCGCGCCATGCCCCAGCCGCTCTTCCGGAACGAAGGCTGCGCCCAGCAGACGACGACCAGTGATGTCGAGTTTGCCGGCGTCCTTGCCGCGGATGCGCACGGCATCGGCGCTGGTTTGCTGCACCTCGCCGGACAACGCCTCGAAAAGTTCGCCCTGGCCGTTGCCCGCAACGCCCGCGATGCCGAGGATCTCGCCTGCTTTCACGGAAAGCCAGATGTTCTTGAGCGGCATGGAAAACGGTCCGGCGGGCTTTCGGCTCAATCCGCAGACGCTGAGCAGTTCCTGCGCGCCTTCGAGCGTGATCGGGGTTCGTTCGGCAGATTTGACCTCGTTGCCCACCATCATGCGGGCCAGCGACGAAGCCGTTTCCTCGCGTGGGTTGCAATGGCCGACAACCTTGCCGTGGCGCAAAACCGTTGCCCGATCGCACAGGCGTTTCACTTCCTCCAGGCGGTGCGAGATGTAGAGGATCGACTTGCCTTCGGCGCGCAGCCGCTCGAGGGTTTCGAACAGCTTGTCCGCTTCCTGCGGCGTGAGCACCGACGTCGGCTCGTCGAGGATGATCAATTGTGGCGCCTGCAGCAGGCAGCGGATGATCTCGATGCGCTGGCGTTCGCCGACGGAAAGGTCGCCGACGAGCGAGCCGGGATCCAGCGGCAGGCCGTAAGAATAGGACAGCGCCCTGGCTTTTGCGGCGATCGAGCCGATCGGCGCGCCATCGTCTAGCGAGAGAGCGATGTTTTCTGCTGCGGTCAGCGCTTCAAACAACGAAAAATGCTGGAAGACCATGCCGATGCCGAGCTTCTTTGCCACGCTCGGACTGGTCATCCTGACCGGCTCGCCTTCCCAGCGGATTTCGCCGGAATGGGGCTCCAGCGATCCGAACAGCATCTTCACAAGTGTCGACTTGCCGGCGCCGTTCTCGCCGAGGAGCGCGTGGATCTCGCCTTTCTGGATGGTGAGGTCGACATGGTCGCACGCCGTCAGCGTGCCGAATACCTTCGTCAGCCCGCGAACCTCGAGCAGGCTCGTGGCGGCTTCTTGTGCACTCACAGTGCCTCCCATTCGGTTTTCCCGAATATGTTCTGTGTTCCCGCGATCATCGTAGGCAGCAGCGACTTAACTCCGATAGCGGCACGCAAATTGAAAGAGCTTCAAGAATTTCAGCAAAACGCCAGTTGAAGGCTCACGGAACAAGCACAGTCGTTCCTGTCGTCTTGCGTCCTTCAAGGTCGGCCTGGGCTCTGCCGGCGTCTTTCAAAGCATAAGTCTGGTTGATCTTTATTTCGACGACGCCCTTCGCCACGACGTCGAACAATGCCTTGGCCGACGCTTCGAGATCCTCGCGTCTGGCGTTGTAGACGAAGAGTGTCGGCCGGGTGGCGAACAGCGAACCCTTTTGCGAAAGGAGCGCGATGTTGAAAGGCGGGATCGGTCCGGATGACTGGCCGAAGCTGACAAAGGTGCCCAGCGGACGCAGACAGTCCAGCGAACCCGGGAACGTGTCCTTGCCGACCGAGTCATAGACCACATCGCATTTGCGACCATCGGTCAGTCGGGCCACTTCGGCGACGAAATCCTGCGTCCTGTAGTCGATGACATGGTCATAGCCATGTGCCTTGGCAAGCTCGGCTTTTTCCTGGGAACCGGCAGTGCCGATCACGGTGGCGCCGAGATGCTTGGCCCATTGTCCGAGGATCAGGCCGACGCCGCCGGCGGCGGCATGATAAAGGATCTTATCGCCCTGCCCGACCTTGAACGTGCGTCGCAGCAGGTATTCTGCCGTCATGCCCTTCAGCATCATGCCGGCAGCCTGTTCGTCGCTGATTCCGTCGGGGATCTTCACCACGCGGTCGGCGGCGATCACCCGCTGTTCGGCATAGGCCCCGGTATTGATCGCGTAGGCGATACGGTCGCCTTGCTTCAGCCAGCTGACGCCTTCGCCCAGTTCCAGCACCACACCGGCGGCTTCGCCGCCTGGTATAAGCGGAAGACCATTCGGGGCCGGATAGAGCCCGGTGCGAAAGTAGATATCGATGAAGTTGAGACCGATGGCCGTATGTCTGACAAGGATCTGGTCGGGACCTAGCTGGCCTGGATCGGCGTCCTCATAGACGAGGGCTTCGGGACCGCCATGGGCGTGGATGCGAACAGCCTTGCTCATCTTCACACTTTCCTGGCGCCAAGGTTCGGGAAGAACTGCATGACGCCGCCGATACAAAACAGGTAGATGCCAGTGATGCTGATGCCGATCTTGGTGAAAAGGCTGACCTGTTCGCCCAGGACACCGATCTGATTGTAGAAACTGGCGAGGGCCGACTGCGCCAGCGCCAGCGCGCCGAAGGCGCACCAGAGCAGCGTGACGGTGAGGTTCACGGGCCGCAGCCGCACGACACGGACCGGGTGCAGGAAATTGATCGGCACGAAGGTGAGGATGCCGGCGATCACCACCACGGCGAAGGACACCCATTGCCCCGGTTCAATGACGAACAGCGTGAAGACCACCATGTTCCACACCACCGGGAACCCCTTGAAGAAGTTTTCCTTCGTCTTCATGCCGGTGTCGGCATAGTAGATCGCGCTCGACACAACGATGATCGCTGCCGACAGGAACGAAAGCCCCTCGCCCATGAAACCGCGCTGATACAGGGCGAAGGCCGGGATCAGGACGTAGGTCACGTAGTCGATGATGTTGTCGAGCAACTCGCCTGACCAGGTTGGCAGGATTTCCTTCACTTCCAGTTTGCGCGCGATCGGCCCGTCGATGCCGTCGACGAACAGGGCAAGACCAAGCCACCAGAACATCGCAGTCCAGCGTTGCTCGCTCGCCGCCACCAGCGACAGGAAAGCCAGGAACGAGCCGGATGCGGTGAGCAGGTGGACGGAGAACGCCCTCGCCTGAGGCCACGTCACCTTCTTCTTCGGACGTGGGATACGCTCGGCGATCTTTTTCGCGGTTGTCTTGTT
Organism: Mesorhizobium sp. Pch-S; assembly: GCF_004136315.1. Taxonomy (NCBI): domain Bacteria; kingdom Pseudomonadati; phylum Pseudomonadota; class Alphaproteobacteria; order Hyphomicrobiales; family Phyllobacteriaceae; genus Mesorhizobium; species Mesorhizobium sp. Pch-S. The sequence goes on from NZ_CP029562.1 coordinate 5,858,247, forward strand.
CTTCACGGGCCCCGCCAATCCAGCTTGCAGATTTCGGCCGAGCGGCCAGCGAAATTCCAGTTTCGGCCAAAGGCACGCATGCGGCTCTTGTCGGACTTCGCGACGATGATCTCCGGCGCGATCCAGTATTCGGAGTTGCTGATCACCGTGTCCTTGCCGCGTGCCTTGCCGGGAACCGGCGTGATGGCGCCATCGATGATCTTTGGAATCTGGAAGACACGTGTGCGATCCTGCGTCTCATAGCTGATCGGTACCTGTTCGACGCCGAGGAATTTCCCCACCAGGATCGACAGAAGTGAGGTCGTACCGCCGGCCTTGCCGGTGAAAATGCGGGTAACTGCCTTGACCGCGTGGATCGACGCCCGCTTGTCGACGAACAGGCCCGCTGTCCAGTTGCCGCGGCTCATGTAGCCCGGGATTTCCATGATCAGGCCGAGATTCAGCCCGGAGAGATCGACTTCGCCGAAATGACCGGCATCGATTCGAAAGCCCGCCCAGGTCTGGCAGTAACCTTCCGTCGGCGGATGGTTGCCGAGCGACAGCACGCAAGGACAAAAAACCGTGCAATTGCAGGAAAGTACAAGCTCCCCCTTCATTGCCCAGCTGTGGTCGGTCATTGCCTTGTGTCCCTCTATCACAGGGACACTAATAGCAGGGCGCCGGACCATACAAGCAGTATCGCTCCGGCAATCCGGCTTGGCAGGCGGCCATTCACTTGTTTTTCTAGCAAGGCAAACAGCCCCAGCAGCACCATCCAGAACAAATTCATGATGCCGACGGCGAACATCACCAGCATCAGCGCCCAGCAACAGCCGAGGCACCAGATTCCCTGCTCGATTCCCAGACGGAAAATGCGCTGAGGCCTGTCGCTCCAGCGGGAAAAGAGAATGGAAAACGGCCGGCGGCATTTCTTGAGGCAGGCTTCTTTCAGACCGCTGAATTGATAGAGCCCGGCCACCGCGAGCAGCATGGCGGCGATGATGCCATTGGTCGGGCCAAACGCCTGCCCGACGGGGTCCATCATCTGCAACCCCAGCGTGATGGCAGCAAAAACCGCCGATGCCGCCAGCCAGACCGCCAGATAGCCGGCCACCAGGATCAAGGGATGCACCACCGGCTCACCCTTGATGCGGGCAGTATCGGCGATTTCGCAATATGTGCGGATCATTGGCGCCGCGGAAGGCAGCATGGTCGCCACCGCCATCAGGAACCACATCAGGACCGAGGCAGTGAACTGACCTGTGGAAGCGGCCTGGAATGGAGCCGGCCCGACGCACAAGGCGATGAAGCGCGCCAGGAAATCAGGCAGCGGTATTGCCGGCAGATCCCGCAGCAGGCCACCACCTGGTACTGCGCCGGCAAAGCCGGCCTGTACACTGCGGACTGCCATCGCGGCGAGCAGAAGCCATGCCAGCAGCACGGCACCAACAAGGGCGGCCAGGACGATGAAACCTGGCCTTGTGCCGATGCCGGCAACAGTTCGGCCGACACGGTCGAGATGGCTGAAATCTTCGCTTTGGCCGGTCATAGGCTGAATCGCCACGTTGATCATGCAAGTCCGGCTGCACTATATGCATTGTTCATGGCAGGTCGACCGCCACCGGACACTCTCCGATCCGCCAGCAGAGAACAAAGCGAGTGCCGATGCCCGATTCCAAAACCCGTATCATCGTCGCAGGCACCGGTCCGGCCGGTCTGATCGCGGCTCTTGGTTTTGCCCATGCCGGTTTTTCCGTGTCGCTGATCGGGCCCGACGCCAACATCTCCGATGGCCGCACCACCGCGCTGATGAATCCGGCACTCAAGGTGCTCGACCGGATCGGTATTCTTGGCGAACTACAGGCCGTGGCTGCTCCACTCAAGGTCATGCGCATCATTGATGCCACGCGACGCCTCATCCGCAGCCCGGTGGTGACTTTCCGTGCAAGCGAGATCGATGAAGAACGGTTTGGCCTGAACTTTCCGAACAATGTGCTCAATCCGACGCTGGCCAAGGCGGTCGAAGCGTCGCCCGGGATCGAATGGCGCAAGTCCCTGGTTGCCGGATGGTCTCTCGAAAAAGACGTGGCAACGGCTGTTCTTGCCGACGGCACTTCCGTTTCCGGCGCCCTTGCCGTTGCCGCCGACGGCCGTCTGTCGCCGGCGCGCGAAGCTGCCGGCATAACGACAGCGAGACGCGCCTATCCGCAGGCGGCGCTGGTGCTGAATTTCTCCCACCGGGTTGAGCATGGTTTCGTCTCGACCGAATTCCACACCGAGACCGGCCCGTGCACGCAGGTTCCCCTGCCCGGGAACCGATCGAGCCTGGTCTGGGTGGTCGAACCGGAAATGGCCGAGGAACTGGCGGCACTCGATGACGCTGCACTCTCGGTCAAGGTCGAGGAACGCATGCAGTCGATGCTTGGCCGTGTCGGCGTCGAGCCTGGCCGACAGATCTATCCGCTCTCCGCCGCCACGCCACTGCGTTTCGCGGCAAGGCGGATCGCTCTGGTTGGCGAGGCAGCCCATGTCTTCCCGCCCATCGGCGCGCAAGGGCTCAACCTCGGCATCAGGGATATCGATGATCTCATTGATGTCGCTTTGAAACATCGGGACGACCCCGGCGCCGTCGCGGCGCTCGCTGCCTACGATTTCAAGCGGCGGCCCGATATCCTGGCCCGGAGCGGTGCCGTCAATCTGCTCAACATGTCATTGCTCTCAGACATGCTGCCCGCCCAGATGGCACGCAGCGCGGGCCTTGGCCTGCTTGGCGGCTTTGCGCCGCTGCGTGCTTTCTTCATGCGCGAGGGACTTCGTCCCGGCAGCGGGTTCGCAGCGATCGCCGGCGGGCTAAGGGAACAGGTCCGGCGGTAGGATGCCGTTGCGGATCAGATAAAGCAGCCCCGTCACGGTAAACACCGACAGGCAGGTGGTGATCAGCACGCTGGCAGAAGCGCGCTGCACCCACACACCATATTGCTGGGCAATGACGAAGACATTGGTCGCCGTCGGCAAGGCAGCCAGGAGCACAGCCGAAAAAAGCCATGTAGGCGAGAAATTGCCGACTGCACTCAACACCACATAGCAGAGCAGCGGGTGCACGATGAGCTTGAGCAGTGCGATCGGCAGCATTTCGGCCGGGACACGGTTCAAGGGCCGCAGTGCCAGCGTCACTCCCATGGCAAACAGCGCGCAGGGGGCGGCTGCGTTCGACAGGTAGACGAGCAGCCTTTCCACCGGCATGGGCGGCCGAAACTGAAAATAGGCGGCAGCGACGCCGATGGCCGTGGCGATGATGAAAGGATGCAGGACGATCTTGCGGATGACATCCAGGATCAGCTCCGGCACAGGTCTCTTTTCGCCACCGGACAGCGCCATCATCATCGGCGCGACGGCGAAATGGATGATGTTCTCGAAACAGAAGATAAGCGCCACCGGCACCGCAGCCTGTTCGCCAAAGGCGAGCAGCGCCAGGCCCGGGCCCATGTAGCCGATGTTGCCGTAGGCCGCAGCCAGCGCCTTTATGGTCGATTGGGCGATTTCGCCGCGTGACAGGAAGACGGATGCGGCAAACATCAGGGAAAAGACGACATAGGTCGAAAAGACCGAACCGAGGATGAAATTCCATTCGGTCAGCTTCTCGAACGGCGTCTTGGCGAGAAGCTGGAAAAAAAGCGCCGGCAAAGCGACATAGACGATGAAAGTATTCATCCATCCCAGCGCTTCCAGCGGCTGCCTGGTCAGGCGCGCCACCAGAAAACCCAGGAAGATCAACCCGAAGAACGGCAGGACCAGACCGATGACTTCCGACATGCCGTTCCCCGACAATCCTCAGCCCGGCCTATAGGCTGATCGGAGGAGGTGCAAGCTTGGCAGGATTGAATTGCGATGGTTCCTGCGCCAAATAACAATAGAAAGTTGTGTGGTGAGTGTGATGAAAACAGCCAGATTCTCGATCGGACAGGTGGTTCGCCATCGGCTGTTTCCGTTTCGCGGCATCATCTTCGATGTCGATCCGCAATTCGCCAACACCGAAGAATGGTATGAATCGATCCCCGCGGAAGTCAGGCCGCGCAAGGATCAGCCATTTTACCATCTGCTGGCCGAGAATTCGGAGACCGAGTACATCGCCTATGTCTCGGAGCAGAACCTGCTCGAGGACGATTCCGGCGAACCGGTACGGCATCCGCAGATCAACGAGCTGTTCGAGAAGACGGCGGACGGACGCTACGAGCCCAGGCATCACTCGAAGCACTAACCCGCCGAAACCGCTGGTTTCGCGACAAAAAAAGGGCTTCGAAATTCGAAGCCCTTTTTTGATCCGTTGTCGGCGGAAGCGCCGATCAGGCGTCTTTCTTCTGGGGCGTGATGCGCAGTTCGAGTTCGCGCAGCTGTGTCAGCGTCGCCGGACTCGGTGCCCCCATCAACAGGTCCTGCGCCTGCTGGTTCATCGGGAACAGCGAGATCTCGCGCAGGTTCTTGGCGCCGACCAGAAGCATGATGATGCGGTCGATGCCGAACGCTGCACCGCCATGTGGCGGTGCGCCGTACTGGAAGGCGCGATAGAGGCCGCCGAAGCGGTCTTCCACGTCCTGCTGGCTCAGCCCCACCTTTTCGAAGGCCGCCACCATCGTTTCCGGCGACTGGTTTCGGATCGAACCGGAGGCGATTTCGAAGCCGTTGCAGACGGCGTCGTACTGGAAGGCCTTGATGGTGAGCGGATCCTGGTTCTTCAGCGCATCGAGGCCGCCTTGCGGCATCGAGAACGGGTTGTGCGCGAAGTCGACCTTCTTCTCGTCCTCGTTCCATTCGAAGAACGGGAAGTCGACGATCCAGCACAGCTCGAAGCGGTCGCGGTCGACAAGGTTCAGTTCCTCGCCGGCACGGGTGCGTGCCTCGCCTGCAAACTTATAGAACTTGTCCGGCTCGCCGGCGACGAAGAAGCAGGCGTCGCCGTCGTCCAGGCCGAGCTGGGTCCGGATCGCCTCGGTGCGCTCCTCGCCGATGTTCTTGGCGAGCGGGCCGGCGCCTTCGAGCTTGTCGGCTTCCTTGCGCCAGAAGATGTAGCCAAGGCCAGGCTGGCCCTGCTGCTGCGCCCAGGCGTTCATGCGGTCGCAGAAGGCACGCGAACCGCCCGTCTTGGCCGGGATCGCCCAGACCTGAACCTTCGGGTTCGAGGCGATCATGTTGGCGAAGACCTTGAAACCGGAACCGTCGAAATGGCTTGTCACCTGCTCCATGACGATGGGGTTGCGCAGGTCAGGCTTGTCGGAGCCGTATTTGCGGATCGCCTCGTCATAGGGGATGCGCGGCCATTCCTTGGTCACCGGCTTGCCTTCGGCGAACTGCTCGAACACCGAGGTCATCAGCGGCGCCATGGTGTTCCAGACGTCTTCCTGGGTGACGAAGCTCATCTCGAGGTCGAGTTGGTAGAATTCACCCGGCAGGCGATCGGCGCGCGGATCCTCGTCGCGGAAACACGGCGCAATCTGGAAGTAGCGGTCGAAGCCCGCCACCATCAGGAGCTGCTTGTACTGCTGCGGTGCCTGCGGCAGCGCGTAGAAATTGCCGGGGTGGATGCGGCTCGGCACCAGGAAGTCGCGCGCGCCTTCTGGCGAGGAAGCCGTCAGGATCGGGTCGAGTACTCGGCGAAACCGGCGGCCGTCATCTCGCGGCGCATCGCGGCAATGACCTGCGTGCGCTTGACGATGTTCTTGTGCAGCGTGTCGCGGCGCAGGTCGAGGAAACGGTACTTCAGGCGCACGTCCTCGGGATAATCCGGCTCGCCGAACACCGGCAGCGGCAGTTCCTTGGCGGCCGAAAGCACCTCGATCTCGCGTGCGAAAATCTCGATCTCGCCGGTCGGCAGGTTGGGGTTCACGGTTTCCCCGGTGCGTGCCTTGACGTCACCATCGACGCGGATCACCCATTCGCCACGCACCGTCTCTGCCGCCTTGAAGGCCGGCGAATCCGGGTCGGCAACGATCTGGGTCAGGCCGTAGTGGTCGCGCAGGTCGATGAACAGCAGGCCGCCATGATCTCGTACGCGATGGACCCAGCCGGAAAGCCGGACATTCTGGCCGACATCCGACTTCCTGAGGGCTGCACAGGTGTGGCTGCGGTAACGATGCATAGGACTGCCATTCCAAGATTTCAGGGGTTCAAGCAAACGGGGCGGCGCCGTGCGCGCCATGCCCGAAAATTGGCGCGAAAAGCGCATGCAAGCCGGCTTTTGTCAAGGTGAACACGCCAACTGAAGAGCTATACGGCCTGACTGGCCGTTTTATCGGAGCGACAGCCGTTTCAGAACCGCTTCTTCAGCCAGATGGTGGCCTGCCCGGGAGGATAGTCGTCGATACGGCCGAATTCCTCAAAACCGTGACGTTTGTAGAATTCCGGTGCCTGGAAGGAAAACGTCTCGAGATAGGCGCCGAGGCAGCCGTGTTCGCGAGCGACGGCCTCCGCCTTGCCGAGCAACTGGCTGCCAAGGCCGCTTTTGCGGTTCTCGGGGCTGACCCACAGCCAATCGACGAACATCCAGGAATATTCGATATGGCCCTTGAGTCCGCCCAGGACGCCGCCATCGTCATCGCGCGCCAGGATCCAGATCTCTTCTTCGTTATAGGGCCCGCCTTTCGCGATGTTGTATTCGTCCAGCCCCTCGCCGATCATATCGGCAATCTCTTCATCGACTTCCGTGCTGACGGTCAACGTCGCCATTTGGGCACCTGAGATTTCGCTTGAATAAAGGTCGGCAGGACTGCGCGCAGAACATCTTTTTCGTTCCGTTTCGCAGCAATGTTTGCGATTCCCACTCAGCAGTTTCAAATCTGGCGGGAAAAAGGCCGATATACACCGCCGATGGCAAGATTGCGCCTATAGACGACTTGACGAAGGCGGTCGGCAGGCGAGACAAGATCGCATTCCTTGCCAATGAGATTTTGATGCATCTGATAACAACCCAAGACGAACTGGATGCGGTTGTTCGCGAACTCGCCAAATCCGAATTCGTCACCGTCGACACCGAGTTCATCCGCGAAACCACTTTCTGGCCCGTGCTCTGCCTGATCCAGATGGCGGCTCCCGGCGTTACCGCGCTGATCGATCCGCTTGCACCAGGGCTGGATCTGAAGCCGTTCTTCGATCTGATGCGCAACGAGAACGTCACCAAGGTTTTCCACGCCGCACGCCAGGACATCGAAATCATCGTCCATCTCGGCGACCTCGTTCCGCATCCGGTTTTCGACACCCAGGTTGCCGCCATGGTCTGCGGCTTCGGTGACAGCGTCTCCTATGACCAGCTGGTGCAGAAGGTGACCGGCGCCCGCCTCGACAAGTCGTCGCGTTTCACCGACTGGCGGCACCGGCCGCTCTCCGACAAGCAGCTCGACTATGCGCTGGCCGACGTCACCCATCTGATCGATGTCTACAAGCATCTGAAAGACCAGCTGGCCCGCGAGGATCGTGCTCATTGGCTGAACGAGGAAATGGAGGTGCTCACCTCCCGCGAGACATACGACCCACATCCCGAGGATGCCTGGAAGCGGCTGAAGATGCGGTTGCGCAAACCGCAGGAGCTGGCGGTCGTGCAGGCTGTCGCCGCCTGGCGTGAGCGCGAGGCCCGGGAGCGCGACGTGCCGCGCGGGCGGGTGCTGAAAGACGATGCGATCTATGAGGTCGCACAACAGGCGCCACGCGATGCCAACGCGCTCGGCCGGCTGCGCACCACGCCGAAGGGCTGGGAGCGCTCTGCGACGGCAACGTCACTGCTCGATGCGGTCAACACGGCGCTGGCGCGTCCCAAGGAAGAGATGCCGAAACTGCCGAAGGTGTTTCAGCCACCGGAGGGCACAAGTGCTGCATCGGAACTGCTGAAGGTGCTGCTCCGAATCGTTGCCGAGAAGCAGGGCGTTGCCGCCAAGGTGCTGGCGACAAGCGACGATATCGACCGGATCGCCGCGGAAGGCGAGGAAGCCGACGTGCCAGCCCTGCAAGGCTGGCGTCGCGCCGTGTTCGGCGATGCTGCGCTCCGGCTCGTACGCGGCGAAATCGGCATCAAGTTCGAGAAGCGCAGGATCGCTGTCTTCGACCTGAAAAACTGATCGCGAGGGCAAGACTGCCCTCGCCCGCCCCTGCTGTCTTCGGCTCAGGCGCCGCCGTGATAGTTCGGGCTTTCGCGCGTGATCGTCACGTCATGCGCATGGCTTTCGCGCAGACCGGCATTGGAGATGCGCACGAAGGTCGCCCGTTCGCGCAGGTCGCCGAGGTCGCGGGCGCCGACATAACCCATCGCCGCCCTCAGGCCGCCGGCCAGCTGATGCAGCACACCGGCCACGGGGCCCTTGTAAGGCACCTGCCCTTCGATGCCTTCCGGCACCAGCTTCAGCGTATCGCGCACTTCCGCCTGGAAATAGCGATCGGCTGAACCGCGCGCCATCGCGCCGACCGAACCCATGCCGCGATAGGCTTTGAACGAACGACCCTGATGCAGATAGACTTCGCCCGGGCTTTCGTCGGTGCCGGCAAGCAGCGAACCGATCATCGCCGCATTGGCGCCAGCCGCCAGCGCCTTGGCGAGGTCGCCCGAATATTTGATGCCGCCGTCGGCGATGATCGAAATGCCGGCTTTGTCGGCCGTTTCCACCGCCGACATGATCGCCGAAAGCTGCGGCACGCCGACGCCGGCGACGATGCGGGTGGTGCAGATCGAGCCAGGGCCGATGCCAACCTTGACGCCGTCGGCGCCTGCATCGATCAGCGCCTGTGTGCCGGCCGCGGTGGCGACGTTGCCGGCGATGATGCGCACGGAGTTGGAGAGCTTCTTGGCCCGCGTCACCGCGTCCAGCACGCGCTGGGAATGGCCGTGGGCCGTATCGATGACGAGGAGGTCGACGCCGGCGTCGATCAAGCGCTCGGCCCGCTCGAAGCCGTCGTCGCCGACGCTGGTCGCCGCCGCCGCGCGCAGGCGGCCCTGCGCATCCTTGGTGGCATGCGGGTTGAGCTGCGACTTCTCGATGTCCTTGACGGTGATGAGGCCGACGCAATTGCCCTTCTTGTCGACGACGAGCAGCTTCTCGATGCGGTGCTGGTGCAGCAGGCGCTTGGCTTCATTCTGATCGACGTTTTCCTTGACGGTGATCAGGTTCTCGCGCGTCATCAGCTCGTAGACTTTTTGCTCCGGGTTGGAAGCAAAACGCACGTCGCGGTTGGTCAGGATGCCGACCAGGCGGCCGGTGATCTGGCCGCCGGTGCCACCGTTCTCGACGACCGGAATGCCGGAGATGCCGTAGTGGCGCATCAGTCCATGCGCATCGGCCAACGTCGCGTCCGGGCCAATGGTGACCGGGTTCACCACCATGCCAGATTCGAACTTCTTCACCTGCCGGACCTGCTCGGCCTGTTCGGCGGGCGTGAAATTGCGGTGGATGACGCCGATGCCGCCGGCCTGGGCCATGGCGATGGCCAGCCGTGCTTCGGTCACCGTATCCATGGCGGCCGAGATGATGGGAACGTTGAGTTCGATGTCGTTGGCGATGCGGGTGCGGATATCGGTTTCGCCGGGCATCACTTCGGAATGTCCCGGCTGCAGCAAGACGTCGTCGAAGGTCAGCGCCAGGGCGCCGGTAGCGGTCTCGATGATCTTTGCCATTGCCGATCCTTGTCTAAAAGCCGAAACGGGCGCTGACCCGGATGGGTGCGCCGACTCGAAGTTCCCTTTCAGGATTGGCGGTGGCTGGTAACACGTCTGATCGCCGATGGAAAGCGTGCGTGAGGTCCTATCGTCGTTTCGTCGGGACCGTATGTGGCGCGGTCCGTTGCTGGCCCTGGACACTTGCAATGCCGGCCGGGTCGCACAAAAGTGACCGAACCGAATGGGACGCAACCGCATTGCCGTGATATCGGCGTCGGCGATTGATCCTGCCGCAGTTTTCAAGGTCCAGATTTTTCGTGAACAGAATCATCCCGCTCGTTCTGGCCGTCGCCCTGTTCATGGAGAACATGGACTCCACCGTCATTGCCACCTCGCTGCCGGCGATCGCAACCGACATCCAGACAAGCCCGATCGCACTCAAGCTGGCACTTACCGCCTATCTGGTGGCGCTCGCCATCTTCATCCCGATCAGCGGCTGGATGGCGGATCGCTTCGGCGCGCGCAATGTGTTTCGGGCCGCAATCGCTGTTTTCATCCTGGGTTCGGTTGCCTGTGCCGCGTCCTATTCGCTCGAGACCTTCGTGCTTGCCCGCTTCTTCCAGGGCATGGGCGGTGCCATGATGACGCCGGTCGGGCGTCTGGTGCTGGTGCGGGCAACGCCGAAGAGCGATCTTGTCGCCGCGATGTCGTGGCTGACCATTCCGGCGCTGGTCGGTCCCCTCGTCGGCCCGCCGGTTGGCGGTTTCATCACCACCTATTTCTCCTGGCACTGGATCTTCCTGATCAACGTGCCGATCGGCATCGTCGGCATGGTTCTGGCGACCCGCTACCTGCCTGAAACGCCGCCTGGCCAGACACCGCCGCTCGACTACATCGGCCTTATCCTGAGCGGGCTCGCCGCTTCCGGCATCGTTTTCGGGCTCTCGGTGGTCAGTCTTCCGGCCCTGCCGCCCATCATCGGCTTCGTCACCGTGATTGTCGGTCTCGTTTGCGGCGGGCTTTATCTCTGGCACGCGCGCCACGCCAAGAACCCGTTGCTGGCGCTCGACCTGTTCCGGAACCAGGCTTTCCGCGCCTCGGTATTGGGCGGTGGCCTGTTCCGCATCGGCATCGGCGCGGTGCCATTCCTGCTGCCGCTGATGTTTCAGATCGGCTTCGGCCTGACGCCGTTCCAATCCGGCATGATCACTTTCGTCTCGGCGCTTGGCGCCATCGGCATGAAGTTTGTCACGGCCTGGCTGTTCCGGGTCGCCGGTTTTCGCCGCGTCCTGATCTGGGGCTCGCTGCTGGCGGCCGCCTCCATTGCCATCAACGGGCTGTTCACGCCGACAACGCCCTATCTGCTGATGCTGGCGGTGCTGCTTGTCGGCGGCTTCATCCGCTCGATGTTCTTCACGGGCGTCAACGCTCTGGCATTCGCCGAAATCCCAGCCGAAGACACGTCAAAGGCGACACCGATCACGGCTGTGGCCCAGCAGCTGAACATCGCGCTCGGTGTCGCGCTGGCCGGCGGCATACTGGAGATTTCAACCAAGGTGCACGGCGGCCCACTCACCCTGAGCGACTTCCACATCGCCTTCTTCATCGTCGCCGTGGTGGCTGCGCTTGCAGCGCTGTCCTTCATGCGATTGTCGCCGGATGCCGGCAACGCCGTCTCCGGTTACAAGGCCCAGCCCGGAAAGCCGATTGAAAGCACTGCGCCGACAGCCTGAAGCCTACTCTTCGGTCGGCGCCCGTCCCTTGAAGTCCTTGGCCAGCAGATAGAGCTCGACCGATTCGTCGCGCGAAGCCGGCGGCTTCACGTGATGAACCGAGCGAAACGACCGTTTCAGCATGTCCAGCAGCTCGTTTTCGGTGCCGCCCTGGAAGGTCTTGGTCAGGAAGTGCCCGCCGGGCTTCAGCACCGACATGGCGAAATCGGCCGCCACCTCGCACAGATGCATCGTGCGGAGATGGTCGGTGCGACGATGGCCGGTCGTTGGCGCCGCCATGTCGGAAAGAACGATGTCCGGTTCGCCGCCCAACGCTTCGATCAGCCGTGTCGGCGCCGCGTCGTCGAGGAAATCCATCTGCACGATGGCGGCGCCGGGAACGGCATCCATCTCCAGATAGTCGATGCCGACGACATGCGGCGCCTCTGCCGTCGATTTGGTGCGCGCGGCCGCCACCTGGCACCAGCCGCCCGGTGCGGCACCCAGGTCGATCACCTTCTGGCCGGGCTTCAGCAGACGGTGCTTGTCGTCGATTTCGATCAGCTTGTAGGCGGCACGCGAACGATAACCGTCCGCCTTGGAACGCTGAACATAAGGGTCGTTGAGATGCCGCTCCAGCCAGCGCCGGGACGACTCCTTCAGACCGCGTTTCTTCTTGACCTTGGTGCGCAGGACACGCGTCGTGCTGCCCGCACCATCCTTCTTGTTGGTCATTGCCGGCCCTCTGTCCGCCAGGAACCACGCGTGGCGCGGTCATCGGCCATCAATTCACTCAGGATTCCTTCGCGCAAGCCTCGGTCGGCAACGCGCAGGCGCTCTGACGGCCACACCGCCCGGATCGCCTCGAGGATCGCGCAGCCGGCAAGAACCAGGTCGGCACGGTCGGCGCCGATGCAGGGATTGGCGACGCGCTGCTGGAAATCCCAGCCGAGCAGCTTTTCCACCATGCGATCGACATTCTCTCGCCCCATCCACAGGCCGTCGACGCGGCGGCGGTCGTAGCGTTCGAGGTCGAGATGGACACCGGCCAGCGTCGTTACCGTGCCGGAGGTGCCGAGCAGATGGAAGTGAGGACCCGCCACGAGGTGGCTCAGCCTGTGGCGGCCTTCGAATGCGGCAAGGCGCTCCGCAACGTCGTCGACCATCGCAGCGAAGCTTTCCCGGGTCACCGTGCGGCCGCCGAAGCGTTCAGCCAGCGAGACGACACCGACCGGCAACGAGGTCCAGGAGACGATATGGTTCGCCAGGCGTTGCGAGCGGCGGTTGCTGAGATCGATCAGGGCGATCTCGGACGAACCGCCACCGATATCGAACAGCACAACGCCCTTGGTTTCGCGTTCGATCAGCGAACCACAGCCCGAAACGGCAAGCCGTGCCTCGGTTTCGCGGTCGATGATTTCAAGCTTGAGGCCTGCCTCGCGCTCGACCCTTTCCAGGAATTCCTCGCCATTGGCAGCGGACCGGCAAGCCTCGGTCGCGATCAGCCGAGCGCGGGCAACCTTGCGGATGCGCAACTTGTCGGCGCAGACCTTCAACGCCTCGATGGCGCGATTCATGGCGGCGTCGCCCAACCGGCCGCTCGCTGAAAGTCCCTCGCCGAGACGTACGATGCGCGAAAAGGCATCGATCACGCGGAACTGGCCGTGGCGTCCCGGCACCGCCACCAGCAGGCGGCAATTGTTGGTGCCGAGATCGAGCGCGGCAAAGACCGGCAATTCGCCGTTCCAGGGGGAACGAGGTCTTTCCTCCGGGGGGGATGCTGTCGGTTGAGGCTTTGCAGCGACGGGGTTCTGCCCTGCCCTCGACTGTGCCCCACCTGTGGCAACAGCAGGCGTTGCGCCGTCCGCTGGCGCGAAAACCTTGCGCCCGCGCCGCCGCTTGCGTCGTTTACGTCCCTTGGCTGCCTGCGGAGCAGAGGCATGCGAATCCCATCGCGTACCACTGTTGCTGTGTCCCTCTCGGCCTGCGGCCCGGGATCCAGGATCGGGCGCTGCCGAAATCCCCTCCGACATGCCGCCCTCCGGCGCTCCAGCGCCGGCGTCGCGGTCTTTCACTGCTTATCCTTCCGGTGCCGCGCGAACCGGGAAACCCCGGACGCTGCTGGCACGCACATTTCGTAAGTTGGCGCCAGACTAACAGCGCTGCGCCCAATCACCAAGTCCCGCCCGAAAATTGTCGATTGCCGGTTGAGCGTCACACATATCGCCGTAAACACGCCACAAGTGTTGAATAGCCGGCTTCGATCGGGCATTTCTGGTTCGGCGGGCTTGTCGGCGCGGATATCGCCGATGAAGCCCATGCGGGGCATCGAATTGTGATGGATTGGGGTTGCTGATGGCCGTGACGGCATGAATTTCAAACGTTTTATCTGGCCGGTCATCGGACTGGCCGCAGTCGCCTTTTCAGTGTGGGTTCTGTTCAACGAACTGCGCGGCATTTCCCTGGACGATGTCTGGGCCAGTCTTGCAGCGATACGATGGACGCACTGGCTGCTGGCCGCACTGAGTTCGATCATCGCCTACGCAGCCCTTGCCGGATACGACCATATTGCCCTGACACATCTCCAGAAACGGGTGTCCTGGCTGTTCGTGACGCTCTGCTCCTTCACCACCTATGCGCTGTCACACAACATCGGCGGCTCGGTGTTCTCCGGGGCGGTGATTCGCTACCGCGCCTACGCCACGCGCGGCCTGTCCGGCCAGGAAGTCGGCGTTCTGGTTGCGGTCTGCTGGATCACCTTCGTGCTGTCGTCGATCCTGCTTGGCGGCATCGTGCTGATCCTCATCCCCGACCTGTTCGAGCGATTCGCCGATGTCAGCGCCTTCAAGGAAGTCGGCTATGGCGGACTGTCGGCCGGCGCCGGCATCGCAATGATTCTTGTGGTGGTTGCCTATGTCTTCGGCAGCTGGCTGCACTTGAAGCCGCTGAAGATCGGGTCCGTGCAGATCCACTACCCCAGGCTGCCGATCGTGGCGCGCCAACTGGTGATCGGTCCGTTGGAAATCCTGGCGGCCGGCGCGATCATCTATTTCGCGCTGCCTGTTGAAAACAACCCCGGCTATCTCGTTGTCTTCGCTATCTTCCTGGTCGCTTTTTCAGCAGCGCAGATTTCACATGCACCGGGCGGGCTGGGCGTGTTCGAGGTCGTATTCCTTGCCGGCCTGCCCCAGATGGATCAGGCTGGCGTCATTGCGGCGCTGCTGGTGTTCCGGATGTTCTACCTCATCATCCCGCTCGTGCTGGCCCTGATCGTCGTGCTCCTGTTCGAGCGCTCGCAGTTTGGCCGCCGTATCAATTGAAACGCAGTCGAGGCTTGACTATTTGCCAAGCATGGCTACAAGGCAGCGCAGAAACGGGCGCGCGGCATACCGAGCCGCCGGCCAGAAGCCGTAAAGCACTTCAGCTCGTTTCGCCAAAGCATTGAATAGAATGCTTTTTGGGGAATAGGTTAACGGTAGACCCACGGACTCTGACTCCGTTAGTCCTGGTTCGAATCCAGGTTCCCCAGCCAATCCCCGCCTTCCCGACAGGCTTGAAGGTTACGGTGTGCGAACCAGCCTTCCATCAAATTTGACGACGGCCCGCCCGCTGGTCAGATCGCCTACCATGCGCGCCATACTGTCTGCCTCATGCTTCGGAACCAAAACCGAAAGCTCCGCGCCTCTATCGGTGAATGCCTGGCTGCCAAGTTGCACGCCTGGAAACGCCTCCAGCCGAGCCCGCACGAGAGCCAGATCGCTGAAACCACAGCTGATCGTCGCCTCGGCCGTATCGACGAGCGGCATCTTTTCGGCCTCTCGCAGGCACATGGCCGCAGTGCCACCGTATGCCCTGATCAAGCCGCCGCTGCCGAGCAGCACGCCACCAAACCAACGCGTGACAACAATGGCGACACGGTCGAGCGATTGGCCGTCGATCGCCTGCAACATCGGCTTGCCAGCCGTTCCGCTGGGTTCCCCGTCATCACTGAACCGGTAGGCCTGTCCGACCCGCCATGCCCAGCAATTGTGGTTCGCAGTCTGGTCTGAATGTGCCGCGATGAACTCCTTTGCCGTGGCCTCGTCGGGCACGGGGCCGGCGATCGCAATGAAGCGGCTCTTCTTGATCTCCTGCCGGGCCGTGACGGTCACGACCAAGGTGCTGAGGGTGCTCATGCCGCCATGTAGCGGCGGATGCTACACCGCTTCAACCAAATACCTGTCCGAGGAGGTCTGCGAGAAGGCGGATCTTGATCTCAGGGTGCGGCCTTATTCCTCACGGAAGGCCTTCTGAATCTGATCCGACAACGGCTTCACCAGATAGGAGAGCATAGTCCGATCGCCGGTCGGAAAGAACACCTCGGCCGGCATGCCAGGCGTCAGCGCCAGACCATGCAGCTTGGCAACCTCCACCTTTGGCAGCTTCACGCGCGCGACGTAGTACGCCATTCCGGTACGCTCATCGGTCGTCAGGTCGGCAGAGACGCGCGACAGCGTTCCGGTCAGTTCCGGCGTGGTCTGCTGGTTGAAGGCCGACAGGCGCAGAATCGCATTCTGGCCGGCCGTCACCTGGTCGATATCCTGCGGCGCGATGTGTGCCTCGACGGTCAGTTCATCGGTTACCGGTACGATCTGCATCACCTGTTCGCCGGGTGTGATGACCCCGCCGACCGTATGCACGGCCAGTTGCAGCACCACGCCATCCTGCGGGCTGCGCAGGTCGATACGCTTCAGCTGATCTTCGGCTGCGACCTTGCGTTCGACAAATTCGGCGATCCGCCCCTGCACTTCACGCAGTTCCGTCGCGACTTCGCTGCGGAGGTCCTGGTCGATCTGGATGATCTGCAGTTCAATCTCCGCCGCCTTGCCCTTCACCTGGGCTATTCCGGCGGTCAGCTGCCCATGTTCGCCTTCGAGCCGGACAGCGTCCCGCTCCAGCGCCGTCATGCGGTTGATCGATACCAGCTTGCGGTTCCACAGGTCGCGCACGCCTGCCAGCTCGACCTTGATCAGTTCGATCTCGCGGCGTTTCGCCTGCCGCTGTTCGGTCAGACCGGCGGTTTCCTCCGACAGCTGGGCGATCCGTTCGCGCAACTGCGAGCGCTGGCCGGACCGTGCCTGATAGCGGAAATCGAACAGCGACTGTTCTCCGGTCATCGACGCGGCGACAGCCGCCTCGCCTTGCCGCGACGTCAGGACGTCCGGAAAGCTGACCGTGTTCTTGCCGTCGCGCTCCGCCTCCAGCCGGGCGAGCCGCGCATAAAACTCATCCAGGCTTTTCGAGACAATGGCCAGATTGGCACGCGTCGTCGTCTCATCCAGGCGCACCAGGATGTCGCCGGCCTTGACGAGGTCGCCGTCACGGACACGGATCTCGCCGACCACGCCGCCTGTCGGATGCTGGACCTTCTTCACGTTGGAATCGACCACCAGCCGCCCGGAAGCGATCACCGCGCCGGACATCTTGGTCACCGCCGCCAGGCCGCCGACTCCTCCGACCAGCAGAAGGCAGGTCGCAAGCCCCGCGACGAGGTAGCGTTGGACCTGCCGGTGCGCCGATGTGGTCTTGCTCACGCTGGAACCCCTCTCTCCGTGGCGGCAACGACCTTGAGTGGTGCCGGTGAGCGGAAGACCTTGCTCAGGACCTCGTCCTTCGGGCCGAAAGCCTGCACGCGGCCATTGGCCATCACCAGCACCGTATCGACGCTGGCCAGGGCACTGGACCGGTGCGCGATGACGACGACAATGCCACCACGATCCCTGATGCCCTGGATAGCGGCGGACAGGGCCACTTCGCCTTCGGCATCGAGATTGGAGTTCGGTTCGTCCAGGATAACCAGGAACGGATCACCATAGAGAGCCCGTGCAAGGGCTATGCGCTGCCTCTGTCCCGCCGAAAGGGAGGCACCGGCTTCGCCCACGCTTGTGTCGTAGCCATCGGCCAGGTGCACGACGAGATCGTGCACACCAGCCGCCCTGGCGGCTGCCAGAACCGCTTCCGACGACGCATCCGGGTCGAAGCGGGCGATATTCTGTGCGATCGTGCCGTCGAAGAGCTGCACATCCTGCGGCAGATAGCCGATATGTCTGCCCAGCTCGTCGATCGGCCACTGATCGAGTGTCGCGCCATCCAGCCGTACGGCGCCCCGCGCCGGGAGCCAGACGCCAGCAAGCGCACGCGCCAGTGAGGACTTGCCGGAAGCGCTCGGACCGATGACCCCGAGGCCCGATCCCTTGGACAGCGTGAAATTCGCATCCCACACCACCGGTTTCTGATCGCCCGGCGGCGCGACGCTGATGGTCTCGACCACCAGCGTGCTGACGGGCGGCGGCAAGGTTACGCTGGTCGCCCCCTCTGGCAATGCGGACAAAAGCTGCTTCAGGCGTGCCCAGCCCTGCCGTGCCGCCACGAAACCCTTCCAGTGTGCGATAGCCAGTTCGATCGGCGCCAGCGCCCTGCCCATCATGATCGAGCTGGCAATCATGATGCCGCCGGTCGCTTCCTGCTTGATGACCAGATAAGCGCCAATCGCCAGAATTCCGGACTGCAGCATCAGACGCAATATCTTGGAGATCGTGCCCAGCGTGCCGGCGACATCGCTGGCTGCCGCATGGGCGTTCAGATAGTTGGCGTTGACGGCATGCCAGCGCTCGGCAATGCGCGCGCCGAACCCCATGGCCTGCATGGCTTCGGCGTTGCGCCTTGTCGCCTCCGCCAGGGCACTGCGGGTGGTGGCATACTGTCCGGCGATCTTTGTCGGGCCGCGGGTCCTGAATTCGGCCAGCAGCGTCAGCGCGAACAGGACAATGGCGCCCGCCAGTGCTGTAACGCCGATCCAGAAATGGAAAATGAAACAGATACCGATGTAGAGCGGCACCCAGGGCAGGTCGAACAGGGCGGTCGGCCCGGCGCTGCCGACGAAGGAGCGGACCTGATCAAGATCCCGCAACGGCTGCAGCCCGTCACCGGGGAGCTTGGCGCGCAGCGGCAGGCGCATCAGCGCCGAATAGACCGACGGGCTCAACTCCGCGTCCAGCCCCTGCCCCAGCCGCACCATCAGGCGCGATCGGATCAATTCCAGCACGCCCTGAAAGACGAACAGCGTGGCGGCAAGCACCGCCAGACCAACCAGTGTCGGCACACTGCGGCCTGGAACGACCCTGTCATAGACCTGCAGCATGAAGAACGAGCCGGTCAGCGCCAGGATGTTCACGACGCCGCTCATCAGGACAATGCCGGAAAAAGCCCGTCGAAATGACGAGAGAATTCCCACCAGCGTAAGCTGCGGCGACGATGTCTGCTTCATGCAGGCTCGCAATCGCGACAAGGCATCTCGATGCCGAAAATGATCATACCCCCAGCCATTGGCTCTGGTCCTTCAATACATGACTGTCTTGAGTGTGACATGGACGGGTGAGCCCGGCTCGATCCTTGCGCTGCCACGGGCGACCAGCCAGCCATCGGCCCGCTCCAGGCGTGCAACGATCTGCAGCGTTGGCGAGACAGTCGGGCTTTTGGTCAGGGGCAAGGAAAATTCTATTGTCCTGGAACCGCCATCGCTTTTGACGCGTGTTTTCGCAGCGCGACGCAGCGTCTTGTCCTTGATGGCCGGATCCTCGAGATAGATCTCAAGATGCCCCTCCGGAATGGCTACATCGCCTTTGAACGTGACTTCGCCACGAATATCCGTCGATTGAGCAGTAGCCGTGCCCGCCGCAGCGACAACAGCAGCCGCTCCCGCTGCCATCAGTACCGTGCGGCGCGTGGTTGGACGTTTCATTGCAAACTCTCCCCCTTGGATCATTGCAGCGTCCATGCCAGCTCTGAATGCACAGGATGACAGACGCTGTTGGTCGGAGGGGCGCTCGAAAGCGCCCCCTCCCTGCCACGCTAGGTGACCATGAAGTCCGCTGCCGACAGGTTCAGATGTGCGCTCAACTGCGCGAACTGAACAGCTGCTCCTTGTCCGGAACCATCGGTGTCGTAGGACAACACGCCGCTGTCGGTGTCATAGATGATGCGGTCGTCGGCATCATGAGCGACACCCGATGCGCTTTTGAAGAAAGCGCCCAGGGCGAGAGCACCGTCATTGCCCAGGTTGGTGAAGATGAGATTGTCCAGCAGGATCGTGTCGTCGGCGACGTTGAAGTCCTTGATCCAGTCGACATTGCCGTTGCCAAGCGCCGTCGAGAAGCGGAAGGAATCCTCGCCTGCGCCACCCGTCAACCTGTCGGCGGCCAGACCACCATCCAAAAGGTCGTTGCCGCTGCCGCCGTTGAGCTTGTCGGCGCCAGCAACGCCCGGCTGAGCCGGTGCCGGCGGGAATTCGACCGACACGTTCACCTTGTATGTAGAGCCTTCCGGTACCGCATCTGCCCAGCCATCACCAGGCACGTCGGGCGACCACATGCCTTCCAGGATATAATAGGTTCCGGTTTCCTTGACGACGAAGACCGTGCTCGAATCCCGGCTTGTGGTCGAGCCCGGGTCGCCACCACCGTCATCGTTCTGGGCAACGATATTGCCGTCGCTGTCCAGCAACCTGACCCAGCTGTCATGCACGTTGGGATCGGCAATCCCATCGATGTCGATCGAGATGACCGTTCCGGCCGCCAGGGTGATGCCATAGTATCCGCCCTTGCCGTTTCCGGTGGCGTTGACGGTCGTATGCAGCGTGGTCGTCGAATCGAAGATATCCGGGTCGGCGGCCAGCGAGAAGTTGTTCGAGATATCGAAGGCGGTTGCGATCGAATTGTTGGTCGCATCCGGTCCGAGTGTGGCATAGCCGGTGCCCATGCCCGGACGAGGTGGTATGTCACCCTGATAGGCGAAATCGCCGAGCAGGGTATCATCGCCACCGCCGCCGTTGATGGTGTCGTTGCCGCCTTGTCCGGTCAGGACATTGGCCGCACCGTCGCCGGTCAACTGATCGTTGAAGCCTGAACCGGCGAGATTCTCGATCGAGATATAGGTGTCGCCACCGGATCTGCCGGCACCCAGCTGGAGCCTGACGCCGCTGGTCGCGTCGGCATAGTCCGCCGTGTCGCTTCCCGCGCCGCCATTCAGCGTGTCGGCACCGCCACCGCCGGTCAGGATGTCGTCGCCCGATCCACCGGAGAGCACGTTGGCCTGGGCGTTGCCGATGAGATGGTCATCGTAGAACGAACCAACGGCGTTTTCGAAGCCGACGAGGATGTCATGCCGGATGACGGTGCCGCGCCCGACGATCTGTACCGGACCGTCCGCGTCGCCGCCGCTGGCGGTGCCATTGGCAAGGTCGATCGTCACGCCGTCGGAACTGCCTGAATAGACGACCGTGTCGATACCGTCGCCGCCGTCCATGTAGTCCTGGCCGGAGCCGCCGATGATGGTGTCGTTGCCGCCTTCGCCATACAGGATGTCACCGTCGTTGCCGCCATCCAGTATGTCGTCGCCGTCACGACCGTTGAAATAGTCGCCGCCACCCTGGCCCCAGAAATGATTTGCCGAGGCGTTACCGATGAAGCGATCGATACGGTCGTCGGAGCCGATCAGGTTCTCGATGCTGTAGAAGGTGTCGCCCGAGGCGGTGCCGCCGCTGGCGACATTCGTCTCGAGATTGACGAGCAGCTGGAAGGGGCTTTCCTTGCTGTAGTCGACCGTATCGACGCCGGCACCACCCCGGAAGATGTCGATACCGTCCTGGCCACTCAGCGTGTCGTCACCATCGCCGCCATCGAGGATATCGTTGCCGGCGCCGCCGAGGATGGTGTCGTTACCTCGGCCGCCATAAAGCGTGTCATTGCCGTCGTCGCTCTCGGTCTGGTCGTCCAGATCCTCGATGGGGATGGTGTTGTTGATGTCACGGCTGGCAAGTGAGTCGCGGCCGCCGATGATGAGATCGTCGCCATCCTGGCCGAAGATGGTATCGTTGCCGGCGCCACCGTCTAGCGTGTCATTGCCTTTGGTGCCCCAGATAATGCTGGTCATCGTGTTGTCGCCGATGATCGGTGGGGTTTCGCTGCCGCCGCTTACAGGTGGGGTCGTCAATTCGTCGGCATAGATGATGTGTTCGACATTGGCGATCTTGCGGATCTTCAAGCTTCTCGACATCAACACAACCGTGTCGTTGCCGCCATTGGCTTCCTCACGAACGATGTCGTCGAGGGAATCGACGAAGTAGGTGTCGTCACCGCCGTTGCCGGCCATGCGGTCGGCGCCGCCGCGGCCATCGAGGACGTTGTTGCCATCATTGCCGATCAGGATGTCGTTGAAGCGGCTGCCGATACCGTTCTCGATATAGTAGTCGGTCGTGTCGGCGTTGTGCCCGGCAAAGATCGACACGTTGTTGCTGTGGCCGTTGACGCTGGAGAACTGTCCGGCGCGCAGGTCAAGGATGGTGCCCGCTGTCGAACCGGAGAAGTCGAGCGTATCGGTACCGCCGGTGTCGTGGATGACGAAGCCGATGTCGTGCTGCATGCCCGAGGCGCTGAGCCTGTAGCCATCCTGCGTGGCTCCGAAGCCGTAGACGTTGTCACCTGTGTTGAGGTTGATCTCCTGATAGGTCCGCTCGCCATTTGCGTCGACCGTCGAGAAAAAGCGACGGATGACGGCCTCGATGTCGGCCATCAGCGGGGTTGACGCCGACCAGCGGGTGGTTTCGCCGACGTCGATGCCGTCGAAATAGGACATGACGCTGTATTGCTGACGGTCGTAGGTCCAGGTCGCATTGTTCAGATAGTTGATCTGCACGCCACCAGGACCGCTGTAGTTGTAGAGGCCGGGATGGTTCAATCCGAACTCGTGGCCGAATTCATGGATGAAGGAATCGAACACGTAGCCGCCAATGTCTGTCTTGTTCGGCTCCGTGTCGTGGAAACGCTGGCCTATGCTGACATAGCGATCGTTCGAATAGGCGCTGCCATCGTCTTCTTCGCCCAGTTCGGGGCTGACGACCTGCATCCAGTCCGTTGCGCTGTTGTAGGGAGCGTCATCGACGATTTCGAATTTCAAAGGCGTGACAAGCGACCACATCTGCAAGGCGCCGATCGCGGCGGCCTTGTATTCGGGGTGATCGTTGAGCTCATAGACGTTGATCCTCAGCGTTCCCGCCGCGATCGCAGGCGTCAGGCTGCGGTCCAGTGCTCCGAGATAATCGAGATAGGCTTCGTAGTCTGTACTTTTGCCGTATGGATTATCCGGCGTCTGGTCGTTGACCCACCACTGGTCGCTATTCTGGCTTGGGTTCGGCATCGTTGGGGTTCCTCTCCTACAACCGTGAAAAGCACGGCTGTACCGGTTTGCTACTTCCAACCACCAACAGGCATCGCTTGCGCGCCTGCTAAGCCCCTTCGCCTGCGTCAATATGTTATCGGAATTTTCGACTTGTCTACCCTGCTGGATGCTGACGCAGAGGCACTGCCGCGGGGTTCGTGTTCACTTCCCATTCCCGCTCGACAGAATTCGTCATTCGATGGCACCGGGGTCTAGCGTAAAGCCTCCCCCAAACCAGTGATGTATGGATGGGGCCGGAGTGCTATCCTGTTCCAGGTGCCGGAGTGCCCCCACTTCCGGCGCTTAGGCCGGCGCTTTCCCCGGTCCCTCTGGCGCGCGCCGGCCGCCCCATCGAACTCGCGTTCCATGGCAAGCCAGCGAACGTGCCTCCTCTACTGGACCGTGATCTTGACCCACACTGGCGCGTGATCGCTTGCTTTCTCCCAACCGCGCACCTCGCGGTCGACGCCGGCTGCGGTGAGCTGCCCGGCGATCGCGGGGCTGAGCAGCAGATGATCCAGCCTGAGGCCGGCATTGCGCCCCCAGGCGTTGCGCAGGTAATCCCAGAATGTGTAGACGCGCTCGTCGGGATGCAGCGCTCGGATCGCATCCGTCCAGCCCTGGTCGATGAGCTGCCGCAGTGCCTGGCGCACCTCAAGGCGGAACAAGGCATCATCCTGCCAGCGCTCGGGTTTGTAGACGTCGAGTTCAGCCGGAATGACATTGTAGTCGCCGGCGAGAATGACGGGGATGTTGTGTGCGAGCCGTTCCGCAGCATGTTGTTTCAACCGCTCGAGCCATCGCAGTTTGTAGTCGAATTTCGGTCCCGGAGCCGGGTTGCCGTTCGGCGCATAGAGGCATCCGATCAGGACGCCGCCGACGGCGGCTTCGATGTAGCGGCTCTGGGTGTCTTCCTCATCACCGGGCAAACCGCGCTGCGTTTCGATCGGGTCGACGCCGCGCGCCAGGATTGCGACGCCGTTCCAGCTTTTCTGCCCGTGCCAGATGGCGCCATAACCAGCCTCACGCAAAGCTCTTGCCGGGAACCTGTCACTGGGCGCCTTCAATTCCTGCAGGCAGACGACATCAGGCTCGGCCTGCGCCAGCCAGTCGAGCAGGAGTGAAAGCCTGCCATTGATGCCGTTGACATTGAACGTCGCGATTTTCATCAGCCTAGTGCCGAAGCGTACCTGCCCAGGACGAGACTTTGTCGGCCATGCTTTTCAGGTGATCGGCAGCCGAGTATCCCGACACGCTCTTGCGCGGCTTGAGGTCATGATCGCCATCTTCCAGCCAGAACAGCTCGATGGCATTCGAGAGCGGATAGGACGGCACCTCGTCGCGCGTTCCGAACTCGTCGCGTGTGCCCTGCACGATCAGCGTCGGGGTCTGCAAGTCTGCGAGATGCCTGGTGCGCAGTTGCTGCGGCTTGGCCGGCGGATGGAACGGATAGCCGAGGCAAAGCAGGCCGGCGATCTTGCCTGACGCAAGCAGCTCGTCCGCCACCATCGAGGCAATGCGGCCTCCCATCGACTTGCCACCGATAATGAGAGGCCCCCTTGCGCCCAACGCCGCAACGGCGGCGACATATTCGGGATTGAGTGTCTCTGCGCGCGGAGGCGGCTTGCGGCTGCCTTCCGTACGCCGGCCGGCCATATAGGAGAATTCGAAACGCGCGACACGGAATCCGGCCGCGGCAAGCGCCTTGGCTGCAGCATTCATCGAGGCGGAGTCCATCGGTGCCCCTGCCCCATGTCCGAGCAGGATCGTGCAGCCGGCATCTTCCGGACCGTCGAAGAGGAATGACATGTTCAACTCGCTGTTCTTTCCGCCAGATCGACGAGACGGATGCCATTGCTGGCCGCGCGGGCCCATTGTGACGTGGAGTCGAGCTCGAGATAGCGAGCCCACCACTTGCGTGCTCCGGCCATATCACCAGCCTCATAATCGAGATTTGCCAGGTTGAAGACGGCGTCGGCGTAAGCGCCATCGATAGCGATCGCCGCGAGCAGATGACGGCGCGCGGTGTCTTTTTTGCCTTCGCCAGCGAGCAGGCCCGAGAGGTTGAACCAGGCCTCGACGAAGCGTGGGTCGCGCTTGAGTACCTCAAGATAGGATTGTTCGGCCTCCTTGGGCCGGCCTGCCGCGAGCAGGCAGTTGCCGCGATTGAAGAACACGACCGGGTCGCTCGGGTCGATGGCAATGCAGCGCCGGTAGAGATCGGCGGCGTCGCCGTAGCGGTCCTCCTCCTCTGCTTCTTCTGCCAGCGCAAACAGCTCGTCGAGATCTTCCGGTTCGGCACGCCCCAGTGGCAGCAATGCCTGACCATCGAGCTCACTCACGCCGTCATCCGAGCGTGCATAGATGGCGTTGTCGCGATCGGCATGCAACGAAAGCGCGGTCAGAGAAGCGATCGAGCCGGAGCGGCGCACCGACCTGGCGATCGTGCCCCAACTGGCGCCCGACGATATCAACCCGGCATACTTCCTGGCGAGGATCAGGTCGCGGAACGAGAACGGCTCGGTATCGTGTTCGAAGGCATCGAACAGCGCGAGCAGGTCGAAGTCCTCCGGGGCTAACCTGGACTGATCGAGGATGGACTGGCGGCTCAGCGTCGCGCCACCGGGCGCATCAATGAGCCCGAGCAATCTGAGAAATCCGTTCTCGCTCAGAGCGCGGCGGTTTTTCGCGATTTCCTCGCGGTAGCGTGCCGCGATCCGGCTGGCGTCGGTTCTGCCGAGCAGTTTGCGGCCGAAAATCACATGGGTGGTGCGCCGCGAGGCGCCACGCTGCAATTCGCCGCCTTGCGCACCGACCTCTCGCACCGCCAGACGGCGCGGAAAGGCCGCCAGCCCGCCGATAAGACCGAATGTCCTGCCCCTGGCCGAGGTCACTTCTTGCTCTTGGTGCCCGCTTTGGAGCCGCCACTCGCGGCAACCTTTGCAGGTTTTTCCTCAACAGCGGGTGTCTTGGTCTTGCTTTTGGCCGGCGGCTTGGACTGTCCGAGACTGGCTTTCAGCGCATCCATCAGATTGACGACATTGCCGCGTTCCGGAGCGGCCGCGACGATCGGCTTGTGGCCTTTCAGCTTCTCCTTGATCATGTTCATCAAGGCAGCCTCGTAGCGGTCCTCGTAGTCCCTCGGATTGAACTTCGTCAGCTTCTGCTGGATCAGGGCTTCCGCCAGCTGCAGCATCTCGCGGTCGGGCTTGCCCTGCGGGATATTGTCGAAATACTCGGCCGTGCCGCGCACCTCGTTCGGATTGCGCAGCGTGCACACGAACATGCCCTTCTCGCGCGCGCCGATGGTGACGACACGTTCGCGACTGGACAGGACCAGCCGTGCCACTGCCAGCTTGCCGGACTTGCGCATCGCTTCGCGCAGAACCACGAACGTTTCCTCAGCCATAGCGCCATCAGGTGCCAGATAATAAGGCGTGTCCTGATAGATGACGTCGACATCCTTCTCGTCGACGAAGGCCTCGATGTTCATGGTGTGGTTGGATTCGATGCGCACGCTTTCGAGGTCGGCATCATCAATGATGACGTATTGCTTGTCTTCGTACTCGTAGCCTTTGACGAGGTCGGCGCGGTCGACCAGACCGATCTCTGGATCGACGGGCTTCATGTTGATGCGATTGTGCGTCTTCTTGTGCAATTGGTTGAAGGAGATGCGCTCCTTCGTGCTCGTTGCCGGATAAAGCCGCACGGGGCAGCTCACCAGACTGAGTTTCAGATAGCCCTTCCAACTTGCCCTGGGTGCCAATTCCGCCTCCTACGCGACGACACAACGCTACTTCTTCGCCTTCGCAGGCGCCGGCAATTCCCGGGCAAAGTCATCAATGTCCACCCAAGGATCACCAGATGCGGCCAAAAGGCCTGGGAGCGAAGAATAGTTCAAATCCTCGGCAGCGTCGATGGATTCAAGATCATTCCATTCCAGCGGCGTCGAAGCCGGCATATGCGGACGCCTGCGCAGCGTGTACGGCGCAGCCGCTGTGTGGCTGCGCGCATTGCGATGAAAGTCGATGAAAATACGCTTGCGGCGGTTCTCCGCACCCATGGTGGTGGTGAAGGTTTCGGGCGCGGTGGCAGCGATGCGGGACGAGATCTCGCTGCAGGCCTGGTGGAATTGCCGCCAGCCGAGTTTCTTCTTCACCGGCACGACGACATGGATGCCCTTGCCGCCGGAAGTCTTTACGAAGGGCACCAGACCGAAGCTCTCCAATTCGCCCCGGACATGGATGGCGGCCTCGACCACCTCGCGCCAGCCAATGCCATCGCCGGGATCGAGGTCGAAGACAGCGCGATCAGGCTTGTCGAGGCTCTGGCGATGCGCACCCCAGGTATGGAATTCGACGACGCCGAACTGCGCCAGCGCCAGATAAGCCTTGGCATCCTCAACGGCGATGTAGCTGCGCGCCTCGCCGTCGGAATTCTGTGTCTCGAACGATACCATCGTCGCCGGCATGCCAGTGAAAGCATGGCGCTGGAAAAAACAATCCTCCGGCTTGACCGTCGGGCAGCGCACCAGCGACACCGGCCTGCCGAGGATATGCGGCAGCATGAAATCGCCGACAGCAGCATAGTAGACGGCGATGTCGAGCTTGGTCGGCCCGGTCTTGCCGAAGATCCGCCGCGTCGGATTGGTGACGAAGATCCCTGCGAGATCAGCGTCGGAAATCAGCCGCTTGCGTGGCGCGACGGTGCGAGCTGAAAGTTCAGCCTCGCGCAGACCCTTGAACACGGCATGGCGCAGCGCGTTGTCGTCGGTACGATTGGCATAGTGGACATGGGCGGTCAGCACCGGTCGGACAGGTATGACTTCCCTCGGCATGCCGTCCAGCCTGATGGCGTCGGCCTGCAATGCCTGCAGTCTCGTCAGCAGCATCGGCAGCGTTTCGGCATCGAAACCCGAGCCGCATTTGCCGCGGTATTCCAGTTCGCCGTCGACCCATTCGGCGAGTGCGAGCGCTGCCAGACCTTCAGCCGCTTCGGAGACGGTGTAGCCGGCAATGACGAAATCACCGACCGCGCGCGCCTTGACCTTGGTCCAGCTCTTGGAACGGCCGGGCACATGGACCGACGACGCCTGTTTGGAGACGATACCTTCCAGGCCCAGTTCCGATGCGTGTTCGTACAACGCTTCACCATCGGACGTGACGTGATCGCTGAGCTGCAGAGCGCTCTTTGCGGTCACGCCGCCCAGCAACTGCCCGAGCAGTTCCTTGCGTTTGGCGAGCGTAACGCCCGACAGGTCCCAGCCGTCGAGATACAGAAGATCAAAGGCGTAGAAGGTTAGCTTGTGGGTTTCGCCAGCCGCCAGCGCGTCCTGCAGCGCGGAAAAACGGCTGATGCCCTTGTCGTCGGTGACGACGATTTCGCCATCGATGATCGCGCTGGCGCAGGCGAGAGTTTCGAATGCGGTCTTCAACCGTCCATAACGCTTGGACCAGTCGAGGCCGCTGCGGGTTATGAAGGTGACGGCACCATCCGCGATATGCGCCGCCGTCCGGTAGCCGTCAAACTTGATCTCATGCAGCCACTCCTTGCCTGAGGGCGGAGTGGCGACCGCTGTGGCCAGTTGCGGCTCAAGGCGCGCCGGCATCGGTCCGCGGACAGCGCCTGCGGCTTTTGCCGGCTTTGGTGCGGTCGCTGTCGCAGCCGGTTTCGGCCTCTCGACCAGTTCTTCGATGCGGCGCCCGGACTTCACGCTTTCAGGGCGTTTGGCGAGGATGTCGACCTTGGCGTCGGCGGCCTGGTCACGCTCCTTGAACAGCAGCCAGTTGACCTTGTCCTCATCCTCCTTCGCCTTCAATCTGGCCAGCATCCAGCCGCCCCTCAGCTTTTCGCCGGACAGCCGGAACTTGAAAGCGCCTTTCTCCAGCGACGTGTCGATGTCATCCATCGGCGCCCAGGTGCCGGTATCCCACACGATCATCGGGCCTCCGCCATATTCGCCCGCGGGAATGACTCCTTCGAAGTCGATATAGTCGATCGGATGGTCTTCGGTCTGGACCGCGAGCCGCTTGTCGGCAGGATTGAGCGAGGGCCCGCGCGGCACGGCCCAGCTCTTCAGCACGCCATCGATCTCCAGGCGCAGGTCATAGTGGTCCGCCGTGGCGTGGTGCTTGTGCACGACGAAGCGGTTGCCGTCATGCAGTTCCTGGATGCCGGTGGGTTCAGGTGTCTTGGCGAAATTGCGCTTGGCGCGGTAGGACTGGAGCTTGGTGGAATTCGCCATGGAAGGGCTTATTCGCCCATTTCCTCATGCAAGGGTTCGAGACCAAGCTCTGCTGGACGATAACCCTGGTAGAGCTGATCGAGCGTGCGCTGCCCGACCAGATAAGCTTCATTGGCAACGATGACACGATAGGTCGGTTCCTCGCCGGCCTTGAACCGCCGGGAACTGACAAAGACCTTGTGACGGCCGAGCGCTTCGGCAACCGCCTTGCGCTGCTTGACCTGGCGAGAGGTGGGCGTGCTCATCGGCCTGCTCCGCTGCTTGCGCTTCAGACTATCTTCCATTGTGGCGCCGCGATCAACCGGGCGCGCGATTAGTGCGTTAATAGTTAGCTCTTGCGCTAAGTGATTTCTTTCATTAGTTAGCCACTTGGATAACCAATTCGCGAAACCAGACGTATGATCAGATGGAAGGCCCCGTTATGAAACTTGTCTTGATGGAATTTCTGACGCTTGACGGCATCTGCCAGGGCCCAGGTGCACCCGATGAAGACACAAGCGATGGCTTCACACGCGGCGGCTGGTTCGTTCCCTTCCTCGAGCAGGGTTTCATGCAGACGGTCACAGGCTGGGTCGGACAGGCCGATGCCTTCCTGTTTGGGCGCCGGACCTATGAGAGTTTCGCACGCGATTGGCCGAAGATGGATGATCCCAATGACCCGATTGCCAGCAAAATGAATGGCTTGCCAAAATATGTTGCAACGAATTCTCTGAAGGGAACCCCATGGGGTCCTGCGACGATCCTGTCGGGAGATATCGCGGTCCAGGTCGCTGACCTGAAGCAGAAACCGGGGCGCGAACTTCAAATCCATGGCAGCGGACGTCTCGCCCATTCGTTGCTGACCGCAGGACTGATCGACGCGTTCCGGTTGGTGGTCGCGCCGGTTGTTCTGGGACAAGGCCGGAAGCTGTTCCAGGACGGCCTGGCGCCCGCGGGCTTCAAGCTGATCAATGTTGAGGCGACGCCCGGTGGATTGGCCGTGCATAGTTATGAGAAGGCCGACGCCCCCGTGTTCGAGACCTATGACACGGTGGCGGCCTGGCGTTGAAGCTGCATGTGCCGGCGTAACTCTGACGAGAAACCTGCCTGACTGGAGGGCGTGGGACAAATCAACAGGTGGTTGGTTTTGTCTATACTCGGTGCGCAGGCTGGTGCAGCCCGCCATCAAGCATCATCATCAGCCGCACCAGATCGGCCTGGCGGTTGGTGCCGGTCTTCTCGAAGACGCGCTGCAGATGGACACGAACGGTCGGCAGGGAAACGGAAAGCTCGTCGGCAACGGCTTGCAAACCCGGGCAGCGGGCCACGGCCAGCGCCACGTCGGTCTCAGCCCTGGTCAAGCGGTAGGTCTGCCGCAGCACCGAGGATGGAAATTCGGCAGGAGCTTGCGGATTGACCAAAAGGACCAGTGCCGAGGACTTGCCGTCACCGTTGCTGCGGCCAAGCGGCACGACCTGCACCAGAAGCGGGTGATGCGTATCCGACGAATGCAACGCATAGCTCCCACCACTGGGCGTGCCATCGGCCGGAGCCCGGATGGAACTTCCAATCAGTTTCTGGAGCGCGGCATCATCGGTGGGCCGGGCGGCTTGCAGACAGCCGCCGACACCGACCTTGAGATCGACGCCTTTGCGGATATGGTCGAGCGCTGCCGAATTGGCATGGAGAACCCTGCCCTCCGCCGACACGAAGATCACGCCGTGGCGAACTGCTTCCCAGGCGTCGAAAATATCCCTGCCGATCGTCGTATGCTGCCCCAGCAACGCCTGCGTCCGCAGGGCTTGCCGAAGGTGCGGCATCAGAAGCCGCATCAGATCCTGTCGCTCCCGTGTGCCATAGGATGCCGACCGCAACGGCGCTGCGATGCAAAGCCACGCATCGACCATCGCATCCGTATTCAGCTTGGCAAAAAGGCCGTCTCCTACTTCGTTGGGCAGCGCCCAGTCGACAAAGAACTCGCTGCGCAGCAGTTCCGATTTCGACGTAATCTGATCACCCGTAAGAATTGCGCCCACGGGTGAATGGCGAATGGCAGCCGCAACGGGATCCATACGGCCATAATAGGCATTGTATGTTTGCACCGTCGCCGGATCGGTCCCGGAAGATGCCACCTTCATTTCGCGCGATTTCGGGTCGACAACCAGCAGCGCGACACCGAACGCGTCGAAGGCTCCCGCAATCCGCCGCAAGGTGAAGTCCCACCTGACTTCATCGAGGGCGGCCTCGTGAATGTTGGAAACAAGTTCCGAGAACTGGCTAAGTGCGACAGTCATGTGCCCCTCCGGCAGCGACAACGCCGTGCTAACCTGAGCCAAGGGCTCAGCTTGTCAAGGACGAAATGCCGTTCTCGATTGCGGGTCCTTTTTCACGAAGCCTCTCGTGCATCGGAGATGCTGTTCGGCGAAGTTCGCTCCATCTATCGCAGCGGCCAGACCAGCATCAGCATTGGTACCGCGACAGCTATCACCAGGATGGAGAGCGGCAGCCCGAGACGCGGGTAGTCGCTGAACCGGTAGCCGCCCGGCCCCATCACCAGCGTGTTGCATTGATGGCCGATGGGGGTGAGGAAGTCACAGCCGGCGCCAATGGCGACGGCCATCAGGAAGGCTTCCGGATGATAGCCGAGCGACGATGCAAAACCGGCAGCCACCGGTGCTACCACCAACACCGTCGCGGCATTGTTGAGAAACGGCGTGACCGCCATCGCAACGACGAGAATGAGTGCCAAGGCCCCAGCCGGCGGCAATCTCGCCCCTAGTTCAGCCAGCCACATCGCGATCACATCGGTCGCGCCGCTGCGGCGCAGTGAGTCCGACACAGGGATGAGTGCGGCGAGCATGACCAGGATCGGACCGTCGATGGCGTTGTAGATGTCGCGGATCGGAACCACGCGAAAAAGCACCATCGCAACCGCCGCCGTGAAGAAAGCGACCGGTATGGGGATCACTCCAGTGGTCGTGGCGATCATGGCGGCAGCCAGGATAAGGATGGGGATACTGCCGCCCCGCACGCTGCCGAGCAGGATTGGCCGTTCGGCGAGCGGCAGCGCGCCAAGCTCGCGCAGGATATCCGGCAACCGCGTCCGTTTGCCCTGCAGCAAAAGCACGTCGCCCAGCCTCAGGGTCAGAGCCCCAAGACGCTCGCTGATGCGCTCGCCTTTGCGGCTGACGGCCAGAAGATTGATCTTGTAGCGATCGTACAGCGCAAGGCGCTGCGCGGACCAACCTATCAAAGGCGAGCTTTCACCCAGGACAGCCTCCACCGTCACATAGGATTCGCTGCTGCCTTCCCCGGAATCCTGACGACCGTCGGTCAGGTCGAGCTTGGCCTGGGCAACGACGCGATCGAGTGCTTCGGGCGAGCCTTCGAGCAGGACGATGTCGCCTTCGCGCAGCCTGGCGTCTGGCAAGGGAGCGACATGGAACGTACGCGAGCGCAGGATGGACGTAACCACCACCTCGCCGCCCGCGTAGTTCATCAACTCGCCGACTGTTTTCCCATTTACCGCCGAACTCGAAACGACCAACGCCTCGGTGACGTAGTTGTTGACGTCCAATGCATCCTGAACAGAGCCGGTTTCGCGAACACGAACTGGCACCAGCCAGTAGAAAAGCGACAGAAAGACGACGCCGGTGACGGCGAGCGCCGCTCCAACCGGGGTGAAATCGAACATGGTGAAGGAGGTGCCGGTCAATTCCTCGCGAATGCGTGACACGACAACGTTCGGCGACGTCCCGATTTGCGTCATCAATCCGCCAAGCAGCGAACCAAAAGCCATCGGCATCAGAAAGACGGAAGGTGAACTGTTGGATCTGCGCGCGAACTGAAAGGCAATCGGGATCATGATTGCCAGTGCGCCGATATTTTTGACAAAGGCCGACAGAACAGTGACGACGGCGACCAGGAGCACGAGTTGCGCCCGAACGTCGGTCACATTGGGTGCGATGCGCTGTATCGCAAACTCCATGACGCCGGAACGGGCGACGCCGGCGCTGACCAGCAAGGCACTTCCCACAATGATGACGATGTCGTCGCTGAAGCCGGAGAATGCCTGGTCGTAGGGTACGACGCCGACGGCGAGCGCGAGGATCAACGCCAGGCAGGCGACGAGATCGTAGCGCAGCCGCCCCCAGACAAAGGCAACCATCATCAGAATGATGACGGCAATGGAGAGAAGCTGATTGATTGCCATGGAGAGGACGTTCCTGCTCCAGGGTGGTTTGTCAACGACCTGCGTGTTGCCGGAAGGTAGTATTTGTCCGAAGGCACATCGCTTTAGGCGACCCTTGCGGTGTCTTCACGGACCACCGCGTCCACGTCAGTGATGAGCAGATGACCGGGAGAAGCGGTAATGGCAATCGCAAGCTCCGCATGCATCAGGGCCTCCTGCGCCGTCACGCTGCTTGCCCAGAACACAGGAACCTCATCGTCCCGCAGATCGATGGCATCGCCCCAATCAGGCGAATCGAGATCTGTTATCCCGAGGATTGAAGGGTCCCCAACATGAAACGGCGAACCATGAGCGTGTGGAAAGCGTGCGGTTATCGCTCGAACCCTGTCGACATCGCAGCGTCTGATGGCGCGCATGGCGACGACCAGATTGCCGCCAAACGGGCCGACCAAACGACTTCTGATTCCTGTGCGGTATTTGGGTATTGGCCCGCTTATGCCGCCATGGCGTAGCTGGATCCCCTTCTCCACCAATGTCGGCTCGAAACTCAAAGAGCTGCCCAAAGCAAAGGCTGAAAAATCCTCACGCCACAGGTCAACGATATGGTTGGTGTGATGCACGAACTCGCCGTAGCAGAAGACACTGTACTGGGGCGCGTCGGTGCGGATGTCGATGTTGCCCAGCGCCGGAACAAAAGGGCTACCGGCGCGGCCGAGCCCGACGAGCGGGCACGCCTTGGAGTTGGCGAGGCAGAATTTGTGGAAATCGGCAGCGAAACGCTGCGGTACGATAACCACATTCGCCTGCAGCTTGCCGCGTGCCAGGCCACTGGTAGCGCCTCTGTAGGCGCCAGCCCTGACCATTCGGCGCAGCTGGTCGGGCTCGACCAGCCGCAAATCTTCGACGATTGAACTGGTCTGACGTCCCATGCTTCGAGGTAGTCCGCGCTGCTTAGACTCTTCAGGAGGTGCTAAAATCAGAGTTGGCGGTATCGCTGTCAAATCACCAGAATTTTCTCCTGACAATAAATTGAGTTTATTAGCCGGCAAATCTATTTCTCATGAGCAATCCGCGCAGCTGAGCAATTTGATCTGGCGTATGGCTTCGTGCAGGAAGCCCAGATCGCGGCTCATGTAGGACAGAAGAAATGCTGCGTAGAGAACGAAGACAAAACTGAACACGAGTGTCTTCACGATCAACGACAGGCTGAAGACATTGAAATGCGGTGAGGCGCGCGCCACAAATGCCAGCACTATGTCGGACAGCAGCATGCTGACGATCAACGGGAAAACCAGGGTCAGCGCCATCTTCAGCAGCTGATTCAGCAGTTCGAGGAAGATTCCGGCGGCATCTCTGCTGAACACCGGCATCAGTCGTTCCACAGGCCAAAGCCCGTAGCTGTCGTAGACGGCATTCAAAGACAATTCCAACCCACCTGCTGCGAGGTAGACAGCGATCATGACGATGGCAAGCAACGTGCCGGTGGCGCTGGTTTCGTGCGTCATCATCGGGTCGATCAGGGTTCCCATGGATGAACCGCGCTGCAGGTCGAGGATATCGCCTGCGGCTTCCGCTGCCCAGAAGGGAACGCCCATCGCCAAACCCAGCGCGATGCCGACCAGGAGTTCCTTCAGGATGTAGATCACGATCATCGCGCCGCCGATCTGTTGTCCCGCCAGCGTATGCATGAGCATGGGCAGGATCGGCACCGCCAATGCCAACGCGACACCGTTGCGCAACAGCCCCGACAGTGGAACGCGCGAGAAAAGCGGCATCATCAGCATGAAGCCACCCAGGCGCGCCAGCACGAAGGCTCCAGCAAGAAGGTAGAGCTGCAGGTCCCTGAGCGATGCGAAGAGCGGCTCGACCGGCATGGCGGAAACTCAGCGGGTCGCCGACGGAAATTCGTCGAAGACCGCCGAAGCCTGTTCGGCGATCTGCTGGGCGATCAGCGGGCCGACAATGATGATGACCACAAGGATCACGACCAGCTTGATCGTCTGAGGCAGAGACTGATCCTGGATCTGGGTCAAAGCCTGGGCAAGTCCCACCAGAAGCCCGACCGCCAAGGCCGCGATGATGGCCGGACTGGAGGCGAGCAAAATCGTTATCAGCGCATTCTGCACTTTCGCGAGGATGAAATCGCTGTTCATCGCTGCTGCCCGCTTCAGCTGTAACTGAGGATGAGGCCGTGCATCAGGCGCGACCAGCCGTCTATGGCGACGAAAAGCAGAAGTTTCAGCGGGATCGAGATCAGTACCGGCGAAACCATGATCATGCCGAGCGTCATCAGGATGTTCGCAACAACGATGTCGATGATCAGGAAGGGAATATAGAGCAGGAATCCGATCTCGAAGGCACGCGTGAGCTCGGAAGCAACGAAGGCGGGAACGAGAATGGAAAGATCATCATCCTTGACGTTCTGGCGCGCCTGCTCGGGCCACAGGCGGGTGGTTCCGTCAAGAAAGAACTGGCGCTCGCGCGGGTGCGTAAACTTGATCAGGTGCTGCTGCAGCGGCTGCTTCACGATCTGCGCAGCGCGGGCAAGATCGTCCGTGGTCTGGAACTGCACCTGCCCTTCCTGCAGTCTTGTTCCCATCTCGCTGATCAGCGGCGTGGTGACATAGACCGTCAAAACCAGCGCAATGCCATAAAGCACGAGGTTTGGCGGCATCTGCTGCACGCCAAGAGCGTTGCGGATGAGAAACAGAACCACCGAGATCTTGAGGAACCCGGTCATGGTGACCACGGCAAGCGGCAGCAGCCCGACAAAGCCGACCGCGATCAGAATGCCAAGGAGATTGGGAGAGGCGTCAAGCATTGTCGAACATGCGGGTGATCCGCACGCCAAGGCTTTCGCCGATCCTGACCATTTCACCCTGCCCGACGCGCTTGCCATTGGCGACGATGTCCACGGCCTGGCCGGCTCGATCCAGCTGGACGATGGCGCCGGCGCTCAGCTTTCTGACGTCACCAAGCGGCATCGCCTTGCGCCCGACCTCGAAAGCCAGTGCAACCGGCAGATCTTCGAGCGTCGCATCGTCCAGCGCATGGCCTGCTGCCCCGGTATCCTGACCCATCATCCACTCCCATTTCGATCCGGTAATAAGGGCCGGTGCGGCGGACAGCACCGCCCCCGACGCGCTTGTGCTGGCAGGTGCGATCAGCCGGTCGCCGATAACGAGCACTGTCGTCGCCTGTTCGGCGAACAACACGACATCTCCGGCCTTCAGCCCTCTCAGCTCGCCCAGGCTGGTGGCGAGAACATCGCACCACAGGCGAACCGGCAAAGGCAACGTGGCCGGGAACTGCGGGACACCGCTGCCTGCTTCGTCCAGGAGATGGCCCAGCCTTGAAAGCAGCGCACCGTCATTCAGTCGCAATGCGCACTTCATCGATTGGTCGCCAAAGGACAGAATGAAGCCGAATGGCGGTGCTTCGGGTGACGACGCCGACTGTTCCACCGTCGTGAATTCTATTGTCGCCTGCAGCCTGGCTTCGAGCGCGTCGAGTTCATCGGCAGCGGCCGTTTCCAGAAGGAGAGCCGCGTGGCGAGGCAAAAGGTTCTCCAGCCTTGCTGTCCCGTCCACTGTGGCCAGCAGCTGCTCTGCGAGCGCGAGCGGCATAACCAGCTCGGCGAAATGATCTCCGATCTTCAGACCCAGCTTGCATGATGACTGTCCGTCGGCCGGTGCAACCGGCCACGCTGTCGCGATCTTCGCCGGCTGTCCGGCCAGCGTGACGTCGATGGCGCGGCGGTGTTTGTAAAAAGCGTTGACGGCTGCAAGCTGGTCCTCCGGAACTGTTTCCAGCTCAAGCCGATCGAAAGCCGCGGCACGCTTCGGAGTTCGGCGGGCAGGTTTACGCCCTGTTGCGACCTTCGCCGACGTCAGGGCTCGAGGCATCGAACTGTCCCCCGCTCGATCATCGAACATCATCGTTCATGCGGAGCATGCGGAATCCGTCCCTCATCATCATCGAGGAGTTCTGCCGTGGCAGCACGGCGCGGCGCCGTTCGCTTTTCGACCTGTTCCGCCAACGTCTCCAACTTCAACAGAGCCTTTCGGCTTTGCACGTGCCGATGCTGCGCTTCAGCCAGTTCGACTTCACGCTGTTGCTGGACAAGCACCGCAGCCTCGCCCTGGGCCTGGATTTGCCCAGCTCTGGTGAGGGATGCCTCGTAGCGGCTCTGCGCCATATGAAGCTCGGTGGCTTTCACGACCCGGCTGGTCAGGCCGGAAACCGCTGCGTTCTGTTCATCGATGGCGCGCCGCAGATGTTCCGCGAGCATCCGCGACGCTGCCTCGACATTGTGTCTCGCTTCGCCGACCTTGGTCTGATGCGCCGCAACGACCTCGCGCGCATGGTCCTCGCGCCGCTGCCTGAGTTTTCGCAACTGGGCGATCATCCGATCATTTTTCATCGACGATCTTCCTCATGCGCTGGCGGGTCCCTTCCATGCTTTCGCTTTGTACCGATGCCTGCTGCAGGAAGGCGTTGATGGCATCGATCTTGCTCATGGCCTCGTCGGCCAACGGGTCACCGCCAGCCTTGTATTCACCGACCCGTATCAGCAGCTCGATGTCGGCGTATCGCGCCATAAGCTGCCTGAGCCGCGCGGCGTCCGCCCGGTGCTGGCTGGGCGCGACCGTCTCCATCAGGCGGCTGCGGCTGCGCAGCACGTCGACGGCAGGAAAGTGATTTCGCTGCGCCAGTTCGCTGGACAGGAATATATGACCATCCAGCAGTGCCTGCACTTCCTCGGCGACGGGATCGAAAGTTCCATCGCCTTCCAGGAGAACACTGTAGAGACCGGTAATCGAGCCGATTTCCCCAGGGCCAGACCGCTCCAGCAGGCGCGGCAGGGCAGCAAACAGCGACGATGGAAAGCCACGGCGCGTCGGCGGCTCGCCCGACGCCAATCCGATCTCGCGCTGTGCGCGTGCAAAACGGGTTATGTTGTCCATGGCGAGCAGTACATGCTTGCCTTGGTCGCGGAAGTATTCGGCGATTGTGGTGGCGACATAGGCTGCCTTGACGCGCTCGATGGCTGGGCGATCGGAAGTCGCCACCACAACGACCGAACGGGCCAGGCCGTCTGTTCCGAGCTGTCGTTCGACGAATTCGCGAACCTCTCGCCCACGCTCGCCGACGAGGGCGACCACCGTCACGTCGGCATCGGTCGCGGTAACGATGTTGGACAGGAGGAGCGATTTGCCGACACCCGGCTCGCCAAAGATACCGACGCGCTGCCCCCTTGCGCAGGTCAGCATCCCGTCGATGGCGCGAATGCCGAGCTGGATCGGCTCCGATATCAGCCCGCGCTGCAGCGGCGATGGCGGATAGGCGTGAATGGGATACGCACCATCCAGTGAAAGAGGTTTCCGTCCAGCGGTTCGCCGAACGCGTCGATAATCCTGCCCAGCAAGCCCGGTCCCACCGGCACCTGTTGGTCGCGCCTGGTGGGCACGACCTCAGTCAAGCCTGACAAGCCGGTAAGATCGCCGAGCGGTACGAGAATGGCGGCTTCTTCCAGAAGCCCGACCACCTCCGCTTTCATGGTTCTGCCGGTTCTTCTGTCCACCAGCTCACAGATCTCGCCAATCCTGGCTTCCTCGACGCTGGCGTGAATGACGGTGCCAACGACACGCTGGACGCGCCCCTTCTTCGGTCGGCTCGCGTCTTCGCTCAGCCCGGAGCGCAAACCTGGCATGATCGAAGCCAGGCGGTTTTCGATGGCTGCACGCTCTCCGGTCACGAAGCCTCCTGTGATCGGGAGGCTATCGCAGCGGCTATTGCTTCGAGCTGCGCTTCGATACCCGCGTCGATCACGGCCATATCTGTTGAAAGAATGCATGCAGCGGGCGCCAACGTGTCGTCGGCATCGATTTCCAGCGCCATGCCAAGATCGCTGTCCGCCAGGATGGCACTCAGTTCGTCGCGCATCCGGCTGACATTTTGCGGGTGCACCCGAAATCTCAGATATTTGGCGCGGCGGATTTCAGAAATCGCTTGCCGTGCAGCCCTGGCAACCAGTGTGCCGACATCGAATTGTCCGAGCACGCGGCGCACGACGTCCAGCGCCAGGCCTGCAACCTCTGCCTCGAGGCCGCCCAGGTATCTGTCGACCTTGGCGGATGTGTCGACAACCAGACGGGCGGCGGCGGTTTCGCCCTCGCTTCTGCCGTCCTTGTACCCTTGCGCGTATTCGGTGGCGTAGGCCCGCTTGGCGGCATCGTTCAGTTTCTGCGCTTCTACCTTGGCCTGTTCGAGGAACGCATAGCCATCCTGCCAGGCGGTTACTTCGTCTGCACGCAGTATGCGTGCACGCGGCCGGGCCAGTGTTGTCCGTGTAACGTCGGCGCTCGACATCCGGCTACTCCACGGCACGACGCAGGATACGAGCACCAAGCTCCGCAACCTGCCTGGCATCGCCCAAACCCGGCAGACCGTTTGCAAGTTTCAAGCGGACCCGGCTGGCCAGCTGTGGCGGCACGTCCTGCAGCCATGACTCGAGGCAACTCAAACCGTCGGCAAATATCCTGCCGCTCAAACCGTCCAGCGGTTCCAGCGACTTGGCCGGACCGGAAATATCCCGGTTCGCAACGGCAGAAGCGCAAAGCTCGGGACCAAGAGCGGCCTGGATGGCACTGGCCTGACGCCCGTCGATGATTGCGGCAAGGCTGTTTGCCCAATAGATGGCACCGGCGCGCAAGGCCAATCGTTCGAGCTCGTCGCCCGACAAGAGAGCGATCTGTTGATCAACCTGTTCGGGCAGTCGGGCGAGCCCCCGAGCCGCCAATCCATGACGCTCGGCCAGGAGTTTCGAAAGCCGCGGCTGCAAGCGTGGCGTTTCCAGCATTCGCTCGCAAGCCTCGAAGCCGATCTGGCCATCGAAACAATCGGAGAGCCACCCGGCATCGGCGTAGCCGGCAGGATTCGACCAGAATTCCTGCCAGTCCGGACTGACGGCTTCCTCACGCCCGGCCAACTGCGTCATGCCTTCTTGGCCGGCACCGCCGGCACATCGAGTGCATAGACGCTGGGGCGCCGATACCAGCGTATGTAGGCCAGCCACCCCGCAAGAGCCGCGATGATGGCGATCATTCCATAGAAAAGCCACTGTGCCGTTGCGACGCTGTCGGGGTGGAGCCAAAGTCCCAGAAACGAAGTAAAACCAACCTCGCCTGTCGGCGGTTCCACAGTCGCCGCCACCGGCACAAGCGTCACCGACACATTGTCATAGGTCAGTCCTGCAACCCCCTTGGCCACGAGCATCTTCACCTGCGGGATCAGTTCGTTCATCGGAACGGAAGCACGGTGGCGGATGAAGACCGATGCCGACGACGGTACCA
The DNA here is from genome assembly GCF_004136315.1 of Mesorhizobium sp. Pch-S. Classification (NCBI taxonomy): domain Bacteria; kingdom Pseudomonadati; phylum Pseudomonadota; class Alphaproteobacteria; order Hyphomicrobiales; family Phyllobacteriaceae; genus Mesorhizobium; species Mesorhizobium sp. Pch-S. The sequence goes on from NZ_CP029562.1 coordinate 5,898,592, forward strand.
GCCCCTGTTTCAGCGGGTCGTTTTCGGGCAGCACCAGATGCACCCGCGCCGACAGCACGCCGTCGATTTCGGATATCGTGCGCGACAGCTCCTGGCTCAGACCATAGATCATCGTCGCCCGCTCTTCGGCCGGCGACGAGACGATGCCGCTGCGCTTGAAAACATCGCCAAGCGTCTGGAACTCCTGCTTGGGCAAACCGCTTTCGTCGAGGATCGCCATCGCCTCGGCAAAACGGTCCTTGTCGACGAAGACTGTCATTTTTCCGTCTTTGGCGGCCTCGCGCTGAGCGGGAATGCCGTGACGGATCAGGGTGGCGACGATCTCATTCGCCTGCGGCTGGTTGAGACCGGAATAGAGCTCGACAGAACAGGCCTGCAGAACGAGCATGACCGATACGGCCAGAACCGCGCACAGCCATTTTCGGAAACGGAGCGGCGTAAGCGCGCGCAAAAGCAATGTCATCGACTTCCCCACCACGGCCAGTGCCTATTGCTGCTTGATGAGGGTGCTCGTCGATGACGTGACGGCAGTTACGCTGCTGGTTACCACTTCAAGGTTGGCAGCAGCCCACATGACCGAGATTGAACGATCGAGAAGCTGTTCCGCATTCTGCGCCGGCGAAACAGCTTCTTCGCCTTCCGCAGTTCCTGTCCCGCCATATGCGCCATTCGGCCTGGCGTCTGGCTGAACGCCGGCTTTATTGAGGGCGGCCTGCACTTTTTGCATCGTCCCTTCCAACGACTTCACTGCCGAACCCAGCAGCGCCGATGTATCTGAAACCTGCCCGCCTCCTGATTTTTCGATCTGGGTCAGATATTCGAAGAGTTGATGTTCGCTGGTCGCTTCGACAGGTTCGAGGGTCTGTCGCTGCGCCTTGGTCGACGCCGCAGTCTGCGGCGCATCCTGTGCCACCTGCTGGCCGGCACCGGTCGCGATCCCACCCTGCTCCGGTTTCTTCGCCTTCAGGACCTGTGACTTCGGATCGGCTGCGTTCATGCCGTTGCCTGGCTGTGTTGCCGAACCGACGGCTACCTGTTGCTGCAGCGCCATGCCGCTGGACATGTTCGACAGTGCGACCTCGAGCGCTCCAATCGGTGCAACTTGCATCAGCGTGCCTCCTGCCCTTGTTTCGGTTTCTCGGCGGGAAGGATCTGGGCTTCCGCCTGCCTGCCCCGGAAAACCCGAACCGAAACAGCTTTTTGTGCGCTTTGTTTCGCGGAGACGCCGAGCGTCTTCCTGACGAGGTCGATGTAGGATGGCGGACCGGCCACCTGAACCACGTCGTCCTGTTGCGAGACCTTGAGCGAGAAGCGAGGATCGATGACACCAAGCCTGTTCAGCTTTTCTTCTGCTCCGGCCGCGGCGTTTGCATCGAGCGGGATGGTCTCGTTGTGAACTTCCGCCTCGGTCGCCACGTTGAGGACGAGACCGTCAAAGTGCCAGACAAGTCCGTAGCGGCTGCAGAGTTCATCGAGAAATGTCTTCGCGGTGCCAGCTGGCATGGTACCGCTCAAACGTCCCTTAACCTGATCGCTGACCCTCACGGTCACGCCCATGTTGCGTCCCAGTTCGATCAGCGCATCGCGCACCGACTGGTCGACGGTGATGTATTTGTAGGGGCCATCCGGCCAACGCGGCTCGGCCGCCTGCACGGCAAACGTGGAGAAACCGAATATGAAAAGGCCGACGACACCAGCCAGTCTCGAGGAGGTGGCGGCGAGAGAAGACAGTCGATCCGAAGTGCAGGAAGCAAGTCCCGTCAACATTGATCCTACCGAGAAAAGCCGGCTTTCGCCGATCCCGCCCACGCAACATTCACCCGCCGATTCACTCTATCGCGCACATGTTGAAATGGGAAGTCCAATTGGATTGCGATTGTAAAATCAGTTCCAAATGTTGCGCGCGCTCTTGAAAAAGATATGTTGCGCTCCAATCGAGGATCACGGGATGGTGATCGCGAGCAGAGGGGATGTGGCGATGACGATGCGGTTGCGCTTGCCGCTGTTTCTTGTGAGCCTGATCTTAACGGTCATCTCCGCAGGCGCTCAGACCAATTCCGGTTATGATCCGCGCAGTTGGGCATATGACGAAGCTACCAACGCAGTGATCCCACCTTCCGCAGCGGGTGATACCGATCAACCTGTCGAGAGCGAGGGACCGCCCCCGTCCTGGTCGCCTATTCCCAGGCAGGTCGTGAGCTTCCGCGATGCGCAGCCCACCGGAACGATCATTGTCAGCACAGGCGAGCGGCGGCTTTTTTATGTGCTCGGCAATGGAAAGGCCCTGCGTTATGCCATCGGGGTGGGCAAGGAGGGCTTTGAATGGGCGGGCCGCGACAAGATCTCTGACAAGAAAGAATGGCCGGACTGGCGCCCACCGCAGGAGATGCGCAGACGCGTCGCAGCGGACGGGAAGTCGCTACCGCTTCACGTCGCCGGCGGGCCGAACAATCCTCTCGGTGCAAGAGCGCTCTACATCGGCAACACGCTCTACCGTATCCATGGTACGAACCAACCCTGGACGGTCGGCAAGGCCAACTCCTCGGGGTGCATCCGCCTGACCAACGAAGATGTCATCGATCTCTATGCGCGCGTGCAAATCGGGGCGAACGTTATCGTGAGGCATTAAGATCGCGACAAAGCACTTTTCAGCAGCAAAGAACGTTTAAAGATCACAATGATCCCATTCAATATCAAACAATTAGAGACATTTCTTCTGGTCGCGGCCTTCGGCTCTTTCCGCAAAGCCGCCGAGCGGCTGAACACCACCCAGCCCGCCGTCTCCACCCGTATCGCCAGTCTTGAGGAAGCGCTCGGGGCAAAGCTTTTCGAGCGCCAGGCCAGTACCGTGCGACTGACTGCGCAGGGTCAACAGCTGCTGCCCTCTGCCCAGAGCGTGCTCAAGGTGGCGGAGCGGTTGCAGCTCACGGCAAAGTCTCTGTCGGAAACCGCAGGTGTCTTGCGGCTCGGCGTCTCTGAAACCATCGTCCACACCTGGCTGCCGGACTTTCTCAAGCAACTGCAGACGCATTGTCCGCTGGTAGACGCCGATATTCTCGTCGATTCATCAGCAACTTTACGCAGCGAATTGATGACCCACCGCATCGACCTGGCCTTCCTGATGGGGCCTGTCTCGGAATATGCGATCGAGAACATCGACATGCCGCCCTTCCCGCTCGTCTGGGTCTGCGCTCCTGACTTGGAATTGCCGAAGGGCCGGAAATTGACCTTGCAGGAGCTGACGCGTTTTCCGGTCATCAGCTATGCTCGCACCACGCGTCCCTATACCGAGCTCTACCGCAAGTTCAGCCGCGATCTTGAGGAAATGCCGCGCATATTCCCGGCCAATTCGATCGCTGCGGCGCTGAAGATGGCAATGACGGGAATAGGCATCGCCTCACTGCCGCGCGATGTCGTTGTGGAGCATACAATGGCCGGGACCTTGCGCATCGCCGACTGCGACTGGCATCCGTCCGACCTGGAGTTCACCGCGTCCTATTCGTCGGAGCCGTCCAACCCGCTGGCCGAGCAGGCAGCGCAACTGGCGGCATGCACGGCACACTCCTATTCGGTCCGCGCCAGCAGAGCGCGGACCCAATGACGGACGATCACAGTCAACCAACTGCAACGGTCGGCAGATAGATTCGATCGCCGGCGAAGATCACATCCGGGCTCACGATGTGATCCATGTTGAGCACCACGGTATCGGCCACATCCGCGGAGTTTGTCGTGGCAATGAGCCGGATGCTGTCGCCGTTTTTCACTTCGACCCAGCGGTAACCACCCTGCTCAAGTTTGGGATTGATGCGCCCATCGCCGTTGCTGGCACCATCTTTGTGGGCTGTTACGAGATCCGCCGAAACCCAGCCGGAATGCATCTTGCCATCAGGCCCGTAACCCTTGACGGGAAGCCATGCCTTTCCTGAACCATCGGTCGACGGCTTCGCCGTCTGCTCGACGAAGGTGCCGGGCTGCAGCACCGTGACGACGGTGGCGCCACTGCCCGGCTCCGTGCGCAGGTTCAGGCCGTCATCGGCAAGAACGACAAGCTGCGGGAAGGTTTCCGGCGGTTCTTTCTCCCCCGGATCAGGCTTGTCCGTGCCTTCATCGGGTTGAGTGCCGTCGGTTCCGGTTTTGTCGTCCGTGTCTTTCGGATCCGGCACCGGTGCGGGTTTGGCTGCCTTCCACGGTTCGCTCAGCAGAGCATCCAGCGAGAAGAGCAGCATGCCGACGCCGAAGGTGATGCCCAGGGTCCACCGGTCCCAGGCGGCCCACTTCTTGTCGGACTTTTCCGCTGCTGCGATGTCGGCCTCGGTGCGCGGCACGGAACGACTGTTGACACGATCCGTCCGGATCGCCGACGCCCAGAACTCGGCACAGCCAAAGGTGAACATCGCCCCCGCTACTGTAGCGATCGGCGCCGGCCAGGAGTTCACCGTATAGACGGCACAGCCCAGCACATATCCCGGACCAGCCAGATATTCGGCCAGATTCCTGATCACCGGGCGGCCGGTGAAGGATTGCAGCATCGACTTGGTGCCGTAGACCATGTTGCCGAGCGTGAAAGTGCTGTTGACGATAAGGTCCTTGCCTTGAACCACGCCTGTCGCGGCGCCCGGCGCCGCGGCGATGAATGTAGCTCCTCCCAGCGCGTTGAGGAACCGCCCGAACGGCTTGTGGGCCGCGGTCGCGTTGGGGAATATGGCCTGCGCTCCGAAAACAAGACCGCGTACCCCGAACGAGACGGCTCCTGCCGTTGCGCTCCAAGTCGGCGGCAGCGTGCTCCACAATGTGTAGGACGTGCCGGCCATGGCGCCGAACGTATCGAGCGCCGCCTGGTATTCCCTGGTCCGGGCGTAGGCCAAGGCACCGTCGACAAGGACGCGCTGATCCGGTGTCATCGACTTCCTGTGGGTCGCCCGGAATGTGGTCAACTGCAGGACCGAGAGCCCGTTGGTTTGGTCGACGCCCATCCACTCGAACTGCTCGAGCGTGAACTTGCGGAACTGGCCGGGGCTCATTTCCTCGAACTGCTTCGGCGTCACCGCCTCGATGTGCGGTTGTGTCAGTGCTTCGGTGTGGTGAATGGTGAAATCGCCCCACTGTTCGCGGGTCAGTGCCGGGATCTGCCTGCCGGTGAGCCACGGCACCTGTTTCGGATCGAACTTTGCCATGTCCAGCGAGCTGATCATGGTCTCGGGAATCGCCGGAACCTGGCGCTCACCGAGATTCTTGAACAATCCGGTTTTGCCCAGACTCTCGAATTGCGGTGACGTGAATTTCGCCACCTGGCCTGGCTTGAACCACGGAATCTGCCGGCCTTCCAAGGTCGAGACGTCCACAAATTCGATCTTGTCTCCCTTTATCGCCTGTACCTGTGGCTCGATCAGGTGACGCGTAAGGCCGGCGATGCCTAAATCCACGAACTGCTGGCCGGTCATGTTGCCGACCTGACCTTTGGTTACCCATGGGATCTGTTTCGCATCGAGACCCGCGATGTTCAGGAAACCGGTCTTCGACTTCGGAATCCCTCGCAACTGGCTTTTGGTCAGATACGGCAGCAATCCGGCCTGGTCCATGTCGTGGAACTGCTGTTCGGTGAACTCGGCCACCTGCTCACGCTTCAGCCAGGGAATCTGTGCTGGCTGGAAATCTCCCATGTCGAGATTCCGGACCTGGTCGAGTGGAACCGCCCGCACGCCATCTCGGGTGAGCGGTCCATTGCTCGAAGCCGGCTGCCCCTTGTTGGCAGGCGCAGGGGCATACGGCCGCCCAGCGTGAAGCGGGACCTGCCCTGTCTGTCCAGTCCCGTCTTTCGTCAAACGGAAATAGGAGCCAGTCTCGTCGGCGGCACGGGTTACCGTCAAACCCGGAACCCCCGCCACGGCCTCATTCAGTACATTTTGGTCCCCAACACCCATAAGATGAACCTGGCCACCGGGTTTCAGCCGATCAGACAGGACTTTTAGCGGGATCATTGTCTGATCCGCACTGCCTCCTTGCGGAAGCACATCAGTGCCTACGACAATGCGGTCAAATGCCTTGCCGCTCCGGAGTGCAGAAATGCCGCGGCCATGTGGAGACAGCGACGTTATGTTGAGATCGCTGGTGTTGCGCAGCACGGGGCCGTCATAACCAACAACAAGTACCCGTGCTCCCGGGGCAAGCCCTTCCAGGCCATGTGCCGCCTGGTATTGCTGGTATGTCGTATCGGCATAGCGACCATAGAACTGTTCGTAGGTGCCGTCGGACGTGCTTGGGGACTTTGCTCTGTGCAGCGCGGCCATCTTGTCGACGGCTTGTCCGACGCTGATCTCATTCGCCACGTAGCTGGCAAAGGCATCAGCTGCAATCTCGTTCTGTTGATCGCTCAGGAAGGAAGCCGGCTTGCCGCCATTCACCGCAAGCTCGTCGGCGACGGTGTACTGGGCGAACATCGCCTTGCCCTCGGGGCGCATGTAGGCGTCGACGGCCGCGTCTCTGAAAGCCTGCCCGTTCGCAAAATTCTCGGGCCGCAGATCGATCGGAACATCGCTTACATGCGACAATTCGTGGGCGAGCATATCGACGAAATCAGCGAGTACCGTGTCGCCGTCCGCATCGGGTGCACGGAAGGTTTCTGCGTCCACAGAGATCAGGCGCACATCGTCCCTGTACTGCGATCCGATCGCAGTCACGTCGTCACCGGAGTGTGCATCGACGATCCGAAGATCGCTCCGAGCCGGATTGACGATGCGCACACCTTCCGCCTGAGCGCCGCGCAAAAGAGACATCAGCGTTGGCGATCGAGAAATCTGGTCGGCGAGACCGGCCCTGGTGACTTCCTTCATGCCGATATTCTGAGGCAGCACCTCGCCCAGCAGGGTCAGCGCTTCCTGGCGATTTGCCGCGATTTCCGTCCCGCTCAACGGTTTTGCAGAAGGCGTTCCCCATGGCAGTCCAGTGCCTGTGCCTTGTCTCGGCCTTGGACCTGGGGCCGCCGGTGGCTGAGCGCCACCCAGCATGGGATCTTCCGACGCACCGCGGATCCAGGGCACGACAACAGGTGCGCCACTGTCGGGGTCGCGAACCAGGATATGCGTCTTGGTTGCGGTTTCAGGAGCATCCGCAGCCAGACGAGGCCCGTCGACCGGCGGTATGTAGACCTGTTCCGGGCCTCTGGGTTCGGTCCCCAGCATGGCAGCGACAATAGCCTTCCCGTCCTTGTCCCTGAGTTCGATGGTTCGAGACGCCTTTACGGCCGTCGGCTTGTTGTGACCGAAGATGTTACCGACGATTCCGGCTTGATCCAACGCGCCTTGGAGTTCCGCGGATGGAGGCGCGTCAAGGAAGACCCAGCGCGGCTGATAACCTGGATTCTCGTTGCGCAGGGCCACGTCCTTATTGACCTGCTCCTGCAACTTTGGCGTCAAGGGTACTTCGCGCGCCTGCGCCACACCGTCGGTGGTGATCCAGCGATGATACGTTTTGACTTCGATCGCCTCGATCTCGCCTTGGCTCTTGAAGACAGGCGCGTCTACGTAGCGGCCACCTTCACCGGTAACGGGGTGCGGTCCGTTTGGATTGGCGGCAACAGGGAAATGCACTTCGCCCAGCGAACCATTGAGCTCGCGGGTATAGACCTCACCAGCCTTCCACTTCTCAGGCTGCCGCATGTTGCGGATCTGCTGCAACGAAAAGGTGGTCGGCGGCGCTGCCTCCAGTGCTTTCCTGACAGGCGCTGTCTCCGTTCCCTTCCCACCGACGGGGCCAGCCCCGTCGTCCGGCTTTCCCAGGCTACCCGGAACATGCTCCTCCGAAGCGCCACGCGTCCAGGGCAGGACATAAGCTTCGCCGGTTTCCGGATCGCGGAAGAAGATATGCGACTTGTGCATCAGGCCGGGTTCGTCGCCGCGCGCCTGCGGACCATCCGGCGGTGGCACATAGACGCTCTCGGCACTCTTCGGCAGCGGCCCAAAACGGGTTGCCGTGATAAACTGGCCGTTCTCGTCCCTGATCTGCATCGGCCCGCTGTTGCGGCGTCCCACTTGTGAAGAGAGCAGTGTCATGAGGCCGTCGGCGACGTTCTGGCGCATGAAGCCGCCATCAACGATCGAGGCACCGAACTCGCTGCGGAACTGCGCTATAGCCGCCAGTTGATCGGGCCGCGCCGTCGTTTCCAGCTTGTCGAGAAACTGCTCGAGGGATTTCTTTGCACCCTTCGGAATGCCGGTGGCGGCACCATCGCGCGAAGGCTCGACGGCGCGCGCGATCCAGGCCGGAACGGACAGATCTGCGCTTTGCCCGTCGGCAGTCTTGAACGTTACCTGGGCGGTTTCGTTCTTCGCGATGGAGCGGGCGGCGCTGGGTGCCTTCGACTTGAACTGGACCCTGACTTCAGCGCTGTATGCGAACGCTCCCGCAGGCAATGGCGGTGTCGAAAGCGAGGCGGTGTATCGCGTCGCCGGCGTGCCATCCGCCCCATAGAGGTTCTTGTAGATATTGCCGGCGCCCGGCATGTAGCGCGGCTGCGGTGTGCCTTCCGGCTGGAAGCGGGCCGGCAGCCACGACTTGACCGTCGACTTCACCTTGTAGGTCAGCGACGTCGCGATCTTGTCGGGATTCGTGCCGAGCACTCCCGGCAATCCGTTGCGGTCGTTGAAGATGATATCGACAAGCAGCGCCTCCGGGTTGAGGACGCGCACTTTCTCTCCGGTCAGAAGGACGATGTCTGCGCTTGGCGTCTTGCCCGGAACAGCCGAGAGCCGCAACCCGCTGGTCGTCGGTTCGTCGGCATATGAAACGGTGTTGGCAGGGTCTATCTGGCCGGCCTTGACCAGGTCGCGGATCGACTGGATGCCGTTCCCCTCCCCAATGGCGATAACGAGATCCGCGGCTTTCACAGGATCCTTGACCACGAACTGGACCTTCAGCACAGTCGAGCCGAGACCGGACTGGATCTGGTCGTAGGTCTGCTTGGAGACGACATCGCCTGGCTTGAGCGTGTCCTTGACAGGCAGCTCCGGGCGCATCTCCACGCCCACGCGTGGAAGTGCGTCTACCGCGTCTACATGATTTGCGACGATGGGCAGCCGCAGGCCAGCCTTGGTCTCGGTCATGACGCGATCGAACGGCAGCGCGCCCTCCAATCTGACGTGGCCGGCCTTGTTTTCGGCAGGCACACCAAAGAAATCATGCTGACCCGGTACGAGCGTAACCGCTGTTCCCTTGAGCGAAGGGGAATAGGTCATCTCGATGACAGTGCCGACCCCGTCCGGTGTCTTGCCAGCGATGGTGGCATCGAGCGGCCTAGCATCATAGCCGGCCTTGTCGTTGAAGATGCCTTCGCTCGCCTTGCCGGACAGATCGCTGGCGCGGACCGGCAGAGCCGTTTGCTCGGAAACCGGCCAGACCCCTGCCTGAAGCGCGGTGATGTTCCTGTATTCACGAGCGCGATAGGAAACGACGCCCTGCGTGCTCAACGCATCCTTGAACGGCGTGACGCTGCGCTGGCTGAAACTGTCGACGATCGACCATCCGATGGCGCCGAAATCGGTCTTTGTACCAATCCCGAAACCAACTGCCGCTATGGTGGGTGAGCCTATGTCGAAGGCCTGCCCGGTGTTGAGGCGCACCCGGAATGTCACCCCGACCCGAAAGTCCGGCAGGCTCTCGCGCAGTGGCGTGCGTGCCAACTGGACACCATCCGGCCCGTAGCGTTCCGCCATTTCACGGCTCGAATAGTAGCTCTTCTCGGTTTCGTAGCGCTGCAGCAACTGCTCGTTGGTCAGGCCATCCAGATAAGCCGAAGGGGTGCGCTCGTCCTTACCGCTGGTGTAGGTGTAGCCGCTGTTGTCCCTTTCCGGCATGCCGCTGAAGGTGCGCGTCGTCGGATCCCAGACGAGACGTACGGGATCGTCGGCCACAACCGGCATGTCCGGCACGATGATGGGGTCGCTGTCGCCCGGTCTGCCAACATTCACCTTGATGGGGTTGCCGCCAGCTCGCGTTGACGTCGCGACAGGAGGCTCCCCATTGCCCGACGGATCTCCCTTGCCGCCAGTCGGCGGTGTTTGCTCCGGTCCATGTCCTGTGCCAGCCGGCAGAGCGCGCTGGCCCGTCGGATTGGTACCTTCCGGACCATTTCGAGTGCCGAAATTGGTCCCCGATCCGCCGGGTTCTTCACCGACCACCTCGCCCTGGATGACGATTTCATCCGGGCTCGGCATGACATATCGACCTGTCGGCCGGTAAACTCCATCCGCACCCGCCTCATAGACGTGGCGCGGCCGCGGCTCGGAGCCTGCCTCGCCCGCGGGCGGCGGAGGCGGAGTATCGGTTGGTGGTCCATCGTTGGACGAGGGGCCGTCACCGCCACGGGGGCCGGGTGCTCCCGGCATGTTGTGCACCAGCCCGCGGCCACCGAGGCCTGTACCGACGGCACCCGTCCCTATGCCCATGATGGCATTGGCGAGTTCTGCAAACGACATTTCGCCACCGTGCAGCGCCAGGTCTTCAGCAGACCGCATCAGGATCGGTACGCCGGTGGCAAGGCCGGCTGCATCGAGCCCCCAGGCGGCAGTGTTGAGCCTGCCGCCGCTCTGCATGACGCTGCTAACCTCGCCGGCGTAGGATGACTGGGATACATTTACCTTGAACTTGCCGATGCCCCAGCTGGCGTCGGCCATGCGCGTCATGCCGAAGCCACCCTTGAAAGCCTGGAACGTGGACAAGGATGCGCCCGACTTTGCCAGGCCGATTGTTCGCAATGAACCCGCACCGACCGGCAGGAATGAAACGACGCCTGTCGCGATATTCCAGGCAGACTGGCTGTCGAACTCGCCACCCTGCAGCAGGTGTTCGCCTTCCTTGTACAAGGTCTTGCCGCCAAGGGCCGCGCCGGAAGCGATTGCGATCGGAATTGCCCACTGCCCGCCAGGAATGAAGGACACGATGGTCGCGGCGCCTGCCACGATGCCCAGGCCTATGTCGGTGGCCTTGTCCCAGAAGTCCACTTTGCGCCCGTCGGCAACCTCCAGCTCGTCGAGCGTGAATTTTCCGTCGGCGCCGAGCGACATGTCACCGCCCTTTGCCATCACCAGCTTCCCCTTGTCGCTGAAGATGCGGTTCTCGTGCTGGAATTCGTCGAAGCTGCCGTAGTATTTTCCGGAACTGTCGACGTAGCCTACCTCCTTGCCGCCGCCATCCTTGATGGCAAACAGCGCTGTCATGGACTCCATGCCGCCATCCAGCGAGAAGATCGGCACGACCTTCACCTGGGCGTTGTCGCCGGCACGGTCACGAATTTCATCGGTAACGTTTTCGACCCCCTCGCTCGAAGGATCGAGGCCGAGCGTCTTGGCAACGGCATCCGTCAGCTCGCCGCCTTTGTATTGCTTGTATTCGCCGGTGAAACCCTTGTCGTAGAGGTTCTCGAACTGGACCTGATATCCGGCGAGTGCCTTGTCTCTATGCTCCTGGAAATATTCGTTCTTGAGTTTCGATTCACGCTCCCCCATGCCGCTGTCGTCGAGAAGCTTAGGGTGGCCGGCTGAGAAGCTGTACCAGTCGCGTGCCGCCACCATGGCGGGTCGTGCCTCAGTCTCCCATTTCTCCAGCTGGTTCTTTTCATCCTCGGCTCTGCCGCGATCGATTTCAGCGGCGGCGACCTCCGGATGGACCCACAGCTTTTGGCCATTCATCTCGATCTGGACTGCCTTGCCACTGTCGCCGATCGCACTCGGGCCCTGCTTTCCATAGGCAGCGGCAACCTCCGGCGCGACCCAAACGTCACGGCCGTTGACCGTGATCTTTACCGGCTGCTCGCCTGGCTTCAGTGTGCCCGCGGGGGCCTCGATGGTACCACCACCGTGGTCGGTGATTGCTTTTTCGAGAGCCGTATCTGCGTTGATGAGTTTGGTTTTCGCATCTTTCAACCCGGCATCGAGCTGCCCGACCTGTGTGCCGATGATCTTGGATTTGGCGGCTTCCAACGCCGATATCGAACCCGTGCCCCCCGGTGTGCAAACCGGCGCGGAGGTCGGCGTGCTCCGGGTCGACGACATCACGTCCTGCCACTGCTTGTTCAGGGAGTTATTTCGGAAGTCGTCCCTGATGTCCTTGTTGTTGAGATCGTAAGTGAGCTGAACCTTCAGAACATTGGTGTCGTTGTTGTTCTCATCCAGGAAATTGTCGTTCTCGTAGGTGTTGACCATATAGAGCTGGCCATTTTCCTCGATGAATTCCTGTTTCAGGAGCTTGCCGGTGTAGTCACCTTCACCGTTGGTGTACCCATTCTCGTCGAAATGATGCGGATTCCTCTGCCTGGCTTGCGCGATGATCTGCTGCTTGATCGGCTCGACGCGAACGGCCAGATCCATGGCATCCTTTTGCGCAACGCCGTATTCTGCATAGGCTTCAGCCAGTGCGACCTGGTTACCTGCCGCCTTTTGCAGCGTTTTCAAACCTTCGAGTCGGTCCGTTAGCGCCTTATGCTCCGGGCTTTCCGGTTTGGCATCTGTCAGTTTCAGCTCCAGTTCGGTCGCGCTGACCATCTGGTCGACAGTTGCCTTGTTGCCGTTGGCGGTATGCAGGCTTGACTGTATGAAAAGGTTGGAGACTTCCGAGTGCTTGGCTTTGGCGTCTAGATTGATCTCCATGTTGCTCGGCCCGCCCGACTGGCCGGCCGCTGGCTTGCTCGGATCGCTGATGGCCGGCAGAGTCGACTGCTTGCCAATCGCCGCAAGAAGATCCTTCTCGCCTTGCGCGTATTCGACCCTGGCCGTCGTGGCCTTTTCAAGCGCGTCGTTGGCGAGGGTCAGTCGCTCCTGCGCCTCGGCAAGCGTGCCTTTCGGGGTCGGTGCTTTCCATTCCAGGCCGTAAGGCGCCAAAGCCTTGTCGAGTGTCGACTTGGCGGCGGTCATCGCTCCCTTGTAAGCCGGGTCGAGGGCGTAGACGTCCAACTGTGCCTGGCTTTGCACGGGCTTGGCCTGGGCCTCACCAAGGCGTGCAACAGCTGCATTCTCCGCGGCGATCGCCTTGGCCACTTCCGGATCGAACCATTGCCAGCTGCCGTCGACCATGAGCGGCACCCAATTGCCGCCGGATTTGGTGGATTCTTTCGGTGGCGCACCGAACGGGCCAACCGTCGTGGTGGAGCCGTCGAGCTGCGGCGTTGCGGGCTTTCCTCCGCCGTATGTCGCGATAGCGTCCTTTACCGCCTGTTGCTTGTTCGTGACGTCCTTGAGCAGATCCGGGCTTGCTCCGCCGAGGATGCCTTCCAGGGTGGTTTTCAGAACCGTATCTGCCTTGGCTGTCTCCGGATCCTTGCTCTTGGGATTGATCGACACAAGCAACGTGGCCAGCGCTTCCTGTGCAGTACCAACCTTGATATCCAGGTTCGCGCCGGTGGTGTTGTTGTGCAAGGTCACGCTGCCATCGGGCTTGGTCGTCAGCGTATAGCCGTTCGCCGTGACCTCGACGGTCGTCCGGGTTCCGTTCTCGATCCTGACCTTTTCGCCGGGATGAATGAGGTTCGGATCGCGAGGATTGTCGAAAAGCTCCGGATTGGTCTTCCTCAGCTCATCCAGCGTCACGCCGTGCTGCTGTGCGATGAGAGTGAGGTTGTCCCCAGGTTTAACTTCGTAATCTATTGGTTTGCCATCATTGATCTTTTCGGTGGTCGTCTTGGTAACGCGACCATCCTTGTCGGTAACGATCTTGATCTCGGTGCCAGCCTTCGGATCGACGATGGTCGTGGTGGCTTCGCCCGTCTTGGTGTTGCGGGTGGTGTTCGTCGTCTTGCCGTTGCCGTCCACAGACGCCGTGGTTTCGGTATCGCCCTTCGTGGTGACTACCGTGCGTGTGTCGTGCTGGTAGTCGTAATAATAGGACGTTTTGTCGCCGGAATGCGGATCGACCAATTCGACTGACTGCACGTCGCCATTGTCACTCTTCGGATCCCCGGTCTTGACCTGGTAACCGGCTCCCTGCAGCTCAGCGATCACCTGCTCTTTGGTCAGGCCCCGCTCCTTGGCGATCTGGTCGATGCTCTTGCCAGCGGCAAGATCATCCTGAATGCCCTTCGTCGTTGCCCCGCCCGGATCCTGGGTCGGCGCAAGCACGGTTTTCTTCCCGTCCGGTCCGGTCACGGTGGTGACCGGTAGCGCCGGTCCGCCCTTCGGCGTCACCGTTTCAACCGACGCCCCGTTCGGCATCGAGGTCCGCTCGGTTGTGGTGCCCGAGCCAAGATCGTCCTCGTAGCGGGTGGTGATGGCTCCCGTTTCGGAATCGTGGCTGCTGGTCTGCTTGCGTCCGAGGCCATCTCGAAGAGGCGTTTCGGTGGGAGCAGCTGACCCGTCCTGCACGGCCGCATAATAGGTGTCATGCTGATAGTCATAGTAGAGCGTGACGGTCTTCTGGTTTTTAGGGTCGCTGGTGTCCTTGATAACCGTCGTCCGGACATCGCCGTTGTTGCTCGTCGGATCGGTGACGGTGACTTCCAGGTTGTTGCCCGCCCTGATCGCCGCGAGCACCTGTTCGTTTGTCATCCCTCGTTCCGAGGCGATCTTTTCTATGCTTTTGCCCTTCTTCACGTCATCGATGATGCTGTGGGCCGTCTTGTCCGCAGCGGGGTCCTTTTCGGGCGTGCCGGTATTCAGCTTGACCGGAGCAAAGGCCAGGGTCGTTGGTTGAGTGTAGAGCGCCGGCTGAACGCCCGTGCCATTGGCCGGCGTTCCAGCGCTTGCATTGACGGGCGTCGCAGCGGGCTGCTGGAGAGCGTCAAGCTTGCCGGTGACCTGGGTAAGCTCCTGGCGCGCCGTCGCTGCCCACTCGCGCTCACCCATCTTGTTGGCAAGCCGGATCTGTTCCCTGAGCTGGGCGGCCTGGGCTTCCAGTTGCGCGATTTGCGCAGCATTGGCTTTAGGGTCGACCCTGGGCGTGGGGTTCAGCTTCGGCAATATCGGACGAACCACGTGAACGACCTCCGCAATGTGCTCCGCCCCAAGGGGCTGGCCGAAGGTCGTCCGATAGGCATCCCGAAAGGGTGCTAGCGAGCGGCCTTCCAATAGACGCCGAAGGCAGCGAGCTGCTCTTGCGACTGTTTGAGTTTTTCGGCGGCATCGACATCGCCGAGCGGCGCAGCCAAAGCGACCAGGATTTCAACCGCGGCAAATGCCGGCACCATGCTTGGAAAGAACGAACTCGAGTTCGACGTCACCACGATGGTCTCGCGAGCCATGCGCGCCAAAGGCGAGACGCTGCTGTCGGTGATTGCAAGGATTGCCGCACCCTGGCTTGCGCACTGACGGGCGAAATCAATCGTGGCGCGCTCGTAGGGTGCGAAGCCGACCGCAAGCACGACATCGCCAGCACCGGCATCCAGCAGTGCTTCGGCACCGGCGCCATGCGAATCGGCCACGAACATGGCCTTGCGGCCTTCATCAAGAAGAGGTGAAACCGTCTGCACGAAATGGCTGACGACCGAGCGAGAGCTTCCGAATCCCAGACCGAAAATGGTCTTTGACCCGGCGATCAGCTTGGCTGCCGCCAGAAACTGCATGGCGCTGCCATATTCGCCGAGGCTGGCAATCTGAGCGGCGAGCGTGTCCGCCGCGATTCCGGCTGCGGGATAGTCCGGATCCTGCTGCGGCGATGAGCCGGATCGCCCCACCTCGCCCACACCGCGCTCGCGCAAAGCACGCGCGTATAGGCTGCGCATATCCTCATAGCCATCGAGGCCAAGCCAGCGCGCCAGCCGCATCATAGTGCTGTGCGACACGCCCGCCTGGTTGGCCTGCTCGCGCATGGACATCAAGGCGACGTCCTGAGGATGGTCGAGCACGAAACGCGCCGCGACCTGCAGCTGCGGCGGCATCGTTTCGAATCGCTCCACGAGCAGTTCCGACAAAGGACCTTTTTCCATTTCCTAACCCCAATTTGCCCGGTTCAAATTTACCTGCTGCTTGCAGACAATGCAACAGTTGGAATTTTCATGTTTTCGATATTCCAAATGGACTTTTCATTTCTGCAGCGCTGCACTAAGTTCGAACAGCAATCTAAAGGGAGTCCATTACGCCGGGCTGTCACGATTGCGTGGAATGGTTCCTCAAGGAGACAGTCATGACCACTACCCCTCCCGTCAACGGCGGAAGTCCGGAGCAGAACCTGGACAAGATGATCAAGCACCAGGAGCGGATGTTCGGCCTGGAGATCAACAAAGAGATCGCGAAATCTCAGCACGATATGTTGATGAGCACCGCCAGGACGCTCGGCCAGTCGGCCGAAAAAGCCTGAGGCGCAGGGTTTATCAGTCATTCTGCGCCGCCGGAGGTTACCGGCGGCGAGCCGCATCTCGGTGTATGAACTTTGGACCGACAGGCGTTTGAAATCGTTTTGGCGGGAGGTTGAAAGGCATGAGCGCTCACTCGACCCAAAAGCTTGAAGGTGGCGCGGGCAGGCTTGCGTTGCGTGCCCTCGCGAGCAAAGCCACAAGCCTGACCCCTTACAAACCCACGACGCTGGCAGTGACCGGCGGCTTTCATAGTGGTGCCAGCCTTGAGTTGACCGAACCATCTTATGTGATCGGTTCGGACAGCGGTTCGGATATCGTCCTCAGGGATCCCGGCATCGCCTCACTCCACGCCAGGCTTCACCGAAAGGGTAACCTGGTTGAAATCGAAGCGATCGGCGGGGACCTGGAACTCGACGGTGGCGAAACCATCCGCAAGGGCCAGGGCTGCCGGCGCCGGCTGCCACTCGGCATTTCGTTGGGCGATGCACGGTTGCGACTCACGGGAGCTGAACCGGTTAAAAGCCGCTGGACGCTCTCCCAGCGTCCGTTGCTTGCCGGTGGCGTTTTCATCGCTGCGGTTTTTGCCATTTCCGTTGCCGCCAACGGCCTGTCCATCGCGAAGACCGATGACAAGGCTGCCAAGCTTGCGCTCGCCGACGGCGAGGTAACGGGAAGCATTCCGGGCGCCGACGCCGAACATCTGGCTGCCGCACAAACGGCATTGATCGAGCGGCTCGGGCAATCGGGACTGGGCACCGTTTCAGTCGGACGTTCGGCCGAACGTCTGGTCGTTTCCGGCACGATACCCAATGCACAATCCAGCACCTGGACCGAAGTCCGCACATGGTTCGACCAGAAATACGGACAGGTACCCCTGGTGTCGAACATCGTGGTCGGCGATGCCGCGCAGCCACCACGTCTCACCCTGCAGGCGATCTGGTATGGTGAGCGCCCCTATGTGATCGCCGGCGACGGCACACGCTACCATGAGGGCGCTTTCACGAATGACGGCTGGACCATCAAGGAGATTGGACAGACCGCGCTCGTGCTGACAAAGGGCGGCGCCACGGTCGCGCTGAAATACCAGTGAACCGCCGCGTCGACGGGCCACGTTTCGACGCACGGCCAGATTCGATCGGCAGGGATGGGCATGCGAACGCTTCCCACCCTCAACCGATCGAACGCCGGCGCCTGAATGGCGTCAACCGGACCAAAACAAAGGGCGCAAACTCCGCTTCCGGCACCGATGGACTGGAAGCGGAAACCTTGGGCGGGCCATCTGCGAGCACCACGGGCAAATCGCTCGACGAGATCCTCGCGGAGTTCGTCATGCCGGAAATCCCCGAACCGGCGATCCTGCGGCGTTCGGTGCCCATTCTGCACCATTTCATCACGGAGGTCGTTCCCGATCTGGAGGGCGGTGAGCCGCTGAGAGCGCTTGCGAGAACGCTGATGCAAGACGAGATCGAGCGTCACCGGGAGTTGCTGGGACGTCTGCAAGGAGGGACTGGAACCTGACCGGGCCACGCGAGGCTGCACATCTGCTGCATGTCCTTGGCCATCTCTATGGATGTCACGGCCAGGCCAGGCGGGGGGCAGTCTATCTGTTGATTGCAGCACAGCTTTCCCCTGAAGACCCCGGCGTACTGAGAACATTGGCACACCTGCTCATCCTGGATGGAGAAGCGGACAAGGCGCTCGCCACAATCGCCAGGCTGGAGACACTGGAAGGAATGCAACATCCCACCCTTCACCTCCTGAAAAGCCGCGCCTTGCTTGTCGCGGGACGCAAGCCGGAAGCGCGTGAGGCGTTCCAGCGCTTCCTGGCGAAAAGGCAGGTGCAATGACCCTTTCGCAACGGCTGCTATACTTGCTCGGCAAAGCATCCCAGCGCGGTGACCTGGTCATTGCAGTGCTGATTCTGGTCGCTGTGGTGATGATGTTGATCCCGCTGCCGACTTTCCTGGTCGACGCGTTGATCACCGCAAACATCGCGCTCAGCGTGCTGATCCTGCTGGTCGCGTTCTACGTTTCGCATCCGCTCGAATTCTCTTCGATGCCCTCCGTCATCCTGATCGCCACGCTGTTTCGGCTGGCAATCACCATCACGACAACCCGCCTGATCCTGTTGCAGGCCGATGCAGGCGAAATCATCACCGCCTTTGGCAATTTCGTCGTTGGCGGCAGCATCGCGGTGGGGCTGGTGGTGTTTCTCATCATCACCGTGGCGCAGTTCATCGTCATCGCGCGTGGCGCCGAGCGTGTCGCGGAAGTGGCCGCCCGCTTCACACTGGACGCCCTGCCCGGCAAGCAGATGAGCATCGACGCGGAACTCCGGAACGGCGATATCGACCAGGCTGAAGCCAGGCATCTGCGCCGGCAACTGGAACGGGAAAGTCAACTCTTTGGCGCGATGGACGGCGCCATGAAATTCGTCAAGGGCGATGTCATCGCGGGCATCGTCATCATCCTGGTGAACCTCATCGGCGGCTTCACCGTCGGTACGTTGCAGCACGGCATGTCGATCGGGCAAGCCGCATCCACCTACTCCCTTCTCACGGTTGGCGATGGGTTGGTGGCGCAGATCCCTGCCCTGCTCGTCGCCATCGCGGCCGGCACGATGGTGACGCGTGTCGGCGGTGCCGATGGTACGGAGGATCTCGGCAGGCAGATCAGCTTCCAGTTGCTGCGCGATCCACGTGCGCTCGGCCTTGCCGCGCTGATCATGATGGGGCTGGCGCTGGTGCCAGGTTTCCCCAGCCTTGTCTTCGTTGCACTCGGCATCGCCTTCGGCGCCGGTGCCTTCATGATCCATCGCAATGCCCGCCGCGAAGACGAGCCGGCGGAGACCTTACCCGCAACAACTGTACAAGAACCTGAAGGCGTACTCGCGCTCGATGGTGGTGCGAGGCCGTTGCTCGGCTCCAGCCGCATCATCGTCAGACTTGGCAAGGCACTCGCCACCGAAGTGGCCGAGCCGCAATTTCGGCAACGGACGGAGGCGATGGGTCGAAAGATCTTCGAGGATCTCGGCGTCGAGATTCCAGCCATCGGAGTTGACGTCAGCGAGACGATTTCCCCGCGCAACATCCGCATCGACCTCGAAGGTGTGCCGATCCTGGAAGCCGAAATCCCGGCCGACCGGGTGCTGGTCGAAACGGAGGCAAGCCATCTGGAACTGCTCAGCCTCACCTATGAGGACGGTGCCGCCCTAGTCGGGCAACGCAAATTCTCCTGGGTCGACCGGGACGGCGTTCCGGCGCTGGAAGAGGCACAACTGCCCTATTCGGAGCCGCTTGATATCGCTTCCAAATGGACCGCGCATGCACTCCAGCTCTATTGCGGCCATTTCGTCGGCATCCAGGAAACACGCAAGCTGCTCTCCGAGATGGAGACGGACTATGCCGACCTGGTACGGCAGACCGCCGAGATCGTACCACTGCAGAAGATCGCCGACGTGCTCAGGCGGCTGGTGGCCGAAAACGTGCCTATCCGCAATCTGCGCCTGGTGCTGGAAGCGCTGGTCGAGGCAGGCCAGCACGAACAGGATGTCGTCCCGCTCACCGAGCATGTTCGAACGGCGCTGAGGCGACAGATCAGCTTTCGCGTTGCCGACCGCAACAACATCATCTCCGCCTACGTGCTGCAGCGTTCGGCAGAAGATCTCTTGCGCGATGCGGTGCAGAAGACATCGACCGGAGCTTTCCTCAACACGGCGGATGCTGGTGTTCAGGGGCTGGCGGCCGAGATCGAACGCCATCTGTCACGCGCTGCCGCCAGCGTCTCGCCGGTGATCGTGACGGCCGCCGACGTGCGCCGTCACATGCGCGCGCTTCTGGTGCAGAACGGCATCGAATTGCCGGTTCTTTCCTTTCCTGAACTCGCCCCCGAATTCAACGTCCAGCCATTGGCGACGATCTCGGGAAACTCAGGACGATCCAGAACCCCATCGCTGCCATCCGCCGGGGTGCTGGGGGGACAAAACACGGCCGGATGATTTGGGGACGAACAGCAACGGCATCGGGGACCAACGAATGCCGGGAATGCTCGAGAGAGGGACTGCATGCCTAGCCGCCATACCGCGAGAGCCGAACGACGGCGCACCTTTCCGGCCGGGATCAAGATTTCCTGGCTGGTGCTCGCTCTTGCCGTTTTCCTGACTGGTCTTGTTTCGTCGCTGACGGACCTCAAGGCGCAGGAGATTTCAGGAATGCCGGTGCAGCCGACGGTCGACCTGCCCGTCGGCCAGGGGCGTCTGCTGCGCTTCAACGAACCGGTCGAATCCGTATTGATCGCCGACACGACGATCGCCGACCTGCAGGTCGTCTCGCCTGGTGTGGTCTACGTCTTCGGTCTGAAGCCTGGCCTGACCAATCTGATCGCGATCACATCCGATGAACGTATCAAGGCAACGGCCCAGTTTCGTGTGACGGCCGACATCTCTTCGGCCAATCAGGCCAAAAAGGCCATGAGACCGAATTCGGCTACGAACCTTGCCATCTTCGGCAACCGCATCGTGACGACCGGGGAGGCCCGCGGCGTAGATGAAGCAACCGACATGGACAACATCGCCCGGACCTTCTCCCCGACCGAGGAACCGCCGATCAACAACATGACGGTGAAAGGCTCGCAGCAGGTCAACATACGGGTTCGTTTCGCCGAAGTCTCGCGCACCGAGCTGCAGTCCTACGGTGTCGATTGGAACGTCGGCTACAAGAGCGCCGGCTTCGAATTCAACATGTTTCAAAACAACGGTGTACCGAGCGGCAACACCGGAAATTTCGGTCTCAACCTGGGCCAGGATCATGGCATCAACTTCGATATCCTGATCGAGGCGCTGCAGCGCAACGGCATCGTCAAGATCCTGGCTGAACCGAACCTGACGGCGGTGACCGGCCAGACGGCGAAATTCCTGGCCGGCGGCGAAATCCCGATCCCCATCCCGCAAGGAAACGATGTCGTCACGGTCCAGTACAAGCAGTTCGGCGTTTCGCTGGGGTTCACGCCGACACTGATCGGGCGCAACCGGATCGCTCTCAACGTGCAGCCTGAAGTCAGCTCACTGTCCGACAGCGGCGCGGTAATTGGAGCCAACGGCTTTTCCTTACCGAGTTTCGTCGTACGCCGGGCTGACACCACCGTCGAAGTGGCAAGCGGTCAGACTTTCGCCATCGCCGGACTGTTCCAGCAGCGCACCTCCCGCAATGTCGAGAAGTTTCCGGTGCTTGGCGATGTGCCGGTGCTTGGACCGTTGTTCCAGTCGCAGCGTTTCCAGCGCGAGGAAACCGAACTGGTCATCCTGATCACGCCCTATCTGGTCGAGCCGGTGCGAGACAGCCTCGCCACCCCGCAGGACAGGCCGGCTAAACGCGCCAAGCGCAAAAAGGGCGGCTCGTCCGTCGGCCTGATCGTCAAGTAGGAGAACAGCGATGAGAGTGTCGAACACCTTTTTCGCCATCATCACGACCATCCTGCTGTGCGGCTGTGTCGGCAACACCAAGCCGGAACAGGATTATTCACCAGGCTACAGTTATGTGGCGACAGGCCCGGGCGGCTCGAACAAAAGCACGTCCGGCTCCGTTCTGGCGCCCAACGCCTGCCTGAACGATCCGGTCGATGATGACAATCCTCCGGCGAACTCGTCGGCGAGCCTGACACAGATATCCGGCGTTGGTCAGCACCTGCCGCCGGGCTGCGCCAACGCATACAACCTGCAGCGCATGATCGAGAGCCAGCGTGATCTCGTTGAGGGTCGTCGGATGGGATCCGCGGCGGCAGGCCCGACAGCGCGTGCGGCGCGGCGTTATCTGGACGGCGAGCAGCCTGTACCGGCCGCCGAGACGCCTAGCCTGACGACGAATTAGCCACAGGTCCTGCTTCGGGCCAGGCGGTCCGAAGCGATTTGAAACTGACCACAGAGGGTGAACGGGGAGAGATGGATATGCGTGTCGTTTTCCTGCCGGCATTGGCAATCTTGACGCTGGCAGGTTGCCAGACGGGAACCCACAGCGCCGTCAATCCGAAGAATGCGGCTCCCGCTTCGCCTTCAGAACGGCTGATCAAGCTCGCCGACGACATTGCGAAGCGGGGCGACAGCGACACGGCGATCGCGCTCTACCAGAAGGCGGCGGCCCTGCCCGACGCCCGTCCGAGCGCCTACGTCAAAACGGGTGATGCTTACATGCGAGCCGGCGATCCGGACCAGGCCGCCAAGGCCTATGAAGCGGCGCTCGCCAAGTCACCGAATAATGGTGAAGCGATGCTTGGCCTGGGGTCAGCGATGATGGATGCCGGCGACTACAATGCCGGGATGCGGGCACTCGCCCAGGCGGCACCGCTGGTCAACACCAGCAGTTCCTACAATCGCCTCGGTGTGGCGCAGACGCTTTCCGGCCACACCCAGGAAGCGCAGGTCACCTTCGGTCAGGCGCTCAAGATGGCACCTGGCGACCTCGATATCGAAACCAATATGGCTCTGGCCGCGGGTCTCGAAGGCAATGCCGGTGTAGCGTTGCCCCTGGCGCAAAAGCTGGTCGGAGCCTCCAACGCGCAGCTTCATCACAAACGTAACGCCGTCATCGTCTACGGGCTGCTGGGCCAGGGTGATCAGGTCAGGGCGACACCTCCAGTGGGCCTGCCAACGCAGGAGATCAACAAGCTGCTGTCGCAGGCGCAGTCCATCCGCGCCAAAGGCTCAACACAGGCCAAGGCACAGGCCCTCGGTTCCGTCCTCGGCTAGCGACGGAAGGCCCGAGGGGCGAGATGGCCGAAGAAGCCGAGGAAAAAAGACTACCGGCATCCGACAAGAAGCTGCGCGATGCCAAGCGCAAAGGCCAGGTTTCACAAAGCCGCGACTTTGTCTCAGGTTTCGGCCTGTGCGCGGTGCTTGCCTATGTCTATCTGGTCTGGCCGACCGCGTCGGCGCATTTTTCCGAACTGATCGACACGATCACGGATTACAACGTCCCTTTCGGCGAGATTTTGCTGCGCAGCGGCCGTCACGCATTTTTCCTGCTGATGTACATCACAGTGCCGATGGTTGCGATCGTCGTCGCGGTCACCCTCGTCTTCGGCATGCTGGCGACCTTCGGTCCGGTCTTTTCCTTCGAAACCATCAAACCGCAATTCGACCATATCAACCCGGCCAAAGGCCTGCAGAAGATCATGTCCCTGCGCAACGTCGTGGAGTTCGTGAAGGGCCTGGTCAAACTGATCTTTCTGTCCACCTTGTTCGTGGTCATCCTGGTGCAGTGGCTGCAACCTTTGTTCGATGCGCCGGGATGCGGCATGTCCTGCATGACACCGATGCTGTGGGGGGTGATGGTCCCTGTCGGCATTTCAGCCGCTCTCGCCTTTCTCGCGATCGGAATCTTCGACGTGCCGCTGCAGCGCTGGTTGTTCCTGCGCGACATGCGCATGACCACGACCGAGTACAAGCGCGAGCACAAGGACATGGAGGGTGATCCGCTTATCCGCCAGGAGCAGCGACGCCAGCGGCGGGAGGCGGTGCAGCAGCCGGCGCGGCTGGGTGTCCAGAACGCCGTCATCGTGTTTGCCGGCGACGAACTGGCGGTGGGGCTGCGCTACATCAAGGGCGAAACGCCGGTCCCGACAATCGTGGCCAAGGGACAGGGCCGCGCCGCACTCGATATCATCGCTCAATCCCGGTCAGCCGGCATCCCCATCGTGCAGGATGCGGCATTGGCCCAAGATCTCTTTGAAAAGACCAATATCGGAAACTATGTCGGCCAGAACCTGTTCTCGCCGATCGTGCGTCATCTCGTCCGTCACGGCCTGACATAATCTCTATCCGAACCCTCAACTTTTCGGAACGATCCCTTCGACGTGCCGTTGGGTCCTTGTGCATCCGTTGCAGAAAAGGAGATCAGGCATGATGAAAACGGCACTTCTGGGCGCGACATGCGCGTTGCTGATTGGTGGCTCCGCGTTCGCGCAAACCGCAACGCCAAGCGCCGGTGGTTCGACGGAAACCGAGATGTCGGTTTCGACAAAGGATGTCTTTACGGCGCCTCCGGGCACCGACGCCAACACCGTGGGTTCGATCCAGCCGAAGGATGGTCAGATCCTGGCAACAAACTTCATCGGCCAGAGCGTCTATGAAAGCGACAAGGCCGATGCGGCTACCGTCGGCAAGGTCAATGACCTTATCTTCACGCCTGAAGGCAAGATTGAAGCCGCGGTGGTCGGCGTTGGCGGGTTCCTTGGCGTCGGCGAGAAGGACGTCGCGGTCAGCCCCGACCAGTTGCAGATGGCGACACGCAGCGACGGCAAGACCTGGCTGGTCATGAAGGCCAGCAAGGATCAGCTCAACAGCGCACCGGCTTTCGACAGGAACAAGCTTGCGGAAGGCGTGGCGGCCCCTGGTGCATCCGATAGCGGCACCACGGCTCCGGCCGGAGGCGGCACGGCCTCTCCGCCGGCGCAGTAAGCAACAAGTCGCAATATTCAATCCGGCCCGGTCAACCGGGCCGGATTTCCTCCGTAGTGCTATCCCCCCAAATACAGCTTGTGCAGTTCATCCGGCGAGCGCAGCAGTGTCTTGCAGTTGCCGTCATAGACGACGCGGCCGCGGCGCAGGACATAGGCGCGATTTCCGATGCCGAGCGCAAGAGCGGCGAACTGCTCGACGAGGAGCACGGCAAGACCGGCGTCAGCCAGCTTGCGCACTGCCGCCATCAGCCGCGAGACGATGACCGGGGCCAGGCCCGCCGACATTTCGTCGATCATCAGCACTTTCGGCTGGGTCAGAAGCGCTCGCGCAATGACCAGCATCTGCTGTTCACCACCCGAGAGCAGGCCGGCACGAACGGTGCGACGCTGCAGCAGCTCCGGAAACAGGCCGTAGGCTTCGGAAAGATCACTGCCGTCGCGCAACGCCACCTTCATATTCTCTTCGGTGGTCAGCTGACTGAAGATGGTACGGCCCTGTTCGACGTGAGCCAGGCCTTGGCGCGAGCGCTGGCCCGGCCGTGCTTTCTGGATTTCATGACCGTCGATGGCAATGGTTCCGCTCGCCACCGGAATGATGCCCGAGAGACCTTCGAGCAGTGTCGTCTTGCCGGCACCGTTGGCTCCCAGAACAACACTGATCGAACCGCTTTCGACACGCGCATCGATCCCGGTGACCACAGGCAGTTCGGAGCGGCTGATCGACAGCGAGGAAATGACAAGTTCACTCATGCCGCGACGCTTTCCTCGATGCCGAGATAGGCTCGTTTGACGGGACCCTGATCCAGAACCACGGCGGGCGGACCGGATGCGATGACGCGGCCGAAGTCGAGCACCGTGACCTGGCTGCAGGCAGCGCGCACCAGATCCATGTCGTGCTCGACCAACAATACGGAAGACCCGAAACGTGCGGGAATTTCCGCGATGCGCTTGCCGAGCCTAAGTGTCTCTTCATGGGACTGGCCGGCTGCCGGCTCGTCGAGCAGGATGATGGCTGGTCTTGCCGCAACCACGCCGGCAACATCGAGCAAGCGGCGTGTGCCGGCATCGACTGCCACCACCGGCGTTTCCGGGTTCGGGCAGTCCAGCCAGTCCAGCATGGCGCGAACCTCGGCCTCGCTAAGATTGCCGGCGGCAAGGCGCAGATAGCCGCCCACCGTCAATTCGGGCGCGATACGATTGGTCTGCCATGTCCGGCGCACCCCTGCCCGGGCCCTGAGATGCGCGGCCTGCCCCTCCAGCGGCGTTGCACCCAGCTTGATCGAACCTTCATAGGCGGCCAGGAAACCCGACACCGCGTCGATAAAGGTTGATTTTCCGGCACCGTTTGGCCCGATCAGGCCGGCAACCGAACCGGCTGGAATGGTCAGGTCGACGCCATCGAGTGCCAACACGGTGCCATAGCGTACGGTGAGCTTGTCGACTGTGAGTGCTGCGCCCTTGGCATGTTCGACGCGCACGGGGAGATCTCCCTCGGATGATCTGCCGCCGCTCGGCCTGCGCTTTGGCGCCAGCTTGCGCAGCAAACGACGGTAGGTCTCGCTCATCGTCTCGCCGGTCGACAGCGCCTGCGTGGCGCCGAGCGCGAACAGCACGTTGCCGATGTCCTGCGGCAGGTCGAACCGGCGCAGGATTTCCGGAAACATGACGACGAGGAGACCACCGATGATGGCGCCTTCCGCGAAATGCGCGCCGGTCATCACCGCGACCGCATAGAGGCTGAGCGACTGCATCATCGAGAAATTCTCGGCGACCAGCGTACCGAGATAACCGGCTAGCAGTCCGCCGGAGATACCGGCGATAAAGGCGCTGATGGCAAAGGAAGACAGCTTGGCTTTGGCAACACTGACGCCATGGGCTGCAGCAGCGCGTTCGGAGTGGCGTACCGCCAGCCAGGAGGCGCCCAGCCGCGAGCGTGCCAGGAACTCCAATGCCACCGCAATGACCACATAGAAGATCAACGCGAAAGCGAAGTAGCCCTCGTCGCTGTCGAACAGTGCCGGCCTCGGCACCTGGATGAAGGCGGTCTGGCCGGGAAAAGTCATGGTCGCCAGGATGACGTCGAATGCCGCAGCGAAGGACAGCGTGATGATGGCGAGGTTGATGCCGCGGAGCCGCAGTGCCGGAAGACCGATGGCTACGCCCAACGGTACGGCAGCGAGACCGCCGAGCAGGATCCAGAGCGCCAGGCCACCCGGCGCTTCTGCCAGGTTGAGATAGCCCACCGTCCAGGCGCCGACGCCGGCAAAGGACATCTGGCAGAGCGCAATCATCCCGGTGCGACCGGCGACCAGCCCCAGGCTCTGCAACGCCACGCCGGTGATCAGCACCGACGTCGCCAGGAAAACCCAATAGGACGACAGAAGCCCAGTGATGGCGCCGCCCAGCACGATGGCGGCGATGATAATGACGAGCGAGGCTCGAATGCTAGCGCGCTTCATCCCAGCGGGCCTCCCTTTGCGACCACAGAAGCACGGCCAGGATGACCAGGAAGGGAATGGCGCTGCGATATTGAGCGATCGAGTCGATCGAGCTCGCCAGCCCCTCCAGCACACCGAGCAGAATGCCGCCGGCGAGCGTCAGCCAGAAGCTGCGGAACAGTCCGACGAGTGCCGCCGCCAGAGCCGGTACCACCAACAAGCTGAGCGTCATGAAATTGGGCGAACGCTGCGGCGCGATGATCATCAGCGCGAAGGTGGTGAAGGCGCCGGTGGCACCCCAGACCAGCAGCGACAGCAGTCTCACCTTCACGCCGATCAGTTCGGCGGCAAGCGGCCGGTCCGACAGCGCGCGCAGATGTAAACCGATGCGGGTGCGGTTGAGAAACAGATCGGACAGCACTGTGAAAAGTACGGCAAGGCCGATGGTGAGGGCCGACGCGATGGTCACCTCGACGCCGGCGAGGCGGAAGGCCGAGCCAGGAAACAGGTCCGGCATGACGCGCGGATGCTGGCCACCGGTCAGCCTGAGACCGATTGCGATCAGGCCGACCAGCAGGGCCGCGGTTACCGCGGCCTTGGTCGAGGGGTTCGCTTCGGCAAACCAGCGGGTCATGACGAAGCCGATCAGCACGCCGACGGCCGCACCGACCAGAATGCCCGCAATCACGGACGGAAACGTCGGATAACCGGACTCGGTCAAGGCAATCAGTGCGAAGGTGCCGGCCGAACCGATCGCCGCGCCGGTAAAATTGACGACGGCGACAAGCCGGTAGGTGAAGACGGCGCAGACGCCGAGCAGCGCATAAGTGCCGCCTGCCGTCAGCCCCGCAATGGCGGGTGTGAGAAACGAATTCATCGATGATCCCGAGTGAAAAAGAGGACGGCAGAACATGTCTGCCGTCCTTCAGTCAGCGGCTACTTTGCGTCAGGAAGCACGACCCATTCAGGTGTTTCCACCTTCCAAGCCCCGCTTTCGAGCTTCATGACCTTGGTAGCGCGCATCGGCGAATGGGTCTTTGCTTCACCGAATACGTAAGGCGAGCCGGCGAGCGGATCCGAGATCGGCTTCATTTCCAGAAGCGCCTTGGTCACGCTTTCGCGCGTCACTTCGCCGTCGATGCCCTCGATCACCTTGAGGAACATCTTGGCAGCCAGATAACCACCCTGCGAGAAAGCGGTGAGCGGCCGGCCGGCCTTGTTCATGTCGGCGATCCACTGCGCGTTGGCGGCAGATCCGGTCTCGGTGAAAGGCTCCCACTCTGTGCCGACATAGATCGGCTGCTTGGTGTCGGCGAGTGCCTTCGCCACCTGCACGGTATAGCCCGGGGCGAGGAACAACCAGTTGATGCCGCTGATCTTCTGGGCGTCGACGGTCTTGATGAGCTGCACCACCTGCGGCTCGACCTGGTTGGTCAGCACCGTGTCGCAGCCAGCGTCGCGCGCCTTGATGACATATGGCGTGAGATCGCCCTGGAAGGGCAGCGTGAGGTCGAGCAGATGCACCTTCTGGCCGCTGATCTTCTCCCAATCTTCGATGCCCTTCTTGTAGGCCTCCTGGGTGCCGCCGATGATGATGAAGAAAGCGCAGAATTTCTGGCTCTTCAGCACGTTGGTGGCGTAATAACCCATGGCGGTCGACAGGGTGAACGGACCGACATTGACAGGTGCCACGCTGGGTGAGGAGAAACATGCAGCGTCGACGCCAAGCCCTTGAACCGAAGAGATTTTCTTACGGTTGTAGTTGACGGCGTTGACGGCGCAGTCGAGCAGGCTGCCCGAACCGACAAGAGCGACGGCTTCCTTGTTATCGATCAGGTCGCGGGCCGCCTGGGCGGCCACCGCGGGATCAGCCTTGTCGTCGGCGATGGTGTATTCGATCTTGCAGCCGTTGATGCCGCCAGCCGCGTTGACGGCGTCAAACGCCGCCTGTGTCGCCTTCGGCACCTCGCTGAAATCGGCAGGGCCGGTGATGGTCGAAACCGCACCGACCTTGATGGTGCCGTTGGCGCAGGTCGGACCAGCGGCCGCGGCGCCTCCCGTCAGGGCGCCGATGCCGATCGCGGCAAAGACGCCAGAAAGCAGAGTTGATTTCCAATGCATTTTCTCTCTCCCCTTGTTTCAGGCGTGTCTACACGCCTTGATTGATTGCTACGCCGCATGCCTTTCGGACGCCTGGGCCGGGCGAACTCCGGCGAATTTCGCAAGCGTCCGTTCGATGGTCTCTCGGGCGATGTCGCGCACGATGAAGACGAGCCGGGTGCGGCGATCCGGCGACGGCCACGTATCCAGCCTGGTCGGTGGGTGAAACACGTGCTGCACGCCATGCAGCACCAGCGGCCGATCGATGTCGTCAGCCACACAGACCAGCCCCTTGAGGCGCAGAAGGTCCTCTCCCTTCAAGGCCGCTATGTAGTCCAGCCACGTTGCAAACGTCGTCCATTCCACCGGCCTGTCGATAACGAAGCTGTAGGACTGGATGCCGTGATGTAGCCCATGACCTTCGTGATGATGATCGTGGTCGTGGTGCTCACAGTGCGGACCGCATTCGTGTTCATGGTCGTGAACCGACTGTATCGCCTTGTCGAACCAGGCTGCGATCCTGTCCGCGCGCGCATCACCCAGCGTTTCCGCGTCGAGCAAGGTTTCCAGCGCTGCGTCCGCCACGAGGCAGCGTTCAGCGGCTGGTGCGAGTGCGGCCAGCCTGTGCTGCAACGCTTCCACCTTCCAGCCATCGACAAGATCGGCCTTGGTGATGATCAGACGATCCGCCACCGCCACCTGCTTGGCGGCTTCGGCGTGACGCTCCAGCGTCGCCGGACCATTGACGGCATCGACCGTGGTAACGACGCCGGCAATGCGGTAGCGGCTGGCGAGATCCTGCTCCGCAATCAACGTATGCAGGATCGGTGCCGGGTCGGCCAAACCGGTCGTCTCGATCACGACGCGGCTGAGTTCCGGCAACTCGCCGCCGACAGCGCGCCGATGCAGTGTCTTCAGCGTCTCGACCAGATCACCGCGTACCGTGCAGCAGACACAGCCATTGTCGAGCAACTGGAACTGCTCTTCGCTGGCTTCGATCAGCAGGTGATCGAGCCCGATTTCGCCGAATTCGTTGACGATGACGGCAGCCCCCGCCATCGACGGCTGCTTGAGCAGCCGGTTGAGCAGCGTCGTCTTGCCGGAACCAAGGAAGCCGGTGAGGATAGTGACCGGGACAGCTATGCCGGCAGGGTCAGGTTCGCTCATACACCACCCTTCCCTCGAACCAGGTCGTCATGACCTTGATGTCGGCGATCTCGTCGGCAGGGATTTCAAGCACGTTGCGGTCGAGTTCGATGAAGTCGGCCGACTTGCCGACCTCGAGCGAGCCAATCGTCTCGCCGAGCCCGATGGCGCGTGCGGAATTGATGGTGAAGATCTCCAGCGCTGTGGCGACGTCGATCGCCTCTTCCGGCCACAGCGCCTCGCCGGCGAACTCACCGTTGGGATTCTGGCGCGTCACCAGGCCTTCGATACCGTTCCACGGATCGGGATTGGGCATCACCGGCCAGTCGGAACCGCCTGCCAGCAGCGCGCCGGCGGCAAGCAGTTGCTTGTTCGGCCAGAGCGCAAGGCGCGCTCCACGCCCATCGCCTGCTTGTGACCTTCCAGGAAGCTGGTCGGATACCAGAGGAACGGCGAAAGGTCGGCAGCGACGCCGAGTTCGGCAAAACGCGGGATGTCGCTGGGTGCGATATAGCTGGCATGCGCGATATGGTGGATCAGCCTGGTCGGGCCGTTGAAAGAGCGCACGACATCGATGGCATCGAGCGCCTGTGAGACGGCGGCGTCGCCGGCGCAGTGAATCTTCACCGCAAGCCCGAGCTTCTCGCATTTGCCGACCCAGCGGATGAGATCCGGCACCGTGACGATGGTCGAGCCGCGAAAGCAGCAGCCGAGGATCGGATCGGCGACATAGGGTTCATGAAAGGCGGCCGTCTTGGCACCCGGAACGCCGTCCAGGAAGACCTTGACGAAATCCGGCTTGGCGTGAGCGCTGCGATACTGCTCCTTCAGCGCGATCAGCTCATCGCCTGCGATGCCGAACATGAAGGAAGGCTCAACCGCCGGCATGGCGGAGACGGACCAGGCCGTCAGCTCGCCGCGGTCGTCCAGCCCTTTGAGCGCCGCCAGGATCGGCTGCATGGCGGCCGCGTCCAGGAACGCCGTCACGCCGTAGGAGTTCAGCGTGGAGATGGATTGCGCCATCGCAGCCCTGTCCATTTCCTCGGTGTAGTAGCCGGAATTGGCGATCACGCTTTCAACCAGACCCGAAGCAGATTCGATCATCAGGCCGGTCGGCGCACCCGTCGCAGGGTCGCGGCCGATGGAACCCTGATCGGGATCAGGCGTGTCCCTGGTAATGCCAGCCAGTCGCATCGCTTCCGAATTGACCCAGCGGTTGTGATAGCTGTCGTCACGCAGCATCACCGGACGGCCCTGCGCGGCGGCGTCCAGTTTGGCGAGCGCTTCCAGACTGTTCAATTTGGCGTGCAGGTCGCTACCCCACTGGCCGCCGATGATCCAGCTGCCCGGCTTCGTCGAAGCTGCCTTTTCGCGCACCTTCTCGACAATGGTCTCGAAGCTCGAGGTCGAGGCGTAACGCAGCTCGAACAGTTCCGCCTGGCCGCCCATCATCAGATGGGCGTGGACGTCGACGACGCCCGGCATCAGCATCGCGCCCTTCAGGTCGACGGAGCGCGTGCTGCTTCCGGTAAACGGTGCGACGCTTGCCGCATCACCGACCGCCACGATGCGCCCACCCTTCACCGCCAGATGCGATGCCCAGGGCTGCTTGCGGTTCATCGTGTAGATGCGGCCGTTGCCGAGAACCAGATCGGCACTTTTGTCAGGCATTCCATTTCCTCCACCCAATTCACCCGGCCGCCATACGACCGTACACTTCTCACACCGCCCGGTTATGGGTCGGTGCGCGCCCTCCTCCGTCGGCGACCAGCACCGCGCCCGTCACGAAGGATGCCTCGTCGGAAGCCAGAAACAGGCAGCACGACGCGATCTCGGCAGGGTCGGCGATCCGTCGCAGGGCAATACGACTTGTCAGTGCCGCGAATTCCTGTTCCGGCGTCGAGCCGTTGGCGGTTGCGGCAACCTCCATCTCCTCCTCGCTCATCGGCGTGCGTACCCAGCCCGGCGCCAGCGCATTGGCGCGAATGCCGTCCGGTCCGTGCGCATACGCAAGCGAACGGGTGTAGGAGACCAATGCCGCCTTGCTCGCCGAATAGGCGGCATTCTGGGCGCTGGCGTTGAAGGCGCCGACCGAGGCGATGTTGACGACGGAACCGCCCTTCTTCTTCAACAGCGGCAGCGCTGCGCGGCAGACCATCATCGTGCCGGTGACGTTGACGCCAAAGGTCTTTTCCCAGACCTCGTTGGACACGGTTTCCGGCTCGTCCGGGATCAGCAATCCGGCGGCGTTGACGAGGATGTCGACCTGACCGCTGCAGGCATCGATGGCGCGTGCCACATCAGCGTTGTCCGTGATGTCGCCATGTACGGCCTTGCCCCGGCTGGCCTTGGCGGCATCGTCGAGAGCCTCGCCTCCGAGGCCAAACAGTATGATTTCAGCGCCCTCTCTGCCGAAGAGTTCGGCCGTCGCCCGTCCCATGCCGGTGGCAGCCCCGGTGATCAGCGCCTTGCGCCCCTGCAGACGTCCGCTCACGACAGCCCCCAGTGCTTTTCGACCGCGTAGCCGGTTTCTGGCAGCGTCGACCCACCATCGACGACGATGGTCTGGCCCGTGGTGTATCTGGCCTCGGCAGACGCCAGATAGAGCATGGCGTAGGCGATATCGTCGGCCTCGCCGTAGCGTCCGACGGGGATGAACTGGCTGAGCCTGTCTGCCACTTCCGGCCGACTCATAGACCCGCGATCCTTGGTGATGAAGCCGGGCTCGACGCCATTCACGGTGATGCCGTCGCGCGCATATTCGAAGGCGGCACCCCGGATGAAGGCATTCACACCGGCCTTGGCCGCCGAATAATGCGCCCCGCCGGCCATGGCGACCCGTGCCGACACCGACGACGTCACCAGGATCCGGCCGAAGCCTTGCCTGCGCATGATGGGTGCTGCCGCCTGTGTCAGCCAGAAACAGGCCTTGAGGTTCAACGACAGCGCCTGTTCGAGCTTGTCTTCGTCGAGTTCATCGATCGAAGCCCAGGGACAGCCTCCCGCATTGTGTACGACGATGTCGAGCCGGCCCGCACCTGAGGCGGCATTGCCGACGACCTCGTGCAACTCCGAGCGCCCGAGACCGGGCAGCGGCATGGCGCGAGCCGACAGGTTTCGGGTGGCAAGTCCGGCCACCAGCGCTTCCGCAACATCGAGGGTACGGTTGGCGATGACCACCGAGGCTCCAGCCTCGGCGAAACGCGTGGCGATCGCGGCCCCGATGCCGCGTCCGCCGCCTGTTACCAGGGCAACCCGTCCGGTCAGATCGAAGCCCGGCGTGCCCATCGCTCAGGACACTCCCGCATCAGCGAGAAGATCGACGAAACGCCCGAACACTTCCGTATGGCGGTCGACCTGTTCGGCCGTCGTTTCCGGGCACATCAGGAACATGGTGTGGAACGGCGTCACCAATATGCCTTCGTTCATGTAATAGGCATGCAGCAATGTCTCGAGATCGCCGCGCCGGCTGGCAATGACCTCGGCACCGTCGCGTGGCGGCTTCGGCATGAACATGATCTCGGCGCGCGCGCCGATCTGGGTGACGTGCCAGGGCAAGTCGCGGGCCTTGATGATATCGCGCGCCCCTGCGGCAAGCCGGGTTGCATTGGCGGTCATCAGCTCGAAATTCGCAGGTGTAAGGACCTCTTCCAACACCGCGCGCATGGTGGCTACGGTCAGCGCGTTGCCGGCCAGCGTGCCACCGATACCGAGATGAGCGGACTGCCGCACACGCGGATTGACCTTGGGCACGATCGCCCAAAGCCGTTCGGCGATCTCCTGCGACACGCCGAAAATGCCGGCAGGGATACCGCCGGCGATAGCCTTGCCGGCAACAAGAACATCCGGCTCCAGACCGTGCTGGCTTGTATAACCGCCCGGGCCGTTCGAGATGGTATGCGTCTCGTCGATGATCAGTACGGTACCGGTGCGCCGCGTAATGTCGCGCAGTGCCTTGTGAAAACCATCGGCGACCGGGATCATGCCGAAATTGGTCATCAGCGGTTCGGTGAGGACACAGGCGACGTCGCCGGCCGATAGCGCCTGCTCCAACGCCTCGACATCATTGAACTCGACCACCCGCGACACCGTGGAATGGTCTACGCCGTTGGGATGGATCATGTTGCGCAGGCCGACGCGACCGTCGCGGATTTCGACATGCGCTTCCTCGACGCCACCATGATAACAGCCGGAGAAGACAAGCACCTTTGGCCGACCCGTGATCATCCGGGCGATGCGGATGGCACCACGATTGGCGTCGGTGGCCGACGTGGTCAGTGTCCAGTAAGGCAGGCCGAAGCGGCGGGTCAGCTCGGCGCCGACCCAGAGGCTGTCTTCAGTCGGCAGCATCATGGTGGTGCCGTTCTGCAATTGGCGAAGTGCCGCGCGCGTCACCGCTTCCGGAGCATGACCGCACATACCGCCGGTATCGCCGAGCGCGAAGTCGACATAGTCCTGACCGTCGATATCGCGGATGTGCGCGCCCTTGGCCTGCGCCGCATAGACCGGAAAACCGCCTGCCCACCGCCGCATCCAGTGCGATGGACCGCCATAGAGAAAGTGCCGTTGTCCTTCTTCCCAGGCTTCGGCCGAACGAGGATGGGTAAGCCGGAAGCGCTCCTGCTCCTGGTCGAGCAATTCCGCGATGGTCGCGGTGTTGCGGTCAGATCGTGCGGCAAGCGTCAAGCTGTGAAATCTCCCTGTACATGCCCCCACAGGCATGGCTACAATTTGCATCGGTTCATTATTTGAACCATCGTTTTATTTGTTGTATGCAAACTGCAGGCTCGATAGCCCGCTGTCAAGTTAATTCACACGCTAAGTATCGTTTTAGAAGCTGATCATGAGTACCGTGCGCAAGGCTGTGTCGCTGTTGGAACTGTTCACGCTGGAGGAGCCGGAAATCGGCCTTTCCGATCTGGCCAGAAAGGCCGACCTTGACAAGGCGACAGCGCGACGCCTGCTGGTGGCGCTGGCCGAACATCGGCTGGTCGAACAGGAACCGGCAAGCCG
This sequence comes from Mesorhizobium sp. Pch-S, assembly GCF_004136315.1. Classification (NCBI taxonomy): domain Bacteria; kingdom Pseudomonadati; phylum Pseudomonadota; class Alphaproteobacteria; order Hyphomicrobiales; family Phyllobacteriaceae; genus Mesorhizobium; species Mesorhizobium sp. Pch-S. Next base: position 5,934,013 of record NZ_CP029562.1, read on the forward strand.
CCGCTATCGCCTCGGCGCCGGCCTGACCCGGCTCGCCCGCATCCGCGACGCGCAACTGCCGCTGACGCGCGTCGCCGTGCCGATCCTGCGGGAGCTGTCACAGCGAACCGGCGAGACTGTCCATCTTTCGGAATACAGTGCCGGTGCCCTGCTCACCATCCATGTCGAGCTCTCGGCGAAGGCCAACCGCGTCAACGTCAATGTCGGCCAGATCCTGCCATTGCACGGTACCGCGTCGGGCATTGCGCTGCTCGCCTTCGCACGCAGCGACGTGCGTCGCCACTGCCTGGAAACGCCGCTTGTCGCTTTCACCCCTCACACCATGACGGATGCGGAGAAGGTAAGGCAGGCCGTGCAACTGGCCGCCGGGCGCGGTTATTCGCGCAGCGCGCAAGGTTATGAAGAAGGTGTGCACTCGGTGGCCGCGCCGATCCTTGGTTCCGATGGCTATCCGATTGGTACGGTGGCAATCGCATCGCCAGTTTCGCGTGCGGATGATTCCGTGGCTGCGGCCCAGGGTGCGATGGTGATGGAAGCGACACGGCTGATCACGTTGCGGCTGATTGGCGAAGACGTCGAACCTGCGGGCCGGATGCTGGGCTGACCGCTCAAGCAAGCGTCGTCGCCAGCATCCGAACCATTCCTCCGGCTGTGTTTTCCCACGCTCGCGGACCGATGAGAACAAGGTGAGAAGCAAGCGCTGATTTCGCTTGACCGACTTGCTTGCGACGGCTTGCATGAACGTTGCGAAAAGAATGATTAGCGTGTTAAGTTCCGTTTCAAAATATGTCACGCCACTTGCCTGGCGTCGTCATGCAAACCCGCACCAAGACGGGAAGCGCCACCGAGGAGGAACCCATGCAGCATGCCGCCCGACATGTCAGCATCGCCGACGGCGAAGCTTTCCTGTCCACGTCCCGTATCCTGTTCGGTCCGATCACCCAGCGTTTCGCGCGCGGCTCGGTCGAATCGATCCCCAAGCTGCTTTCGGTCAATCTCGGCCCATGCCGGCTGTCCGAAATTCGTGCAAAGGCGCATGTCGTGGTCAACGACCGTGCCCATTGGCGCAGTTTCGATCCCGATGCCATCAAGATCCTGGTGCAGGTCGCAGGGCGCAGCCACTTCGAACAGCAATCCGTGGCCGTCGATCTCAACCCGCGCTCGGCGATCATCTACGACCCGGTGCGCAGCTATTCCCTGCAAAACCTGACCGGTGTCGACCAGCTCATCCTGCAGGTGCCGCGTTCCACCTTCAGCGACGACACGCTGGCGCGGCTGGCGGCTCCCCTGCCCCTGCCCGGCGATGATGACAGTCTGACGCACATCGTGTCCGGGCTGATGCGCATGGCGATCGACGATGGCCGCAGGCTGGACGAAGCCAATTGCCGGCGCGTTGGTGAAAGCCTGATCCAGCTCGTGAACGGGCTGATCTGCTCCAAGCCTCAGCCTGTCGACCAGCGTCGTTCGCCATTGGAAGCGTTGCGCGAGCGCATCGTCGCCTATATCGACGCCAACCTGTCGCGCAGCGACCTCTCCGCCGACGAGATCGCCCGCCACATGGGCTGCTCACGCCGTTATCTGCATCGTGCTTTCGAAAGCGAGGACATCACGCTGGAGCGTTTTGTGTGGGACCGCAGGCTGGAGCGCAGCCGCGAGGCACTGATGGCGGGAAACGGCGCCTCGATCTCCGAGATCGCCTTTGCCTGCGGCTTCAACTCAAGTGCCCACTTCTCGCGCGCATTCAAGGCAAAATACGAAGTCTCGCCGCGCGAATTGCGCGACACCGTGCTCGACCGGCTGCACTGACGTGCTTTGCCTTCCCGGTTAGGGAAGGCAATTGCATCCATAGCTCCACCGACGCACTGTCACAGCAGAACCAGCGCGGGACCGGGTGAACGCCTCGCATTCCATATGCCGTCAAACGATCAGAGCGGCTCTCGTTCGGTGAGCCGCTCTGATCTGGTTTTGCCATTGTTGCGGCCGGAAAACAGCGACGCCCTGCTCTAGTTGCGCGCCATCGACATCGGCAGAATCTTCCGCACCAGTCCCTTCGGCAGGAACAGCATTGCCAGGATGATGGTGAGTCCCGAGATGATGGGGTGATAATCCGGCACGAAAATGCGGGCGATGTCGAAGACGGCATACATGATGAAGGCACCGATGATCGGCCCGAGTACGGTGCCTGTCCCGCCCACCACGGTCATCATCAGCGGCAGCAGCATCCAGTCTAGGTTGAAGACGGAATCCGGCCCGACATGGAAAATGTAGTAACTGTAGAGGCTTCCCGCGATGCCGGCGATGAAGGCGCTGCCTGCGAAGGCAGCAACCTTGACCTTCAGCGTGTTGATGCCATTGGCCGATGCCGCCATTTCGTCGTCGCGGACAGCGATGAGTGCGAGGCCGTAACGTGACCGCATCAGCCAACCAACCGCAAGCGCCGTTCCAACGGTAAGCCCGAGCCCAACATAGTAGTGCGGCATCAGCGTCTCGAAGGTGCTGGAGGGCGTCACAAGACCGAACGCACCACCGGTGAAGTCGCCGCCGTTGACGAAGATCACCTTGAGGATTTCGCCAAAACCCAGAGTGCCAAGAGCAAAATAGTCGCCCCGCAGCTTGGAAAGCAGCGGCAGGCCAATCAGCGCAGCCGCCAGCGCGGCGACCAGCCCGCTCAGCACCATGGTCACGGGATCGAAATAGTAGATGCGAGGGAATGTTTCGTAGAGCGAACCCCACAGATAGTTACCGCTCCACAGGATGGCCGTTGTGTAGGCGCCGAGCCCGAAAAAGGCGTGCGAACCAAGGCTGATCTGCCCGCCGAAGCCGGCAACGAGATTCCAGCCCTGAGCCATCACCGCGTAGACGAAGACGAAGAACAGGAACGAAAACAGGTAGCTGTCCAGCGCTCCAGGCCAGAACGGCACAAGAGCAAGAATGACTGTGAGGAGCGCTGCCGCCCATTTCCACGAAACATTAGCCATGGCGGTCATGCCTTCTTGTAGGGCCGGCTGAACAACCCTTCCGGCTTGAACATCAAGACAGCCAGGAAGACGCCGTAGGCGATGGCGTTGGTCCAGCCACCGGAGATGAAGAACTGCGTGTAAGCCTCGATGAGGCCAAGGATAATGCCGCCGGCCAGTGCGCCTGCGACATTGCCGATGCCGCCGAGCGCCAGCGCCACCAGCGCCTTGAGGCTGAAGATGAAGCCGGCGAATGGATTGAAGGGAAAGGTGGTCGCCACTGCAACGCCTGCAGCGCCTGCCAGTGCGATGCCAATCGCGAAGGCGATCGCATTTACTTTATGCGGGCTGATGCCCATCAGCGTCGCCGCTGTCATGTCCTCCGATGCCGCACGCACCGCCTTGCCGACCAGTGTCTTGCGCAGGAACAGCACCACCAGCGCGGTACCTGCAAGCGCGATCAGGAAGCCCATGGAGCGGGTGAAGGAGGCACGCACGCCGAGCAGTTCGATGCCGCTCGCGGTGTAGCTGGTGACCACGGCAGCGGTGTTGCCGCCCCATATGACGGTCATCAGGTTCTGAACCAGGAACATGACGCCAACGGCAATCAACAGCGAGATGTTACGGTCTTCCTCGGCCGCTGCCTTGCGAAAGAGTCCCTGATAGATCAGCCAGCCGGCCGCCATACCGACCGGCACCATGATGAGCAGCGACAGGAACGGGTCGATGCCGAGGTGCTGGAACAGGGCACGCACCAGATAGGCGGCCAGGATGATCATGGCACCCTGTGCCAGGAAGATCAGCCGCATGGTGCCGAATATCAGGCTCAGGCCGACGGCGGCGACGCCATACATGGCTCCGCCGAGCGCGCCGTTGATCGAAAGCTGCAGCAGTATCTCCGGCGATGGCAAGGTCATTACAGCTCCAATACGCCCATATAGGCTTTCTGCACTTCGGGGTCGGCGATGAGCTCGGCGCCGGTGCCCTGCATGGCAAGTTCACCGGTCTTCAACACGAATGCGTAGTCGGCGATCTTCAGCGCCTGGTGAATGTTCTGCTCGACCAGGAGGATGGTGACGCCCTGCTTGTGCAGGGCCTCGATCAGCTGAAACATCTGCTGCACCACCAGCGGCGACAGGCCGATGGAAGGTTCGTCGAGGATCAGCAGCGACGGCTCCGACATCGTGGCGCGCGCAATCGCCAGCATCTGCTGTTCGCCGCCCGACAGCGAACCGGCCTTCTGGCCGGCCCTCTCCTTCAGACGTGGAAACAGGTCATAGGCCTTTTCCAGCGCGCGTTTCATGTTCACCCGCGCCTTGGACTGGAAGGCACCCAGTTCCAGGTTCTCCAGCACGGTCATCTGGCGAAACAGCCCGCGCCCCTCGGGCACATGGGCGAGGCCCAAGCGGGCGATGTCTTCCGGAAGACGGCCAAGCAGGGATGTGCCGGAGAGCTTGATCTCGCCACGCTTGGCAGGGACAAGTCCGGAAATGGCTTTCAGCAGCGTGGTCTTGCCGGCACCGTTGGCGCCGACAATGGCGACCACGGAACCCGCGTCGACATGGATCGACACGCCCCAGAGCGCACGCACGTCGCCATAGGCAACTTCGAGATCTGTTACTTCAAGCAGCCGGTTCGCCAAGATAGGCCTCGATGACTTTGCGGTTGGCGACGATTTCGGCGGGTGTGCCGTCGGCGATCTTGACGCCGTGGTCGAGCACGACGACGCGGCTGCACACCTTCATGATGGCATCCACCTTGTGCTCCACCCACAGGATGGAAATGCCCTTTTCGGAGCGTGTCCGACGGATGACCTCGACCATCTGCCTGATCTCCGTCGGATTGAGTCCGGCCATCGGTTCATCGAGCAGCAGCAGTGACGGTTCCGATGCCACTGCGCGTGCTATTTCGAGCAGCCGGCGGTCGGACAAGGTCATATGCGCCGTCGTCACATCGCGCTTTGCGCCGAGGTCGACCAGATCAAGCGCGGCTTCGGCTGCCTCCCTTGCATGCCGCACCCGTCCGCCGGAACCGTAGACGGCGCCGACCATGACGTTCTCAAAGGCTGTCATGGTGAGGAAGGTGCGCACCAGTTGGAACGTGCGGGCGATGCCATGACGGCAGATCAGATGCGGCGCCGCGCCGGTGATATCCTTGCCCTTGAAGCGGACTTTGCCGCGCGTCGGTGCGTAGATCGCCGTCATGACGTTGAAAAGCGTCGACTTTCCGGCGCCGTTGGGGCCGATCAGGCCAACCAGCTCGCCCCGGCCGACGACCATATCGATGCCATCCAGCACCACCAGACCGCCGAAACGTTTGGTCACCGCCTCCAGGCTGAGCACGGTTTCGTCAGACTGCATGCTTGTTCGGTTCCTTTGCCCACTGGCTTCAGGGAAAGACTGCGTGGATTTATGTGGCCATAGCTACGGCGCGTCGGTAACTGCGTGCACGACGGGACGGCGTCGGCACAAAGCCAGACGTCGTCCCGACGGCACCCCCAACGTTTAGCGCTTGTCCCAGGCGGGAGCGGGCTTGTAGGTCCAGGTTCCGTTCGGGAACAGCAGCTGATGCTTGCCTTCCCACCACTGCGTTGCAACCGACGGGATCAGGGCGAAGCCGGTCTCGTCGAACTTCAGCGGGCCAACCACGGTGTCCTTGAACTCCTGGTTGAAGATGGCGTCATGCACTGCCGCGGCATCGGTCGATCCGGCGCGCTCGATGGCCTGGAACAGCACCTGGGCATTGGCGTAGAAGGCACCGACCGTAACCGAGTCCTTCTTGTATTCGGCCTCGTAGCGCTCACCCAATTCCTTGGCGCCGTTGTAGGGATAGCTGGCCGACCAGAAACCGTCGGTCAGGACGTAGTCGGAATCCTTGCCCAGCGCGTCATGGAATTCGCCGGTCCAGGTACCCTTCCAGCCATGGAAATACGGAACGCTGAAGCCGAGTTCCTTCATCTGGCGGATCAGCGTGACGGTGTCTGCCGGAGAGCCGAACACCAGCATGGCGTCCGCATCGGCAGCCTTCAGCTTGGTGATCATCGCCGAATAGTCGGTAGAGCCGGTTGCCCACGGATCATTGAAGGCGAAGGTGTAGCCATATTTCTTGGCTGCGGCCTCGAAAGCGCCGCCGAAGCCCTTGCCGTCTGGCGAATCTTCCGTGACGAGAGCCGGACGCTTCGGACGCTCATTCTCCGGCAGCTTCTGCCAGATTTCGAACGGCACTTCGGCACCAGGGCCGGGATGGAAGAAGAACAGCGCCGAATATTTCATCTTGAGCGGCTGCCACTCGAACGGGAAAGCCGCCGTGATCATGTAGAATTTCTTGTACTTCTCGGCGACGATCGCACCGGCGACATTGAGCGGGCCGGAATGGGTCGAAAGCAGGATATCGACCTTCTGCACCTTGACCAGGTTCTCGATTGCCGAAGCGACCTTGGCTTCCGTGCTTTCATCGTCCGCGATGACCAACCTGACAGGAAGCTTCTTGCCGGCTTCCTTGACCATGATGCCGCCAGCCTTGTTGATATCGGCGACTGCCTGCTTGTAGGCCCATTCCTGCTCCTTCCCGTCGCCGGCGAACGGACCGGTCAGCGAAACCGGCGCGCCGATGACGATCTCGTCACCAGCGGCGTTTGCGATGACGGTTGCACCGGTGGTCAGCACAGTGGACAGCGCGAGCGCCGCCAGCATTCCTCTCAGGCTCATTTCCATGTTCTCCTCCCAATTCCACTCCCGCCGGAAACCGGCCGGGCATGCCCCAGATCGTCAGCCGGTCGCCTGCGCGACCAGCTTGGTGTCGGTGAACTGCTCGAAACGCAGCACCTTGCCGTCCTCGACGTCCCAGACGTGAACGACACGCGCCTTCATCGGCTTGCCGGTGCGTTTGTAGGTGCCTGAATAGGTGCCTATGCCGAGGATGGTCGAACCGCCGTCGATCAGCCTTTCCAGTGTGAACGTGTAGCCTTCCCACTCGTCGCCGATGCGCTTGAACACGCCTTCGATAATGGCGACTGTGCCGACATAGGTACCGGCGTAGGGAAAGCCTGCCATCTCGGTCCAGGCGGTGCGGTCGGTGATCGGTGCCATCATCGCCGCCAGGTCCTTGTTGTCGGAGCCGAGGTAATGCGCCTTGATCGCTTCGTAATTCTTGCTCATGGCTTTGCCCGCGCTCAAACCGGCGCCGGTCCCTTTCCGTAGTCGGTTGTCGATTTCTTGGTGATGAACGCACCGGCTGGCTTGTTTTCGATGGCGCCGGTCGAGATCACGCCGAGGAACTTGCCCGTCGAGCGCATGTCAACCCAGTTGTAGAAGAACAACGAAGCCACCGGGATGATGAATTCGCGAAACCCGAAGACGTATTGACCCTCGGCAAACTTCCAAGTCGTGGCCAGGTCGACATCGCCATGGCCGCGCTGCACGCCGACCAGGTTTTGCCAAGCATAGCGCTGCGACGACAGATAGATGTGCTCGTAGACGTGGTTGGGGCTGTATTCATAATGCGCGGTGAGGCCGACGAGATCGCGCGACGGGGCGGGTTCAACACCTTCCGGCGCAACAGAAGGATCGCCGAGCACGCCCGCCAGCCATGTCTGCGCGACACGCGGCTCGCCCGGCGCCTCGCCGGCTTCCCGGACCCGTTCGCGCACCGAAAGCACGCGCCTGGTGCGGATATTGACGATGAAGGCTTCGTCTTCGGTCGGACGGGCGGCGAACGTCATGTTGATGAAGACGGTGTCGGCCGCAACTTCGAGCGCCTCGTACCAATCGACACCGGCATCCTTGCCCTCGCCCCACGCGACGGTATCCGCCGACGTGAAAGCCAGATCGATCTGGCGTCCGCCGTTCAGCGTGATCTTGAAGGTCTGGCCAGCCAGGACCTTGGTCGTCGGCAGCCGGTTGGTGGCAATGCCGGCGGCGAAATCGTCGAAATGCTTCCAGTCGGCCGGTCTGTTCACGTCATTCATCGCAAGGTCCTCGAACGCTCAATCAACAAAGGCTAGGGTCGGCAGGTCGACCACGGTGGCACCGCCATCGACGGTCAGTATCGAGCCATTCATCATCGCGGCCTCTTCGGAGGCGACAAAGCAGATGACGTTGGAAACTTCTTCCGGCGTGGCGGGACGGCCGAGCGGCACATCCTTGGTGACCAGCCTGTAGGCCTCGTCCACGGTCGCCAGGCCATGTTTTTCGACGATGACCTGCATCTGTTCGTCGGCCATTGCGGTTGCCACCCAGCCAGGGCAGATGGTGTTGGTGCGCACGCCCCGGCGGCCATAGTCACGCGCCAGCGATTTGCCCAATCCGACACAGGCATGTTTCATGGTCACATAGCCGGCGGCGGCGGGACCGGCGAACAGACCGGCGATCGACGCAACGACGACGATGTTGCCGCGCTGCGAGATCAGGTCAGGCAGGATTTCACGGGCACAGACAAAGGTGGTGTCGAGATTGGTTCGGGTCGAAAGCGCCCATGTCTCGTCGCTCATCGAGATCGTCGGCCCAACGCCGTGACCGCCTGCGTTCGCGATCAGGATGTCGACAAGACCGAACCTGGCGTGAACTTCCTTCAGCGCGGCGCGTACCGCCTCGGCGTCTGCCGCGTCACCCTGAACGATCAGTGCATTGGTGTCGTTTGCAACCGCCTCCAGCGGTTCGCGACGGCGGCCCATCAGAACGATGTTGGCACCCTCCCTGGCCATGCGCCTTGCAACGGCTGCACCGATACCTGTGCCGCCGCCGGTAATGAATGCGGTCTTTCCGGAAAATCTCATCATCGCCCCATGTTGACGGACCGCCGAGTCCGGCCCGTTCGTGTGCATCGATAGTGCGATGCCGCAGGGTGCAGCGTCTTGTCCGAGCGGGAACTTTGTTTTGACTGAACGTGCACTTGCCCGGTCTTTGCCTTGAAGCGCGTGCGCCGTCCTCCTACCGCTCAAACAACGGCCAAGTGGCCGGCAGGAGGATTTGATGAACGAGAGAGTTGCCCCCCCGATCAGTGCCGCGGCATCGGCATTCCTTGCCCGCACGCACCGTCCTTTCGTCGGAGGGAGCTTTGTCGACGTCGACCAGGATGGTGCATTGCCGGTCGACGACTCCGCGACAGGTGAAATCGTTGCGCGTGTGCCCGAAAGCGGTCCTGAGGTGGTTGATCAGGCCGTGAGGGCTGCACGTGCCGCGCTCGAGGGCCCATGGGGCTCGATGGCGCCGGTCGAACGCGAGCGGTTGATGCTGAAACTCGCCGACGCCGTCGAAGCGGATGCGGATCTGCTTGCCGAAATCGAAAGCATCGAAAACGGCAAGTCACTTGGCATCGCCAAGATGCTGTCGGCGGGCGGCTCGGCGAACTGGCTGCGCTACTATGCCGGTTGGGCGACGAAGATCGAAGGCGCGACCATCAACGTCTCGATCCCGGTGCCGCCCGGAGCGAAGCACCATGCCATGACCGTCATGGAGCCGGTCGGTGTCGTCGGTGCCATCGTGCCATGGAATTTCCCGCTGATGATCGGCGTGTGGAAGATCGCTCCGGCGCTCGCCGCAGGTTGCACCATTGTCATCAAGCCGCCGCAGGAGACCCCGCTCGGCCTGCTGAGGCTTGCCGAACTGATCGAGGCCGTCGGCTTTCCAGCCGGCGTGGTCAACGTCGTCACCGGTTCGGGTGCCGTGACCGGCGAAGCGCTGATCAGGCATCCGGGTGTCGACAAGCTGACCTTTACGGGTTCGACCGAGGTCGGCAAGCGCGTGGGTCACGCGGCCGTGGATCGTGTTGCCCGCTTCACGCTGGAATTGGGCTCGAAGTCGCCGATGATCCTGCTGTCGGACATGGAAGACGGCATCGAGCCCCTGCTCGCTGGTCTCGGCATGTTCTTCAACCAGGGCCAGGTCTGCACATCGGCCGCACGCATCCTGATCGAAAAATCCATCTATGACCGGACGCTGGCAAGGCTGGCTGAAATCGCCGACGGCATGACCCTTGGTGCCGGACGCGACGAAGGCGCGCAGATCAACCCGGTCGTCTCTGCAAAACACAAGCAAAGCGTGCTCGGCTATCTCGACCGTGCCTTGGCAGCCGGCGGCGAGCGTGTCAGCGGCGACCGGTCCGTGCCGGGCAGAGGCCACTACATCGCTCCAACCATCCTGCACAATGTGAAGCTCGACGCCGAAATCATGCGCGAAGAGGTGTTCGGGCCGGTCGTCGCGGCGATGCCCGTCGCAGACCTCGATGAGGCGATCCGGCTTGCCAACGACACGCGCTACGGCCTTTCCGCGTCGGTCTGGACACGCGATCTCGGCAGGGCGATGAAAGCCGCCCATGGCCTCAAGGCCGGTACGGTGTGGGTGAACTCGCACAACACCCTGGATCCGGCCGCGCCGTTTGGCGGGTTCAAGCAATCCGGCATCGGTCGCGAGCATGGCAAGGCTGCGCTGGAGAGCTACCTCGAGACGAAAACCGTCATCATGCGGTATGCCTGAGCCGATGAGGGAGATTTTCGACTACATCGTCGCCGGCGCGGGATCGGCCGGCTGCACCGTTGCCAACCGGCTGGTGACAGCCGGCAAACGTGTCCTGCTGCTGGAGGCCGGTCCGCGCGACAACGACAAGTTCATCCATATGCCGGCGACCTTTGCCAGGGTCATCGGCACCAATCGCAGCTTCATCTACGAGTCCGAGCAAGAGACGAATGTCGGCGGACGGCGACTGCCGATCCCGCAAGGGCGCACGCTCGGCGGTGGCTCATCCATCAACGCAATGCTCTACATCCGAGGCCAGCACGAGGATTATGACACCTGGCGCGACCTCGGCTGCCCTGGCTGGGGATGGGACGAAGTGCTGCCGGCTTTCAGGCGGCTTGAGCGCAACGAACGTCTGGACGGCATCTATCACGGCACAAATGGCCCCTTGCCCGTGTCGGATGCGCGCCACAGGCACCCGCTTTCGCTTGCCTATGTGAAAGCCGCACAGCAGGCAGGATACCGCTACAATGACGACTTCAACGGTGAACGCCAGGAAGGCGTCGGGTTCTACCAGCTCACCACGCTCGACGGCGTCCGCCAGTCGGCGGCGACGGTGTTCCTGAAACCACTCGCCGGCAACCCCAACCTGACTGTCGTCACCGATGCGCAGGTGAACACGCTGACGCTGGAGAATGGCGCGGCGAGCGGACTTGCCTATACGACCGCCGACGGGCGGGTGGTGCAAGCCACGGCCAGGGAAGAAGTGATCCTGGCTGCGGGCGCTCTGGCGACGCCGAAGATCATGATGCTGTCGGGACTAGGCCCCGCGGCGCACCTCGCGGAACTGGGCATTCCGGTCATCCGCGACATGGCAGGCGTCGGCAAGGACCTGCAGGATCATGTCGCGACACCGGTCTACGCAGCGACACGCGAGCCGATCTCGCTGCTCGGCCAGGACAAGGGCCTGAAGGCATTGCGCCATGGGTTGCAGTACATGCTGTTCGGTACGGGCCTGTTGACCTCGAATGTCGTCGAGAGCGGCGGATTCTTCGACACCGATGGTGATGGACGACCAGACATCCAGTTCCATGTGCTGCCGGTGATGATCGAGAATGCGGTGCACGGCTCGGTGGCCGAACATGGTATGGAGCTGAACCCTTGTGTGTTGCGACCGAAGTCGCGCGGCAAGGTGGAATTGCGCTCACGCAACGCGAACGATCCGATCCGTTTCACCACCGGTTTCCTCTCGGACCCGGATGATCTGAGGCTGCTTGTCGAAGGCGTCAAAGTGGCACGCAACATATTGCGCCAGCCCGCCCTGCAGGCGGTGATCCGCGAAGAACTGAGACCCGGCGGGGAAACGGACCTGCCGGAAGAGAAGATCGTCGACCACATCATGCAGACGGCCAAGACCGTCTATCACCCGGTCGGCACCTGCCGAATGGGCAAAGACGATGAGGCCGTCGTTGACCCCCAGCTTCGCGTGCGCGGGGTGCCACGCTTGCGCATTTGCGATGCGTCGATCATGCCGCGCCTTGTCAGCGGCAACACCAACGCGCCGACGATCATGATCGCCGACCGGTGTGCCGACTTCATTCTCGCGACGGGCTGATCTTCCTGTCTCCGGTGTGCCGAGATGTTGGCCTGGGCAGCTTTCAGCAACCTTGGCCGACCCTCGGCACGCCACAAGCGAAGGCAAACCTTCCGTTCCGGCAACTCCAGCTCTGTCACAAAGCTGTTGACGCTCAGGCAAATCAGGCGTTCCATTCCCGTATGCGTACGGAGTACTTCAGTACGCCAGCGTGCTTTATGCGGTTTCAATGCTTTGCGGCAGAACGATCAAGCAGGGGTGGAGCTGACCATGTTGCATGTCAAACCCGATTTGCTGCGCGAGCGCTTCGACATGCAACGACGCGCCTTCGCATCGGAGCCGTTTCCATCTCTTGCCGTCCGCAAGGATCGTTTGAAACGCCTGCAGGCCCTGACTGAAAATCACGAACAGGCGATCTGCGAGGCGATCGACGCCGATTTCGGCAGCCGTTCAGCGCATGAAACACGTTTTGCTGAACTTTTCGTGGTGCGCGCGGGCATCAACCATGCGCTGTCGCATGTCGGCTCCTGGATGCGTGCCCGCAGTGTTGGCACCAGCCTGCCCTTTCTGCCGGGCAAGAACCGCCTCTTGCCTCAGCCTCTCGGCGTGGTCGGCGTCGTTTCACCGTGGAACTATCCGTTCCAGCTCGCTGTTGCCCCGGCAACGGCAGCGCTCGCGGCCGGCAACCGGGTGCTGATGAAACCATCCGAACTGACTCCACGCTTTTCGGCCCTGCTCGCCGATCTGGTGGCTGAACATTTTGCGCCAGAGGAAGTCGACGTCATCACCGGTGACGCTGAAACAGGCAAGGCTTTCGTGTCTTTGCCGTTCGATCACCTCATCTTCACAGGCTCGACGGCGGTCGGCCGTCACGTGGCGCTTGCCGCCGCTGCCAACCTGACACCGGTAACGCTGGAGCTTGGCGGCAAGTCGCCGGCGATCCTCGACCCCTCCTGTGACATGGACGCGGCCGTGCGCAGCATTGTCTTCGGTAAGCTGCTCAATGCCGGCCAGACCTGCATCGCACCCGACTATGTGATGGTGCCGCAGGGCCAGGCCTCGGCTCTGACGAAGCGATTTGCCGAGATCGTCCGCAAACTCTATCCGAGTTTGCAAGCCAATGACGACTACAGCTCGATCGTCTCCGACCGCCACTACCAGCGGCTGAAGAGCCTGATCGAAGAGGCGGCTGCCGGCGGCGCGGTCGTGACCGAGATCAATCCGGCCAACGAAACACTTCCCGCCGAGGGCCGCAAATTCGCACCAACCCTGGTGGAAAAAGCGCCCGAAGACAGCCGCCTGATGCGGGAAGAGATCTTCGGCCCGGTTTTGCCGATCCTTGAATATGCGTCGCTGGACGATGCGATCGCCCACGTGAACCGGCATGACCGGCCGCTTGCACTCTACTGGTTCGGCACCGATTCCGCCGCGCGCGAACGTGTGTTGCACGAAACCGTTGCCGGCGGTGTGACCATCAACGATTGCCTTCTGCATATCGCCCAGGAACGCCAGCCTTTCGGTGGTGTCGGCGCCAGTGGTACCGGCGCCTATCACGGCGAATGGGGGTTCCGCACCTTCAGCAAGGAAAAGCCCATTTTCCTGCAATCGCGCTTCAACGGCGGAGCGCTGCTGCATCCTCCCTACGGCGCCATGTTCGAGCGCGTGCTGAAGATGCTCAGGCTGGTGACCTGAGCGAGGCAAAGCCCGCTACGGTTCCAAACGTCCTTCGCCGATCAGTCGCATGAATTCGGTCTCGGCAGCGGTGACGTAGCGCTCCTTGTGACGCAACATGAAAAACCTGCGGCGTGGCACCGGATAGTCGATCGCGATCAAATTGCCGGCAGCAAGTGCATTGGCCGCAACGAGACGAGACATCACGGTGACGCCTGCCCCCGCCGCAACAGCTGTCCGCACGGCTTCATTGCTCGGCAGCACCAGACCGATATCGATATCGGTCTCTGCGATACCCTGCTGGCGCAGCATGGCGGCAAGGGTAGATCGTGTGCCGGAACCGCTTTCGCGCAGGATCCAGCTTGTCGTGGCAAGGGAAGGTTTGGTGTCCCTGCCAAGCCGGCTCCAGGGATGATCGGGCGGAGCCAGAAGCACCATCTCGTCCTCGGCCACCGTGGTGACGGCTAAGGCCGGCTCGTCGACTTCACCCTCGACAAAGCCAAGATTGGCTTCACCGTCGCGCACCTGAGCCGCGACAGTCTCGGTGTTGCCCATGGTGAGCGACACGGCGATGCCGGCATGCTGCGAACGGAATGCGTGAATGAACGGCGGCAGCCAATAGTTGCCAACCGTCTGGCTGGCGGCGAGACCGAGCGAACCGACTTTCAATCCGGCAAGATCCGCGAGCACCAGTTCAGCCGCTGTCGCGCGGGCCAGGACCGCTCTCGCCTCGATGAGGAAAAGGCGTCCGGCATCGGTGAGCGCGATGCGGCGGCCAACACGATCGAACAGCTTCGTCGCATAGCGCGCCTCGAGAGCCGCCACGGCAGCACTGGTTGCCGATTGTGTCAGGTTGAGATCACGCGCGGCATTGGTCACATGCTCGCGCTCGGCGACGGCAACGAAAATGCGCAACTGCTCCAGCGTCATGCAAACTCCTTAGAGCGCCATAAAACTGTCTGGAGCGCCCTAAACTTCTCAATCGGCCCATCGTGCTCGCCGGAAATCGACCCGGTTTTCGAGCCGATGCGCTAGCCCACCAGTTTGACCAGCAGCAGGCTGAAGCAAGCGATAAAGACAAATGCCGAAAGCGCAAGCAGCAAGGGGCGAAGACCGCGCGAGCGAATCTTGCCGATATGGGTCTGCAAGCCCATCGCCGCCAGGCCGACCGACAACATGAAGGTGGTGGCGAAAACGATCACCGACTTGGCTTCGGTAGGCACTTCAACAGCGCTGTTCAATGCGACCACGGCGACAAAGGCGAAGACAAACCAGGGCATAGGCGGCTTCGCGGTCTTTTCAGCGGCGCTGCCCCGTGCAGCCATGACGCCGAGCGCTATCACCATCGGCGCCAGCAAGGCGACTCGCGCCAGCTTGGCGATGGTGCTGATTTCGCCAGCCTGCGGGCCGACCTGGAAACTGGCACCGATCACCTGCGCGATCTCGTGGATGGAAGCACCGGCCCACAGGCCGAAACCATGCTGATCGAGCCCAGTCGTGATGGCCAACAGCGGATAGCCGAGCATCGCGATGGTGCCGAACAGTGTGACCGAAGCCACTGCATAGGCAACATCTTCGTCGCTGGCGCCGGTCACCGCGTTGGTCGCAACGATGGCTGAGGCGCCGCAGATCGAAGTTCCGGCAGCGATCAACTCGGTCAGCTTGCGCTCGACACCAAGCAACCGGCCCAGGCCGAGCGTGAAGCAGAAGGTTGCCAGAAGCGACGACGCAACGATGGCGACACCGCCCAGTCCGATCGCGCCCAGTTGCGTGACCGTCAACTGGAAGCCCAGCAGAACGATGGCAAACCGGAGCAGCGTCCGTTGGCAGAACGCGATGCCGGCGCGTGTGTTGGCCGGCAGGCCAACCAAGTTTGCAAAGACGATGCCAACGATGACGGCAAGGATCATCGGGCTGAAAATGCCGAGCCCCGGCAATTCGCGCATCGAAAAGGCCGATGCTGCGACGATCGCCGCCAGCACCACGCCGGGCCAGATCGTGGTTTTGTTGGCGGACGCCGGCTTGCCCATCTCGGCGGGCGGGGCGACCGGGCGATCAAACGATACGGCAGACACGGCATTCTCCAATTCCAAGCAGAATTGGAATGCCATTCTCCATCCTATCAATCCAACGCATTGTTCGTGTCGAATCATTCGATTCAAACGAACGATCTCGCTGCTGAAGGATCAAAGTACGGATACGCGCCGGATTTCTCCCGGCGCGCACGGCAAACAAAAGACGGATCAGCCGACCCAGCGTTCGTAGTCGGATACCAGCAGGTGCAGCGGTGTCTCATCTTCTTCGATATCGGAGAAGCGGCCGATCGGGTCGCGGAAGATATTGTCGGTGAGATCGTCGTTGACGGTCGAGACCTCGCCGATCAGCACATCCTTGCCCTCTGCCCAGAACGCGTGCCAGACGCCGGGCAGTAGCGTGACGCTCTCACCGGGATCAAGCTTGAGCAGGCCACCGGCCGGCAGCTTGCGAATGGTGCCATCAACCGGAACCGAGACTTCGGCTTTCGGATCGACACCGCCTTCCGCATCGGGCATGAACAGCTCCAGCACCAGTTTGCCGCCGCCGCGGTTGATGATGTCTTCCGCCTTGACGACATGCCGGTGCATCGGCGACAGCTGGTCCTTGCGCGTGATCATGATCTTCTCGGCATACAGCATGCCGGCACCCTTCTTCATGTCCTCAAAGCGGCCGTTGCGCACCGTGAACAGGAAAAGGCCGAGCTCGTCGAACTTGCCCTGGCCGTAATCGGTGATGTCCCAGCCGAGCCGGGAGTCGAAGACGCCCGCGGATGTGCCGCGGCGCGCCTTCATGTCCTCAGGCGTCCAATAGGCGAAAGGCGGCATGACGTACCCGAAGGAGCGGATGAAGGCATCGCCCTCGCGAATGATGGCGTTGACGGTCGAACGTTTCATGAGGACGGTCCTGTGAAAGCTATGCGTTTCGCATAGCGCAACGTCCGTCCGCTGTCGATGCGCTCGTCAGGCGTCGGCGCGCCGTGCCGCCATGCGGCGCATGGCAATGACCCGGCGACGCCGGATCTCGGTTCGCATTGCGATCATGTGCAACGCAAAGAACAGAACCGTGAAGCCGATTGCCATCACCAGAAGCGGCCAAAGCAGGCTGGGATCGATCGTCGGTCCGTCCAGCCGGAACACCGAGGCCGGCTGGTGCAACGTATTCCACCATTCCACCGAAAACTTGATGATCGGGATGTTGATGAAGCCGACGAGCGTAATGATCGCGGCAGCCCAGGCCGCACGCGCGGCATCATCCAGTGCCCGCGTCAGCGCGATAATGCCGAGATACATCAGGAACAGCACAAAGACCGAGGTCAGGCGGGCGTCCCACACCCACCATGTGCCCCACATCGGCTTGCCCCAGATCGAGCCGGTGATCAGCGCCAATGCGGTGAACACGGCACCGATGGGAGCAGCTGCCTTCAACGACACGTCAGCCAGCGGATGGCGCCACACCAGCGTTCCTATCGCGGAGACGGCCATCAGCGAGTAACACATCATTGCGAGCCAGGCGAACGGCACATGGATGTACATGATGCGGACGGTTATGCCTTGCTGGAAATCCTCCGGCGCAGCGAAGCTCATGTAAAGCCCGACTGCCAGCACAAGCACCGCTATACCCGTCAACCAAGGGACCAGCCTGTCGGCCAATGCCACAAAGCGCGTTGGGTTAGCCAGGTCTGCCCAGCTCGAGGGGCGTGTGCTCGTTTCGCTCATCAGGTGTTCTTAGAACCTTTCGCTCGAGCTTTGAAGCCATGGCGAAAGGACAACACCGCGCACCCTGAAAGGACGCGCGGTGTTGAATTTGACTTTACGGCAACCAGGGCCAGCCCTGGAACGATCAGGCGGCTTCGCCGGTCACCGACACTATGCTGAGCCGAGGCCCCTCTTCGTCGGCAAGCAGGCCACCGGCACGCAACAGCGAAGCGAACCGGCCGTTGCGCATCGACAGCTCCTGGAAGCCGCCCATCTCGACGATACGTCCCTTGTCCATGAAGATGACCTGGTCGGCATCGCGCACCGTCGTCAGGCGGTGGGCAATGACGAAGGTGGTGCGACCGCGGCGCAGATCGTCGAGCGCTTCCTTGACGCGCCCCTCGGTCTCGACGTCGAGCGCGCTGGTCGCTTCGTCGAGCACCAGGATCGGCGCGTCCTTCAGCACGGCGCGGGCAATGGCGATACGCTGGCGCTCGCCGCCCGACAGCTGGCCGCCGCGCTCGCCGACGACGGTGTCGTAGCCGTCGCTCTTGGCCAGAATGAAGTCCTGCGCCACGGCGGCGTTGGCAGCCGCGTGCACCTCTTCGTTGCTCGCACCATCGCGACCGACGCGGATGTTGTCCTCGATCGACCGATTGAGCAGGCCGGCATCCTGGAAGACCGTGGCGATCGAATGACGCAGCGACTTGCGGGTCACAGTGCGTGTATCGATGCCGTCGATGAGGATACGGCCTTCGCTTGGCGTGTGGACCCGCTGCAGCAGGTTGATGAGCGTGGTCTTGCCCGCCCCCGTCGGACCGACGATGGCAACCGTCTGGCCGGCCTTCACATCGAACGAAACGTCCTCGACGCCCTGCGTGGAGTTGGCGAAGTTGAAGCTGACATTCTCGAACTGGATATGGCCGGTGACCTTGCCGAGATCGCGCAAGTCCTCAGGCTCGGCGGCTTCAGCGGAATCCTCTTCGAGCTTGTAGAACTCCTCGAGCTTGGCGCGGGCTTCGGAAATCTGCGTCACGAAATTCGAGACGAGGTCGAGACGACCGATCAGCAGCGTCGCGAAACCGGTAAAGGCAACGACGTCGCTGATGCGCAGTTCGCCATGCATGACCAGATAGGAACCGATCATCAAAACGACCATCATCGAGACCGTCGACGACAGCCGGTTCATGGCGCTGGCCAGCGCCCACCAGTCGAGAACAGGGTTCTGCGCGTTGAGCAGGTCCTTGATGTAGCGCTTCAGGGTGTCGGCTTCGTGGCCGATGCGGTTGTAGCTCTGCAGCACGGCGACGTTGCTGACGGAATCGGTCACATGAGCGAATACGGTGTGGTAGTGACGCTCGACGTTGGCCTGGCCCTGCTTGGTTTTGCGCATGACCAGACGGCCGATGGCGAAATAGAACACGCCGAGCACGAGGAGAACGGCGGACATACGAGCGTCGAGGCTGATTGCCGTAGGCACCAGGAACAGCAGTGCGACAACGGTCGACAGGTGCTGCCGCATGAATTCCAGCCACAGCGTGAATAAGGACTCGACCGCGCGCAGCAGCGTCTGCAGCGAGTTGGAAGTGCCGCGCTGCTGGTGCCAGGCGAGCGGCATGGTGATGACGCGTTCGAAGGATTCGCACAGCACTTCCGAGCGACGCTTGTGGGCGAAGCGGTCGGCACCGCGGGCAACGAGAACGACGGCGATGATGTTGAAGGCGCCCAGGCCTGCCCACATGACCAGTTCGCTGAACGGGTTGGTGCGCTCGGCAATCGCGCCGATGACCTTACCCAACAGCAACGGTTCGTAAACCGCGACCATTGCGAGCATGACGTTCGCCATGCAGATCAGGATGAGACGCTTCTTGTCGGCGGTGAGGTAGCCGAGCGCTCTCCAGTAGATTTGCAGCAGGGACAACTCAATAACTCCCGCGTAACGATCCATAGTGCGCCGCATTATTGCGGTGAACACCTAGCCCCAGATGGGTGGCAAAACAATGCCCGCCTATGCCTTCTGCTCCGTTCCGACGAACAAAACATGACAACGGGCAGAAATCTGCCGTGATCGCGTAACGGTTTGAGATAAAAGGTGAAATCCCAACCCTGCGGCAAAATTGCGGCAGATGCCCATTACTGCCGCATTTTTGTGCAACCGGAGGCCTTTCGACGGGCCTCCGGAACCATTTCCGCCTCTATCAGGCTGGAATCTTGACAATAATCTCGCTGGAACCGCCATCCTTCAGGTCGAAGGCGTTACCTTTCACCTTGGCACCATCAACCTCCAGAGAGATGGTCTTTGTGCCCTTGGCGCGCACCACACGGACGTCGTGCTCGGTGCCGCCGATCTTGAGCTTCGCCGAATAACCTTCCCATTCCTTGGGCAGCTTCGGCGTGATCTCGATGCGGTTGCCACGCCGCTCGATGCCGAGGATCCCCTCCACAGCGGCACGATAGAGCCATCCTGCAGAGCCGGTGTACCAGGTCCACCCGCCACGGCCGCCCTTGCCCTCGCCGGCATAGATGTCGGCCGCCACCACATAGGGTTCGACGCGGTAATGTTCGGCAGCCGCGTCATCCAGGGCGTGATTGACCGGGTTCAGCATGGAGAAGCAACGATAGGCTTCGTCGGTTCGGCCCATTTCAGCCAGCGCGATGACGAACCAGGTCGCAGCGTGCGTATATTGGCCGCCGTTTTCACGCACGCCCGGCGGGTAGCTCTTGATGTAGCCCGGATCCTTCTCCGTCTTGGAGAAGGGTGGCGTGAACAGCTTCACGATCTTGAGCTCGTCGTCGACAAGATGTTTGACCGCCTGATCCATCGCCGTCTGGGAACGGGCCGGATCGCCCTCGCCCGACAGCACGCTCCACGATTGCGCGATCGAGTCGATCTTGCATTCGTCGGACCTGCGCGAGCCGAGCGGCGAGCCGTCGTCGAAACTGCCGCGGCGGTACCACTCACCGTCCCAGGCTGCATTCTCCAGCGCCCGCTTCAGGCTGGCCGCATGCGCTTCCCAGGCCTTGGCACGCTTGGCATCGCTTTGCGACTTGGCCACCGGGGCAAAATCGGTGAGCGTCCTCAGCAGGAACCAGCCCAGCCAGACGCTCTCGCCCTTGCCGCCGATGCCGACGCGGTTCATGCCATCGTTCCAGTCGCCACCGAGGATCAGTGGCAGACCATCGGTACCGGTTCTCTGGACAGCAAGATCCAGTGCCCGCGCGCAGTGCTCGTAGAGCGGAGCAGTCGTCTTGGAGACCTGAGGTTCGAAGAAGGAGTCATGCTCGCCTTCAGCCAGCGGCTTGCCCTCGATGAACGGCAGCGCCTCCTTCAGGATCGCCTTGTCGCCCGTCACCAGTATGTAGCGCGACACCGCATGAGCCAGCCAGACGACGTCGTCCGAGATCATGGTGCGAACGCCGGCGCCGGTGCGAGGCAACCACCAATGCTGCACGTCGCCTTCGGCGAATTGCCGCCGGGCTGCGTTCAGGATCTGCTCGCGTGCCAGTGACGGGTCATGGGCCAGCAAGGCGAGCGTGTCCTGAAGCTGGTCACGGAAACCGAAGGCGCCGCTCGCCTGATAGAAAGCCGAACGCGCACGGATACGGCAGGCCAGCGCCTGGTAGGGCAGCCAGTGGTTGACCATGGCATTGAGCGCCTTGTCAGGCGTCTCGACCTGGATCGTGTCGAGGAAGCCGCGCCAGCTGCTTTCGTTCTCGGCAAGCCGCTTGTCGAAATCCTTGGCGCGATGCGTCTTTACCAAGGCACTCGCTTCTTCGGCGGACCCCGCATCCCCCATCAGCCAGAGCAAGGTGACATCGCCACCCGCCGGGATTTCGACGTCACGCGCCAACGCTGCGCACGGGTCGTCGCCGGCCTCGACACGACCCGACAAGGCGGCGCCGGTGACGACGGATTGCGGCGTTACCGTGCTGCCGTCACGGCCAAGGAATTCCTGTCGATCGGCCGTGAACGACTGCGGCTCACGATCGCTGGCCAGGAACGCCACGCGGTCGCTGAAGTCGAGCCCATAAGGGTTCTGCGCCAGGAGCGCCCCAGTGGCCTCGTCCCGTTGCGAAAGGATGGTGGCAGCCGTCTTCGAACGATGACTGCCCAGAACCCATTCGGCATAAGCGTAGATACGCAACCTGACGGGTGCCGAGCCTGCGTTCTGGACACGCAGGCGCGAAATGCGTACCGGGTCGGCAGGATCGACGACGTGGGTCAGATCCATCGACAGTGCACCACGCCTGGTGCGGAACGTCGAGAAGCCCTGCCCATGCCAGGCTTCGTAGACCATGGCCGGGTCGCGCAGCATCGCGGCCGTCGGTGAATAAGATTCACCGCTGCCGAGATCGTGGATGTAGATGCCTTCACCCGGGCGGTTCGTGACCGGGTCATTCGACCACGGCGTCAGCTGATAGTCGCGACTGTTGCGGCTCCAGGTGAACCCGGCACCTTCCGCCGAGGTATGGAACCCGAAAGCCTCATTGGAGACCACATTGATCCAGGGCTGCGGCGTCGAACGTTCGCCCGTCAGGCGAACGACGTAGTGGCGGCCATCTCCGTCAAAGCCACCGTAGCCGTTCCAATAGTCGAGTCCGTTGCCATCAGCAGCTGTCGCAGCTTCCTTTTTGGTCGGTTTGCGCAATGCCGGCACAGGCACCTCGCGAAGCGCTACGGCGCCACCGGGATGCAACGCGTCGCGCGCCTGGATCGCCGCGGTCTCGGCGCGCTCGATCTGGTCGAAGATCGTGCCGTTGCGGGTATGCAGCACCACGCGCGCGACAGCGAGCAGCGTCTTGTAGGTGGTCTCGTCCATCAGATCGCGGCGTACCGCGAAGATGTGCTGACGCGAACCGAACTCATTGCCGCGCAGGCGGCTGTTCTCGCACAGCGCATCGATCGCCTGCTGCAGGTCCTGCACATAGGACGATGCCTGCTCGTTGACGATGACGAGATCCGCGGTCATGCCGCGTGCCCGCATGTATTCCTGGAAGCGCAGTGCCTCGGCAACGATCTCCAGATCGGCAACGTCGCCGATACGCACGGCAAAGATCGGGAAGTCACCCGAGATACTGGTCGGCCACAGGCTCGACTGGCGACCGAGCCCCGGCGCGATCGCGTCGGAGGGCAGACGCAGGAACGGATCCGGATAGATCAGATAACGCGCGAGCTTCTGCACGTTGGAAGCATCCGTCAGGCTCAAGCCCATATGGCGGGTCTGCACCTGCGAGCGGGTCCAGGCCAGCATCGACTGGCGGGCGAAACTCTCGGCATGGTCAAGCCGCGCGATCGCCTCGTCCAGCTCCGTACGGCTGGCCCCAGTGACGGTCCAGAACGTGAGCGATATCTTCTTGTTCGCCGGTACCCGCACTCGACGCCGCAGCGCTGCAACGGGATCCAGCGTGAACCCGGCATGGCCCTCCAGTCGAGCACCCGGATCGAAAGCAGCGGCATCGGCTATGGTGCGGCCGCGGCCAATGAAGGCACGGCGATCGGTCTCGGCCTCGCCATCGCGGGCAAGCCCGGACGGATCGGTGACGAAATGCGCCGCCGCGATGTCCGGATCTCCGGCATCACGCTTGCGGCGCGTTGCGAAGATGGCGTTGTTGTTCGGTGCGATCTCGGTCTCGATGAACATCTTGGAGAAGGCAGGATGCGCATAGTCCGCTGCCTCCTGACCAAGCACCAGTTCGGCGAACGAGGTCACCTCGATATGCCGGTCGGTGGCACCATCGTTGTAGAGCGTGACCCGCCTGCCCTCGCCATTGCCTTCCGAAATGACGATGCATTCAACCTCAGAGCGCAACGAGTGCACGGTCTTGATGAAGGTCGCCTTGTCGTCCGAGAACTGTGCCTGCGCGGTTTCACCCGGCGCACGCTTCGGCTCGACCGTCGCCGACCACCAGTCGCCGGTGTCGGCGTCGCGCAGGAAGATGTAGGAGCCCAGCCGGTCCTCGACCGGATCCGGCTGCCAGCGGGTGACGGCAAAGTCGCCCCAGCGCGAGTAGCCCGAACCGGTCGCCGTCACCATGACGGAGTAGCGACCATTCGACATCAGGTTGGTGGCGCGCAGCGCCCAGGCCGGATCCAGCACCACGCGCATGTCGGGGGTCTGCGCCTCGGTCTCGTCGGCGACAGCCTGTTCCTCCGCGTCGGTGCGCACCGTGTCGGCCGGAATCTCGCGCGGCGCCTTCTCCTGCAGCAGCAGTTCGGCGGACTCGATCACCGGGTCGCTGTGAAAGCGATCACGCAGGCGTCCTTCGAAGACGGCATCGGCGATGGCCGCGATCGACATGCCGGAATGGTGTGCGAAGTAGTTCTGCACGACCGCGCAGGTCGCGCCTTCCGGTACGCGCTGCGGCGTGAAGTCGACGGCATCGTAGTAGCCGTGGCGGCCAAGTGCCCCGATCTCCTTGAGGCGTTTCAGATTGGCAACGGCCTCGCGCGGCAGAAACTGCGCGCTGAGGATGGTCGCATAAGGAGCGATGACCGTGTTCTGGCCGAGACCACGCTTGAGACCGAGGCCAGGCACACCAAAGTTGGTGTACTGATAGTTCATCTCGCGGTCCCGGGCATTGTATGCGGCTTCGGAGATGCCCCACGGCACTCCCTTCGAGCGGCCATACTGGATCTGTCGCTTGATGATGAGCTGGCTGGTCTGGTTGAGGATCGAGCCCTGCGGCTCCTTCATCACCAATGGTGGCATCAGATATTCGAACATCGAGCCGGACCAGGACATCAGCGCGCCCCGGAAACCGATCTCGACGATCGGGCGGCCCAGGCGGAACCAGTGTTCGGTCGGCAGGTCGCCCTTGGCGATGGCGAACAGGCTGGTCAGGCGACATTCGGAAGCGAGCAGGTCGTAGCAGGCCTCGTCAAGCTGGCGCTCCTCGACGCGGTAGCCGATCGACAGCAGCTTGCGGTCCTGCCGCAACAGGAAGCCGAATTCCATCTCGAAGGCGTAGCGGCGGGTGCGTTCGTGCAGTTCGAGCAGCTTGGCACGCATGGCCTGGACCGACTTTTCGTCGGCCTGGGCATCCTGCACATGCGCCTCGCAGGTGGCTTCCAGCCGTGCGGCCCAGTCGACGATGATGTCGCTGGCGGTCGACTTGGCCTCGGCGTGGATGGCTGCGGCGAGCTTGCGGATCTCCCCTGCGAGCACCGTCAGGTTGACGGTGCGAGCCAGGGCCATCTCCGGCTGTGCCTTGATCGTGCGCACGGCGCGGCGCATGCCATCCAGCCGATCGGCGAGACGTTGACGCAACGGCCTGAGCTGACGGCGGTCATCCGGCAATTCGTCGAGGCTTTCGTCCAGGATTGCGACGGTGTCCAGCACGCCTTCGACGTCGCCATGCAGGTGCACGGATGGTGCCTCGGCCCATTCGGTGCAGGTCGCGGCGACCGTGACCAGATGGCCGGCCAGATTGCCGCTGTCGACCGCTGAGATGTAGGTCGGGCGCAGCGGATTGAGCGTCGTCGTCTCGTACCAGTTGTAGAGATGGCCACGGCTGCGCTCCATGCGCTCGATGGTCGACATGGTGGCATCGATGCGCGCGATCGCTTCCGAAAGACTGATCCAGCCGAAATCGCGCGCCGAGACGACCGACAGCAGGTAGACGCCGATGTTGGTGGGCGAGGTGCGCGAGGCGACGACCGGCTTCGGGTTTTCCTGGAAATTGTCCGGCGGCAGATGGTTCTGTTCAGCCGTGACGAAATTCTCGAAGTAATGCCAGGTGCGGCGGGCGGCGATACGCAGCGCATGCACATCCTGCGGCAGCAGGTGCAGCCTGTCTTCCGTTTCGGCCGAGCGGCTGACCAGCCAGGCGAATGCCGGCGATCCGATCCAGAACAGCGCGAAGGCAAAGGCGACGAACGCGCCGGTGGAATCATCGAGAACCGGGATGGCGAGCCCGACGGCGCCGATGATCACGGCACCATACATCATGGAATAATAGGAGCCGATGTCGTTGCCGCTACCCTGATGCGCCTGCGAGGCAGTGCGCCATTCGAGCAGGTTCTTGCGGCTGACGAAGAGACGATAGAGCGTGCGGATGATGGCATCTCCCATCATCCAGGCCTGGTGCGCCATCAGCACGATCTTCAGCGCCACCATCGCAGTACCGAAGGCGATGTCATGCACGAGCGCGGAGAAATGACCGCGCGGCGTGGCATCGCTGTTCTTGGGGATGATCGCGTTGACGATGTCGAAGGTGGGCGCCATGAACAAAGTCAGGATCAGCAGACCCTGCCACTGGGCGGCCTGTGTGAAGGGCAGCAGCGTCCAGCCAGCGATCGCTGCCATCACCCAGAAGATCGGGGTCAGCGAACGACGCAGATTGTCGATCATCTTCCAGCGCGATAGCGCCGGAACGCCCGAGCGTGGATCAAAGATGAAGCTCAGCAGCTGCCAGTCACCACGGGCCCAGCGATGGGTGCGTGAAGCGTCGACCCAATAGCGGGTCGGATAATCCTCGACCAGTTCCACATCCGTGACGAGTGCCGAGCGGGCCAAAGCGCCCTCGAGCAGATCGTGACTGAGCACGGTGTTGTCTTCGATACGCCCCTTGAGGGCCGCCTCGAAGGCGTCGACATGGTAGAGGCCCTTTCCGGTGAAGGAACCGTCGCCGAACACGTCCTGATAGAGATCGGAAACGGCGAAGACATAGGGATCGAGACCGCGATTGGCCGAGAACACGCGCTGGAAGAACGACGCTTCGTCGCCCGTGGTGAGAGAAGGCGTGATGCGCGGCTGCATGATCGCGTAGCCGGCCGTGACCCTGCGCTTCTCCGCATCGAAATGCGGCTTGTTCATCGGGTGGCACATCTTGCCGATCAGTTTCGAAACGGCATCGCGCGTCGTGCGGGTGTCGGCGTCCAGCGTCATGACATGCACGACGTTTTCAGGCAGCGGCGTTTCCAACGGTAGGAAGGTGGTGTCCTTGTCGCCACGCAGCAAAAGGTTCAGTTCGTGCAGTTTGCCGCGCTTGCGCTCCCAGCCCATCCAGCGACCCTGTGCAGGGTTGTAGAGGCGGCGGCGGTGCAGCAGGTAGAAACGCGGAGCACCCTCGGTCGGATAACGCTGGTTGAGTTCCGCGATCTGACTGCGGGCAAATTCCAGGATTTCCGTATCGTTCGTGCTGATCTCCGATCTGCTGTCCGGCCAATCCGACAGCAGCGCGAAATGAAGTTCACCCGACATGTTGGCGAGGTGGTGCACTTCGATGTTGCGGACATTTTCCTCGACATCGTCGCGTGAGCCGATCAGCGATGGCACGACGACAAGGGTTCGCGCCTCAGCCGGAATGCCGTCCTTGTACTCATAGCCGACGAGACGTGTCGGCTTGAGGAACAGGAGGAAGACGGTGTTGAAAAACGCCAGCGCACCTTCGCTCGCCGGCACCGCGAACAGCACCAGCATCAGCGTTATGCCCCATAGCGGCAGTCCCAGCGCTGCCAACGCGCTGCCCGACAACCACAGCAGAAGCGCCGTCAGCAGGAAGACAGGCAGTACGATGCCCAGCCATCCGGTCTTGCGGAAAGCGCGCAGGAAACTGCGCGCCAGGCTTGGCGAATAGCCTATCGCCTTTTCGAGTTCGGGCCGGCGCGAGCCAACGAGGAAGAAGCCGATGTCGGTGCCGTCGGCAGCATCCGCAGATTCGCCCGCGGCTTCCTTGGCCGCCGCCGCCATGTCGGTTGCCTGTTCGGCGACGCGGTATTCGGACTGCTTCGAACGTTTGGCGAGATCCTCGATCTCGGTGCGGTATTGATCCCTTGAAGGGAAATCGAGCTCGCTGAAATTGGTCCGTTCACGCAACAGCGCATCGATGCGGCTGACGCCTTCGAACCAGATCGTCCAGTCGACGTCGTTGATCAGCCGGAGGCCGCGGATGATGTTGCCGGTGGTGACGTTGCCGCTCGACAGGGTCTGATGCTCGGCAATAGTGATTTTTTCAGCGTCGGTGCCGGACTTTTCCAGTTCTGCTTCCAGCCATTCGAGCGCCCTGCCGGCATTCTGCGAGCCGTCGCGCAGGCGGTAGAGAAGCTGGGTTGCAAACGAGGTGTCGGCAGCCTGGGCCTGGTATTTGTCCAGGATCGCCTGCCGGTCAGCACTGTCACCGGCGGCCAGCACGCGGTCGGCGACGTCGTTGGCGATGAGGCGCAGGTCCCGCGAGCGATTGACCCGAACGGCGAGCCGGCGAAGGTTCTCGATCAGCACGAAACGCAGCAGCGATGGCAAGGCCCAGATCTCGCCGATCTTCATCGGTTCGACCGACTGGAAGCCCTCGACGATCGCCTTGAACATCTGCGCCGAGACAGAACTGTCCGAATGGGCGACATAAGCCCACGCCAGCGCCAGGGCGCGCGGCACGCTGACGCTGTCTGAGAGCTTCAGAGTCGGCAATTGCCTGTAGAAGCGGCGCGGCAGGTCTCGCTTGATCTGATAGATCGTCTCCTCGACCAGATAATTGTTGTCGAGAAGCCACTGTGCGGCTGGCGTAACCGTTTCGCCCCTTGCCTGGGCGGCGTTGGTCAGTTTGTAGACCTCAAGGATCTTCTTGGCGCTTTCGCGGATGCGCTTCTGGAAATCGAAGGGTTGCAGGCCGGCAAGATCGGAGACGTCGCCTCTGGCGAGGCTTTCACCCAGTGCCCGCAACCGGTCTTCAGGCAGAAACTGTGACCGGATCGGCTCTTCCGCTGTGGCGGGGAAACGCGCTGTGCGGTCCGGATCTCGGCGGGGCTGGTCTGAATATTCATCAAGCAATCCGTGCGGTGGGGACCGGTCGCGGCGCGACCGCATCGTCCCCGGTGTCTGACATCGATTTACAGGTGATTGATTGCATAGCAAAGCGGGTCGAACGAGCTTGTCCAGTCTTCCCGTCAAGATTAGCGGACGTTGCCTTGCCGGCAACCGTGATACTCGCGCTCATGCTCACAACGGGAAGCAGCGAATGGCAAGGATTCCGGCAATTTCGTGATGGCGCAACCGCCCTGCCCGATATTTCGGGTCAGGTTCGATAACGCTTGGAGACAGCTTTTAATCGTTTTGGATGGAGATCAGGAAAAGTGTGGCATGCGCCAGAGGACGGAGTGACAAGGTCTGTCCCGCCCCGTCGAGCCACAATGTATCGCGAGCGCCAAGTGCGAGTGCTGGCGATTCGCCTATCTGAAGAACGCCTTCATCGCAGAAGACGAGCGTGACAGTGGCTTGTGTGGTGAAGTCCAGCGGCTCAGACAGCGACAGGCGGCGCACCGTGTGGCGCACACGGCCACGACGGGTCATCACATTGAGGTCGGTGATGGGCCCCGCCGGCAATGTCGCTTCGGTCGCGGCATCGGCGAGAAAGAACAACGGCTCGCTGGCACGCGTCAGCTCGACGGTTTCGTGGCCAGCGATGGAGAGCGTGATGCCCTCGCCTTCGAGGATGGAAAGCGTGCGGTCGATGCCGGAAAAAATGGAAAAGGGCCCTCCGGCCTCGACCCGCGCCATGGAGATGCGCCAGTCGAAATCATCCAGTCCGGCACCGGCCGGCGAGACGACGATCTCGGTCGTCGTCCCGCCGCCGTTCTTCCACGGCATGGATCGATAGTCGCTGGCGCGGAGGATACGCATCACCTAGCCGAGAATGCCCGGCAGGTTGAGCTGATGCTGCTTCGCGCACTCGATGGCGATGTCGTAGCCGGCATCGGCATGGCGCATCACGCCGGTTGCAGGATCGTTCCACAACACGCGCTCGAGACGGCGTGCCGCATCCTCGGTGCCATCGCAAACGATGACCATGCCGGAATGCTGCGAGAAGCCCATGCCGACGCCGCCACCATGGTGCAACGACACCCAGGTGGCGCCCGAAGCCGTGTTGAGCAAGGCGTTGAGCAGCGGCCAGTCGGACACGGCGTCCGAGCCATCCTTCATCGCTTCGGTTTCGCGGTTCGGCGAAGCGACCGAGCCGGAATCGAGATGGTCGCGGCCGATGACGACGGGCGCCTTCAGCTCGCCCTTGGCGACCATTTCGTTGAAGGCGAGGCCAAGACGATGGCGGTCGCCGAGGCCGACCCAGCAGATGCGCGCCGGCAGGCCCTGGAACTTGATGCGCTTCTGCGCCATGTCGAGCCA
This sequence comes from Mesorhizobium sp. Pch-S, assembly GCF_004136315.1. Taxonomy (NCBI): domain Bacteria; kingdom Pseudomonadati; phylum Pseudomonadota; class Alphaproteobacteria; order Hyphomicrobiales; family Phyllobacteriaceae; genus Mesorhizobium; species Mesorhizobium sp. Pch-S. The sequence continues at coordinate 5,963,533 of NZ_CP029562.1, forward strand.
GTTATGCAGGTGCTTGTTGTCGGGCAAGAGCTCCTTCACCTTGGCGTCGGTCTTGTAGATGTCTTCCGGGTCGCCCGAGAGTGCTGCCCAGCGGAACGGACCGATGCCGCGGCAGAACAGCGGACGGATGTAGGCCGGCACGAAGCCTGGGAAATCGAAGGCGTTCTCGACGCCCTCTTCCAGCGCCATCTGGCGGATGTTGTTGCCGTAGTCGACGGTCGGAATGCCCATCTTGTGAAAGTCGAGCATCGCCTTGACGTGAACGGCCATCGACTTCTTCGCTTCTTTGGCAACGGTCTTGGGATCGCGCTCCCGCTTTTCTTCCCATTCCGCGACGGTCCAGCCCTGGGGCAAATAGCCATTGACCGGGTCATGCGCTGAAGTCTGGTCGGTGACCGCATCGGGCTTCACACCGCGGCGAACCAGTTCCGGAAAGATATCTGCCGCATTGCCGAGCAGAGCAACCGAAATGGCCTTCTTCTCCTTGCCGGCCTTGTCGAGGATCGCCAGCGCGTCATCAAGATCTTTGGCCTGCACGTCGACATAGCCGGTCTTCAGGCGCATCTCGATACGCGAAGCCTGGCATTCGACGGCGAGGCAAGAGGCTCCTGCCATGGTCGCGGCCAGCGGCTGCGCGCCACCCATGCCACCCAGGCCCGCGGTCAGGATCCAGCGGCCGGACAGGTCGCCATTGTAATGCTGGCGCCCCATTTCGACGAAGGTCTCGTAGGTGCCCTGAACGATGCCCTGCGAGCCGATATAGATCCAGGAACCGGCCGTCATCTGGCCGTACATCATCAGGCCCTTCTTATCGAGCTCGTTGAAGTGGTCCCAGGTAGCCCAATGCGGCACCAGGTTGGAGTTGGCGAGCAGGACGCGCGGCGCATCCTTGTGCGTCTTGAAGACACCCACCGGCTTGCCCGACTGCACCAGCAGTGTCTCGTCGGCTTCCAGATTGCGCAACGCGCCGACGATACGGTCGAAGCTTTGCCAGTCGCGTGCCGCGCGGCCGATGCCGCCATAGACAACAAGTTCGCCCGGCTTTTCGGCAACGATCGGATCAAGGTTGTTCATCAGCATGCGCAGCGGCGCTTCGGTCAGCCAGCTCTTTGCGGTCAGATCGGTACCGGTTGCGGCGCGAATGGTGCGGGAATTATCGATACGTGTGTGTTGGGTCATGCGAATGCTCCCTCGAAAATCAGGCCTTCGCCCAGTTGAGTGCGGTCGTCAGTATCTCGGTCAGTGTCTTGCGCATCGGCGCAGCAAAATCCGGGTCGTAGCGGCTCGGCCAGTTCGCCTGATCCACCCTGCCCTCAGGCTCCAGCATGTAACCACGGCAGGAAAGCTCCATCTGCAGGGCGTGGACGCCGTCTTCAGGCTTGCCGTGATGACGCGTGATCCAGCCACCTTTGAAGCGGCCGTTGACCACAAAGGGGCGCCCAGTCGCAGCCATGATGTCGGCCACCTGCTTCTCCAGTTCAGGGTCCGTGCTCTTGCCGGAATTGGTGCCGAGGTTGAACAGCGGCAGCCTCCCCTCGAACAGCCGGGGAATGACCGAACGGATCGAGTGGCAATCATAGAGCACAATCTTGCCGTGCAGACCGCGTAGCCGGGTGATCTCGGATTCCAGCGCCACGTGGTAGGGTTCGAAGTAGGTTTTACGGCGCTCGGCGACATCGTCGGCGTTCGGTTCTCGTCCCGCCTTATAGAGCGGCTCGCCATCAAAAGTCGTCGTCGGGCAAAGCTCGGTCGTGGCCTGGCCCGGATACAGCGAAACCCCCGACGGATCGCGGTTCACGTCGATGACGGAACGCGAGATGCCGGTGCGCACGACGGTCGCACCGAGATCGGCCGCGAAGTCATAGAGCTTTTCGATCCACCAGTCGGCATCGCGGCGGGCCAGCCAGGGCGAAACGAAACGATCGTCGAGCCCGGCCAGGTCGAGACCGGTGTGCGGAATGCTGACCAGCAGCGGCGCATCGCCGCGCTGGACCTCGAGCCATGCAGGCTGGGTCATGCGGCAGCCCCGCTGACAGCCGGCAGTTTGACCGCCTCCGCCGCCTTGGCGAGCGAACCGTCACGCACCAGGGCGATCGCCTTTTCCATGTCTGGATGGAAATGACGGTCGTCGTCGAGATGCGGCACCTGCGCCCGTAGCACCTTGCGGACCGCCTCGAGCGGCTGGCTCGAGGCCAGCGGCTGATGGAAATCGCAGCCCTGCGCCGCCGCGAGCAACTCGATGCCGATGACGGCGGTGGCATTCTCGATCATGCCGATGAGACGGCGCGCGCCATGTGCGGCCATCGAAACGTGGTCTTCCTGGTTGGCGGAGGTCGGGATGGAGTCGACCGAAGCCGGATAAGCCTTCTGCTTGTTTTCCGAAACAAGCGCAGCTGCCGTCACCTGCGGGATCATGAAGCCGGAATTGAGCCCGGGCTTCGGCGTGAGGAAAGCCGGCATGCCCGAAAGTGCCGGATCGACCAGCATGGCGATGCGCCGTTCCGACAGCGAGCCGATCTCGCAGACGGCAAGCGCGATCATGTCGGCGGCGAACGCCACCGGCTCGGCGTGGAAGTTACCGCCCGAAAGCGCGGTGTCGTCCTCGGCGAAGATCAGTGGGTTGTCGGTAACGCCATTGGCCTCGGTCTGCAGCGTGTCGGCGGCCTTGCGCAACACGTCCAGAGCAGCACCCATCACCTGCGGCTGGCAGCGCAGGCAGTACGGATCCTGAACACGTTCGTCGCCGACACGATGGGATTCGCGGATGGCGCTGCCGGCCATCAGGCTGCGCAAGGCGTCGGCCGTTTCGATCTGGCCGCGATGCTTGCGCAACAGATGAATGCGCGGGTCGAACGGCGCGTCGGAGCCCTTGGCGGCATCGGTCGACAAAGCACCGGCGACCAGAGCCGACTGGTAAAGTACCTCGGCTTCGAACAGGCCGGCCAGAGCATAGGCCGTCGAGAACTGCGTCCCGTTGAGCAGGGCCAGGCCTTCCTTGGCGCCCAGTGTCACCGGCTCCAGCCCATGCGATGCGAAGGCGACCCTGGCCGGCACACGGCCATGCGGAGTGAAGCACTCGCCGACACCGATCATCACCGCGGTCATGTGAGAAAGCGGGGCAAGATCGCCGGAAGCGCCGACGGAGCCCTGAGCCGGCACGACCGGAATGACGTCGTTTGCCAGCATCTTCTGCAGAAGGTCGATGGTCTGCTGCCGCACACCCGAGGCACCCTGCGCCAGGCTTGCCATCTTCAGCGCCATCATCAGGCGCGCCACTGCAACCGGCATGGGCTCGCCAACGCCAGCGGCATGCGACAATACAATGTTGCGCTGGAGCGTTTCGAGATCGGCGGCGGGAATGCGGACGCTGGCGAGTTTGCCGAAGCCGGTGTTGATGCCGTAGACCGGTTCACCCTTGGCGACGATGCGTTCAACGGCCTTGGCGCTGGCTTCGATCGCCGCTTTGCACGCAGGGTCGAGTGCCGGCGTGGCACCACGATAGATGGCACGCCAGTCAGCCAGCGTGGCATTGCCGGGCTTCAATACGAGTTCAGTCATTGTCCCCTCCAGATACGGGCATGGAGCGGATTGAAGCCCATGCGATAAACAAGTTCTGCCGGCCGCTCGATGTCCCAGATGGCGAGGTCGGCCCATTTCCCGGCTTCCAGCGTGCCGGTCTCGCCAAGCAATCCGAGCGCGCGCGCTGCCTCGCGGGTCGTGCCGGCGATGCACTCCTGCACGGTCATGGCGAACAGTGTTGCCGCCATGTTCATGGTGAACAGCAGCGAGGTCAGCGGCGAGGTGCCGGGATTGTTGTCGGTGGCCACCGCCATCTTCACGCCGTACTGACGAAACAGCGCGATCGGCGGCTTCCGGGTCTCACGGATGAAATAGTAGGCGCCGGGCAGGATACCGGCGACGGTGCCGGCCTTCGCCATCGCTGCAGCGCCAGCCTCATCGGTGTATTCGAGGTGATCGGTCGACAGCGCGCCATAGCTTGCGGCAAGTGCGGCGCCGTTCAGATTGGAAAGCTGGTCTGCATGCAGCTTCACTGGCAGGCCAGCCGCCTTCGCTGCATCAAAGACGCGCGCGATCTGTTCGGGAGAGAAGGCAATGCCTTCGCAGAAGCCGTCGACCGCATCCGCAAGCCCTTCAGCGGCAATGGCCGGCAGCATCGACTTTGCCACCAGGTCGATATAGGCATCCTTGTCACCGTTGGCTTCCGGCGGCAGGGCATGGGCGCCCAGAAAGGTCGTGCGCACCGTGACCGGGCGCTCGACACCGAGGCGACGTGCAGCCCTCAAGGACTTTTTCTCATTGTCGAGATCGAGGCCATAACCCGATTTCACTTCGATCGTGGTGACGCCTTCGGCCATCAACGCATCGAGACGCGGCAGCGTCTGGGCAACGAGTTCATCTTCGCTCGCTGCGCGCAGTGCCTTAACCGACGAGACGATGCCGCCACCGGCACGCGCGACCTCTTCATAGGTAGCGCCGGCCAGCCGCATTTCGAACTCGTTGGCTCGATTGCCGGCGTGAACCAGATGCGTGTGGCAGTCGATCAGGCCGGGCGTGATCCAGCGACCTTCGCAGTCAATGACCTCGGCACCCACCGGCGCAGCCGGCATGTCCTTTTCGGGGCCTGCATAGACAATACGGCCATCGATCGCCACGATGGCGCCATGCTCGATTTCACCAAGACCGGCAGCATTTTCAGCCAGCGTCGCCAGGCGCGCATTGCGCCAGATGCGGCTTGCCCCTGCCCGGCCTTTCTCCTCCTCAGCCATAGCCTTTTTCCGCTTCACTCTGTCGAAATTATGTATATACATATTAAGACGCGACGCAAGTGTTAATGTCGCGCAGGTTACGGCAAGCGGAGGACGAAGGCGTGACGGCGATTTTTGCGGAACAGGCTTTTCTGAACGACGGCTGGCGCAAGAATGTGCGTCTCGCAGTCGCCAATGGCGCGCTGATTTCCGTTGAAGCCGATGCCTTCATTCAACCCGGCGACGAACGGCACGCCATCATTGTTCCTGGCATGCCCAACCTGCACAGCCACGCCTTCCAGCGCGGCATGGCAGGTCTTGCCGAAACGCGTGGCCCCGGCGCTGATTCATTCTGGAGCTGGCGCGAGGTGATGTATCGCTTCGCCCTGTCGATGACGCCAGAAGACGTCGAGGCAGTCGCCGCTCAACTCTATGTCGAGATGGTTGAGGCCGGATTTTCGCGGGTCGGCGAATTCCACTATCTGCATCACGATCGGGACGGCAGGCCTTACGCCAACATCGCCGAAATGGCCGAGCGCATCGCGGCTGCGGCCAAGGCGACCGGCATTGGACTCACACTGCTGCCGGTGTTCTATGCGCATTCGGGCTTCGGCGGCGGCGCACCGAACGAGGGCCAGCGCCGCTTCATCAATGATCTGAACGGGTTCTCAAGGCTTCTCGAGAAATCGAAGCAAGCAGTGGCCGGACTAGACCGTGCAGTCGTCGGTGTCGCGCCACACAGTCTGCGCGCTGCCACGCCGGAAGAATTGTCGGTTGTCGCCGGGCTCGCGCCAGAGGCGCCGGTCCACATCCACATCGCCGAACAGGTGAAAGAGGTGGAGGATTGTGTCGTCTGGTCCGGCAAACGGCCGGTGGAATGGCTGCTGGAGAACCAGGCCGTCGACCACCGCTGGTGCCTTATCCACGCCACCCACATGACGGATGATGAGACGATCGCCATGGCAAAGTCCGGCGCGATCGCCGGCCTGTGCCCGATCACCGAAGCCAATCTTGGGGACGGTACCTTCTCCGCCCCGCTGTTTTCGAGCCATGGCGGCCGTTACGGGGTCGGTTCGGACTCCAACGTGTTGATCGGGGTCGCAGACGAACTGCGCCAGCTCGAATATTCGCAGCGCATTTTCCACCGTGCCCGCAACGTGCTGGCGGCGCCCGGCCAGTCCAACGGCGAAAACCTGTTCACGCAGTCCCTTAAGGGTGGAAACGTGGCTCTCGGCGTTGAAGCAGCCGGCCTTGCGGCCGGCGCACCGGCCGATTTCGTTTCACTCGATGCCAACCACCCCTCGCTGGCCGGAAAATCCGGCAACGCGATCCTCGACACCTGGATCTTCGCTGGCGGTACGCGCGTCGACTGCGCGTGGGTGCATGGCCGCAAGCTGGTGGAAAATGGCCGCCATTTCGCGCGCGAACCCATTGCCGAACGCTTCCGGACGGTGATGATGCGGTTGTCGGCCGGCTAAAGGCTGCGGGGATTCGAAAAGCGGAGAATGACAGGCTGATGAGCACGACAGCGGAACCGGCATCGCTTCATCAGCGCATCCTGTCCGACATCAGCGAGAAGATCCTGTCCGGCGTGTGGGCGCCAGGTCATCGCATTCCTTTCGAACATGAACTGACCGCCGAGTACAACTGCTCGCGCATGACGGTGAACAAGGCGCTGTCGCAGCTTGCCAAGGCCGGCCTGATCGAACGCCGCCGCCGTTCGGGCAGTTTCGTGCGCCAGCCGCATTCCCAGGCCGCGATCCTCGAAATCCATGATATCCGGACCGAAGTCGAGGCGACCGGCCTGCCCTATCACTTCGAACGTGTCTCGCGCCTCAAGCGCCGCTCCACCACCGAGGATCGAGAACTGCTCGGCCTTGACGCGGCGGGACCGGTGCTGGCGGTGGAATGCCGGCACTTCGCCGGCAAACGGCCGTTCTGCCAGGAAAAGAGGCTCATCAACCTGAACGCCGTTCCGGAGGCAGAAGACGAAGAGTTCCTGGAGATCAGTCCGAATCCCTGGCTGGTCGGGCACGTTCCGTGGAATGCAGCCGAGCACCGTATCCGCGCCATGGCCGCCGACGCGGCCATTGCCTCGGCGCTCGACATCGCGGCCGGTTCGCCCTGCCTTGTCGTGGAACGCCGAACCTGGAATGCCGAGCGCCCGGTCACGCAGGTGCGTTTCGTCTATGCTGCCGAAAGCCACGAGCTGGTCGCGCGTTTCGCGCCATCGCAGGGTTGAGCGTCAGCTCTCCAACCTGGCCTGTGGCTGCCACAGATAGAGGATGTCGGGCTCGCGTTCTTCATTGTCGCGACCGTCGGTCTCCCGGATAGCCGTGAAGCCATGCTTCTCGTAGAAGTGGCGCGCAGCCATGTTTTTCTGGAACGTCCAGAGCTGTAACGTCGGCCAGGTTGCTTTCGCCGCACCGAGCAGAACCGCACCGATGCCTCGATTCTGATATCCCGGCAGCACATAGAGCTGATCCACCCACCCTTCGCGGAAGGCGATGAAGCCGACGATATCAGCGTCGAGGGCACCCCAGACCTCGCAGCTGGCATAGACATGATTTTCGAAGAAAAGCCGGTCTTCCTGCGGCGTGTGAATTCCCGCCAGCCATGGCAGCCGTTCATCGAACGCCTGGCGCAAAACGACAGCGACACGAGCCATGTCTTGCAAACCCAGCCGATGCAGGGAAACGGTCATGGATCAGATGATACCCAACAAAAAATGGGGCCGATCCCAACCGGACGGCCCCATTCTGTTGATCAAGCGGCCCGCGCAGCCGGCTTGCGATTGAAGCGGCGCTTGTTGCGGAACGGCTTGCCGCCCTCCGGTTTGCGCTCGCCATGCGGCTTGTCGCCAAACGGACGGTCGCCCTTGGGCTTGCCGTGGAAGTGGCGCTCGCCACTCGGCTTGGCCTTGAAGGGACGATCGCCACCCTGGTTGCGTTCACCCTGGGCGCTGTGTTCGCCATCCGACTTGCCGGAAAACGGGCGACCACCCTGCGGCTTGCCGCCAAAACGCTTCTTGCCGAAGCCGTCATTGCGCGGCCGGCCGTCACGGCGCTGGCCACGATCCTCACGCGCGCCATCGTTTGCCGGGGCAAAATTGCGCTCACCCTGCGGACGCGGCTCGCGGACCGGATCGGGCTGGCCGAGATGGTCGGCGATCACCGGCAACTTCATGCGGATGATGCGTTCGACCTGGCGCAGCTTGCTGTTCTCGGACGGATCGACCAACGTGATGGCGATGCCGTCGCGGCCATTGCGACCGGTGCGGCCGATGCGGTGAACGTAGCTTTCGGCTTCATCCGGCAGGTCGAAATTAACGACATGGCTGATGCCGGGCACGTCGATGCCGCGCGCGGCGATGTCGGTGGCGACCAGAATGCGAACCGAGCCGTCGCGGAACCCGTTCAAAGCTTTCTGGCGGGCGTTCTGGCTCTTGTTGCCGTGGATGACGGCAGCCTCGAAGCCGTCCCGCTCGAGATCCTTGGTGACTCGATCGGCACCGTGCTTGGTGCGTGCGAACACGATCACCGAGCTCATGGCCTCGTCGGCCAGCATGTCCGAAAGAACCTTGCGCTTCTGCTTGGTGCGGGCGAGCACGACGCTCTGCACGATCTCGGCGGCCGTGGTGCCCTGCGGCGCCACTTCCACTCGGACCGGATCGCGCAGCAGGCTTTGTGTCAGCTGTTCGATTTCGGCCGGCATGGTGGCCGAGAACAGCGCGGTCTGCCGCGCCGGGTGTGTGGCCTTGGCGATGCGCTTGACGTCGTTGATGAAGCCCATGTCGAGCATGCGGTCGGCTTCGTCGAGCACCAGCCAGGTGGTCTCCGACAGGATGACGTCCTTCTCGCGCACCAGATCCATCAGGCGGCCGGGCGTCGCGATCAGGAAATCCACGCCTGGACCGATCTTCTTGACCTGGCTGAAGCGCGAAACGCCCCCCAGCACAAGTGCGGTGGAGATGTGCGCGCCTTTTGCGAGCACCTTGATCGTCTCTTCGATCTGGACGGCCAGCTCGCGGGTCGGTGCCAGGATCAGGGCGCGTGCCGTCTTCGGCCGGCGCTTGGTGCCGAGCGCGATGATGCGCGACAGGATTGGCAGGGCAAAAGCAGCGGTCTTGCCGGAGCCGGTCTGGGCGATACCCAGGATATCGCGGCCCGCAAGCTGTGCGGGGATGGCTTGCTCCTGAATCGGCTTCGGTTCCGTGAAGCCCGCCAGAACGGTGGCTTTCAGGAGCTGGCCGGAAATTCCGAGTTTGGCAAAACCGGTCGGCTCTGCGTTGATTTCTTCGGTCAAAACAATCTTCTTTCATGCGGCTTTTGCCGCAAACAGCAATGGCGGCGGGGCGCAACCCGCCGTCAGAAACAGGAATGGGACGACAAGGCGGGCGGGCGAAAAGCCCGCTCGGCTGCGCTGTCGTGCCCGCCGGCCTCTTGCCGCGGGACTTACACCGCCTTGCTCAGGGCAAGGGGAACAGACGCAACCAGTCTCAATCAGGGAGAAAGCCGGAAATGACCCGGCCCGAGCGCCTATGACGCGGCATATGGAGGAGTTCGCGAAGAAATGCAAGAGCTGCATGTTGCATTGCAGCATCGCGTGTGTGTGTCCAACCGTTCTGCAGAGAGAAACGGCAGCGGTCAACGACTGTGCGCAGCGTGCGAAATACGGGTTTGCATCGCGAAATCAAAGCCCCGCTTGCGCTCTCCGCGCCGCGCCGATACCAAAAGCGGACTAAATATCTGAGGGAGGCCGCCCCATGAAGGAAGTGCTGAAGGAACTCGAGCGCCGGCGCGACATCGCCCGTCTGGGCGGCGGTCAGGCACGCATCGACGCCCAGCACGCCAAGGGCAAGCTGACCGCGCGCGAGCGCATCGAAATCTTCCTCGATGAAGGCTCGTTCGAGGAGTTCGACATGTATGTCGAACATCGCTCCACCGATTTCGGCATGGAAAAATCGAAGGTCGCTGGCGACGGCGTCGTCACCGGCTGGGGTACGGTCAACGGCCGCCCGGTCTATCTGTTTGCCAAGGATTTCACCGTCTTCGGCGGCTCGCTTTCGGAGGCGCATGCCGAGAAGGTGATGAAGGTGCAGGACATGGCGTTGCGCAATCGCGCGCCGATCATCGGCCTGTATGATGCCGGCGGTGCGCGCATCCAGGAAGGCGTGGCAGCGCTAGGCGGCTATGCAGAAATCTTCCAGCGCAATGTGCTGGCTTCCGGGGTCATTCCGCAGATCTCTCTGATCATGGGACCCTGCGCCGGCGGCGACGTGTATTCGCCCGCCATGACCGACTTCATCTTTATGGTCCGTGATACGTCCTACATGTTCGTGACCGGCCCGGACGTCGTGAAGACGGTGACCAACGAAACGGTAACGGCCGAACAGCTCGGCGGCGCTTCCGTGCACACGACCAAATCCTCCATCGCCGACGGCGCTTACGACAATGACGTTGAAGCGTTGCTGCAGATGCGACGGCTGGTAGACCTGCTGCCGGCCTCGAACACCGCCGAGATCCCGGAAGTCGAGTGCTACCAGTCAGTGACCGAGCACGACATGTCGCTCGACCGCCTGATCCCGGACAACGCCAACAAGCCCTACGACATCAAGGAACTGATCCTGAAAACCGTCGATGAAGGCGACTTCTTCGAGATCCAGGCTTCCTTCGCCAAGAACATCGTCACCGGCCTCGGCCGTGTCGAAGGACGCACCGTGGGCTTCGTCGCCAATCAGCCAATGGTGCTGGCTGGTGTTCTCGACAGCGACGCTTCCCGCAAGGCGGCGCGCTTTGTGCGTTTCTGTGATTGTTTCAACATTCCGCTCGTCACCTTTGTCGACGTACCTGGCTTCCTGCCCGGTACGGCCCAGGAATATGGCGGGCTGATCAAGCACGGCGCCAAGCTGCTGTTCGCCTATGCCGAAGCAACCGTGCCGAAGGTGACCGTCATCACCCGCAAGGCCTTCGGCGGCGCCTACGACGTGATGGCCTCGAAACATCTGCGCGGCGACATGAACTACGCCTGGCCGACAGCGCAGATTGCCGTGATGGGCGCCAAGGGCGCCGTCGAGATCATCTATCGCAAGGATATCGGTGACGCCGAGAAGATCGCAGCCCATACCAAACACTACGAGGACCGCTTCCTGTCACCCTTCGTGGCGGCGGAACGCGGCTACGTCGACGAGGTCATCATGCCACACTCGACACGCCGCCGCGTCGCGCGGGCGCTGAGGATGTTGCGCAACAAGGACCTGCAGAACCCCTGGAAGAAGCACGACAACATTCCGCTCTAGGGGCGCGATGGCGCCATCACACGCCTGGTGTGTTGGCACGAACGGATTCCGCAAAAATCCTGGCGATCTTTCTTGCACCGCTTTCATTCGGGTGGATTTCGTCGCGATACCAGTCGCGCTCAGTCATCGCAGGCCTGAGGTCGTTGTAGACGACATGTGCGGTGCTCTGCGCGAAGGACTGCAGGGCGTCGTTGAACAGCTTGACCATTTGGGCAACGATTGCCCGGCACAGCGGCGCATGAGCGACCGGATCGAAGCCGAGTGTTTCGAACGGACCGCCGAGATAGTGTCCACCCTTCTTCGGAATGGCATTGGCATAACCATGCACGTAAAGCACGACACGGCCTGCGGTCGCGTCGCGCGCATCATTGGCCAGCGACCGATAGAAGCCCATCATCTGGCTGATCTTCTGCGGGAACGTCGCCTTGACGTAGTCGGCCGCGTGCGCTGGGTCAGTATCGCCGGATTTTCGAGGCTTAACATAAGCGGGAATGGAGCCCAGCACGTCATTGCCGCCGCCCGAGAAGAGAAAATGTCCGAACAGGCCGGAGCGCAACGGCTGGCGATATTGCTTCGCCCGGACCATTGCTTCCAGCTCATCACCCCAGAGCGCGATATTGCTGACGTCGAAATCGTTGTCGCTGCCCAGAAAGTCGATTGCTGTCTTTGGATAGATGTAGTCCGGCAGGTTGAACCAGGAGTCGCCCTCCGCCAGCAGCTTGGTTTTTGCCGCTCTGCGGAATGTTTGCGTCAGCACCCTTGGCTTCTTCGGAAGCGGTGTCTGTGCTCGCGTTGCGTCGGCGTAGAGTTTGGAGATTGCGTCAGGGCCAGGCCTGGCGCGACCAACATCCACCAGCGCCTCATTGAGTTTTAAGGCGGGAGCGAAAGGCTTGCTGTTTTCTTCATCCGGCAGGAAGTAGTCGGTGAGCTCCTGCTCGCTGAGCGATGCGTCGCGGCAGCGTTTGCGCAGTTCGACAAGCGAGATCGGAGGACTTTGAGGTCTCTTCGAAGCCATCGGTTCACTCTGCCCAGCCGGCGATGATCCTGGCTGTGTCCTGGTTCATCAGATAACCATAGAGATCATGCGGGTTGGACACGAGTTGCCCACCTGACGCATCACGATAATGCCAGCAATTGTAGATCTTCCTGTCGGTGATCGAACGGCAATAGCGCTTGGTGCGCATGGCTGCAAAGGCCGAGCGCATGCTTTGCACATGCGCGATGAAATCATCCTCTGCGTGGACATTGATCCAGTCGACGAACTGGTCGCGCGGATATTTTTCATCCTCCAGAGCCACCGCGTCGAGCAGATTGCGCTGGATGCCGATTTCGCCGAGCGGACAGCCTAATGTGAGCCAGAGTCTGACCGGGATCGCGGCAGCATCGCGCCGATCCTCGTATTCGGACCGGAACGAGTATTTCCAGAACACGTCGTAGGCGACCATGCAGCCCATGCTGTGGGTGACAAGGCAAACGTCATCGCCGTCAGCCAACGACTGCTTCAGGATGTCCTGTAGCCGGGCGCGGATGTCCGAGCCGACACGCTGCGATGTGAGATAGACGGCAAGGTCCCACTTGATCGAGACTTCGACCAGCGAGTTGACGAGGCCGAAGGTGAACAGCTCGCCGAACATGGAAGCCGCATGTATCGCCTCGTCGAGAAAGCGCCAATCCTTGGCGATATCGAGGACATGGCGATAGCTCGCCTTGTTGAAAGTCCGCAACGCGTCGGTCAAATCAAAGGCGTCGTCTAATGCGGCCGCCGGAAAGCACGGCTTGTAATCGTATCGCGGATCGTTCTGCGCAGTCAGCAATGCGGCGGTCTTGGTGTCGTAGGACGCCTCGATGCGGTTGGTGACATCGCCGTAATACGCGCTGGTGAACTTGATAGCGCCGCCTTGGATGTCGTTTGCGACATCCCCCCTGCCCGCCCGCTGCAATCCGGTGACAATGGCGCGCCTGGCAAGGGCGGCCAGCGCCGAACCGGCCGGCTTGATATCCCTGCCATGAACGAGGATGAGATGTTTCATGCCCGCATGCCCCCTCGCTGGACAGGCTACGGTAGCACGATGTCCTGAAGGCTTTCTCAGATCTTCCGGTGTAAGCCGAAAGACGTATCCTGAAACTCAGGCTGCTCTTACCAGATCGTTGTATTCATCGAGATCGACGTAGAAGACGCGGGTGATCTCGGTAATGATCTCGTCGTCGTCATAACCCTGCGATTTCAGTATGTTGATAGCCGTCAGGATATCGACTCGCTCGACGAGGCGCCGCTTCTGGTAGTCTTCAAAAAAAGTCTCCACCGGCCCGTCCCTTGCCCGATGTGCCCAGTAACGCCGAGATCACGGAAGAAACGCTGTATTCGTCCGCCTGCGCGGAACTGGCCCACGCCGACGAGGTCTTCCTCGATCTGCCCCCAAATCAAGTTTTGACGCGGAAAATATGGCCGACTCACCAAGGCCAACCAAAGGGTAACATGGGTGGACCAAAGCGCAGCAATATTAGTTGTCGAGAATATATGATTTCAGGGGTGAAGTTTGTGCAAGGGGCCACGTTCGGCGATGTTGCGATCTTGTCGAAAAAATGGTGCAAAGCATGCGCCGACCGCATTCGGACCAATCGATGATGCGTTGCCTGACCCTTTTGTTTTCCTTCATGGCCGCTGGACTTGCGACCGGCAATGCGCACGCTGCCATCGTCGATGGCACCTTGCCCGACGGCAGTTACCGCTGCGAGGTCTACCTGCTCGGCGCCTTCGTCTCCCTGGGCGATATCAAGATCAAGGGCCGCGTCTATAGCGGTCCGACCTACGGCCCTGTGATGCAAGGCTACAATTACGAAATGGACAACAATGGCGAGATCAGCTGGCTTGGCCCTGTCGGCGGATTCACCAGTGGCGGCAATGGCATCTCGCTGACGCAGGTGACGGCCGACGGCCCCACCGACGCTTCCTTCGACATCGTCATGCGCCAGCCTGACGGCGCCTTCAGCGCGGCGACCTGCACGATCCGCGAACCTTGAACGAAAGGCGCGGAACACCATGGGCGTTCCGCGCGAATAGGCCTGGCAGTTTTCAGATCGTCCTGGCGGCCATCTCCTTCGCGATATAGTCGGCTTGCCGGATCGCCAGCGTGACGATGGTCAGCGTCGGATTCTCCGCACCGCCGGTGGTGAACTGGCTGCCGTCCGATACGAACAGGTTCTTGATGTCATGCGTCTGGCCATGCCTGTTGACGACGCCGTCCTCTGGCTTCTCGCTCATCCGGTTGGTGCCGAGATTGTGCGTGGACGGATAAGGCGGTGTCGGGAAGACGCGCGTCGCGCCGACTGCGTCATAGATCGCCGTTCCTTGCCTGTAGGCATGGTCGCGCATCGCCGTGTCGTTGGGGTGATCGTCGAAATGCACGTTCGCCACGGGCATGCCGTGCGTGTCCTTCTCGGAAGCATGCAGCGTCACACGGTTTTCGGCGCGCGGCATGTCCTCCCCGACAATCCATAGGCCAGCCATGTGATCGTAGTGGTCGAGCGCTGTGGTGAAGGACCGCCCCCAGCCGCCGGGATTGAGGAAGGCTGCCATGAACGGCAGCCCGAGCGACAGTGTTTCCAATTCATAGCCGCCAACGAAACCGCGCGAAGGATCATTGCGTGCCTCGTCACGCACGATGCCGGCCATCGTGGTGCCGCGATACATGTGCACCGGCTTGTCAAAGATGGCGTAGACCGAGCCGGTGGTGTGGCGCATGTAGTTCCGTCCCACCTGCCCCGAGGAGTTGGCAAGCCCCTGGGCAAATTTTGACGACTCCGAATTGAGCAGCAGGCGGGGACTTTCGATCGAATTGCCGGCAACGGCGACGATACGCGCCTTCTGTTCCTGCAGTTTGCCGTCCTTGTCGGCATAGACGACGCCAGTCACCTTGCCCGACGCGTCGTGGTTGATCTTGATGACCATGGCATTGGGACGCACCTCCAGATGCCCCGTCGCTTCGCCCTTGGGAATTTCAGTGTAGAGCGTCGACCATTTGGCGCCCCACTTGCAGCCCTGGAAACAGAAGCCGGTCTGCTGGCAGGAATTGCGGTCGTCGCGTTGCTGCGAATTGATCGCCATGCGACCAGTGTGACATTCCTTGTAGCCGAGCTTGTCGGCTCCGGCCTTCAGCACCTTGAAGTTGTTGTTGCCGGGCAGACCTGGGATGTCGTTGGTACGCGTCACCCCCATCTTGTCTTCGGCCTTGGCGTAATATGGTTCGAGTTCAGCAAGGGTGACAGGCCAGTCGAGCAGGTTGGCGCCCTCGACCTTGCCATAGGTGGTGAGTGTCTTGAATTCGTGTTCCTGCAGGCGCAGCGAGGCACCGGCCCAATGCGTGGTGGTTCCACCCACCGCCTTGACGATCCAGGCCGGCAGGTTGGGAAAGTCCTTCGCGACACGCCAGTCGCCCGAAGTCGTGCGCATGTCCTTCCAGGCGAGCTGGGCGAAACTGTCCCACTCGTCGTTGACGAAGTCGTCATATTCGTAGCGCGCTCCTGCTTCGAGGATGACGACGTCGATGCCCTTCTGGGCAAGTTCGTTGCCGAGCGTGCCGCCGCCGGCACCCGAGCCGATGATGACGACCACGCCATCATTCTTCAGGTCGAATGGTGCTGCCATGGTTTCCTCCCATGAATTCCTGCTGATTGAAGGGGGTTTTTCAGAGCCACTCGATGTCGTCGAAGCCACGGCTGATGTAGCCGCCCTTCGAATAGGACTCGCCCTCGTAGCCGAACACCGGCCAGATTTCTTTCTGGTTGTAGAGGCTGACAACCAGCCCGCCGCGTACCGCCTGGAAGAACGGCGTCGTCTCGATGGCCTTGAGCGCAGCGACCCGCTCCTCCTCCCAGCCGAGACCACGATAGCCGCCCTCGCCGGCGCGCTTGTCGAGATCGGCGATACCGGCCTCGATCAGTTCCTTGTGCTTGGCATCCTTTCCCGCCTGTTCGTCGTGGCTTTTCACGGCGACCGCATAGAATTTGTCGGCCAGTTGATCGTGCGGGTAGATGTCGCGCGCCATCTGGATGAGCGTCGCCATCGTCTCCGGTTTCAACGCCGAGGTTTCCAGACCCCACGCGTTTTCGGGGCTGATGACCGCGTTGCCGGCAATGACCAGCAACGCGCCGATGCTGCCGCGTTTCAGAAGCTCGCGGCGCGACAGGCCCGGCCTGCCTTCATGGATTGTGACCAACTTCTCCTCCCTTGCTTGCTGTTGCGCCTCCCGGCGCTGTGGCTGGCGTCGCATCCCCTCCCAGGGTGCGGCAGCATTTCCTCCTATTTGAAGCGACCGTGACGCTGCAGAACCTCGATCTTGTAGCCGTCGGGATCCTCGACGAAGAAGAAACGCGCCAGGAGCACACCGTCGCGGTTGAACTCGACGATCTTCTTCGGGTTGAGACCGAGTGCACCGAAGCGGTCGTGCTCGGCGTCGAGATCGGAAACCGACACGGCGAAGTGACCATAGCCATCGCCCGGTGCGTAAGGCTCCGTCCTGCCCCTATTGACGGTCAACTCCACCTCGAAATCGCTCTCGGGATTCCGGAGATAGACAAGCGTGAAGGTCTCGAAATCCAGACGCTCGGCAATATCGAGGCCAAAGGCCTGTCTGTAGAATTCGACCGACCGGCTCTCATCCAGAACCCGTATCATCGTGTGGATTGCTTTGGCCAAGGGAACTCCGTCCACATCATTCTGATGGGGAGGATTATGGGCCCGGCGAAAACAGTTTGGTGGCAGCCCGTTACCACGCGCAAATCCATGCTCCCGTTTATGGTTTTGGCGATTCTGTCGTTGCGTCGCGGACGAAAGTCCGATTGCCGGCTCGGCTGTTTCGGCGGAAGATATGCTGAAGCTGGCTGGTACGGGGCGTGCCGGCCAAAGCCAGACAAGGACGGGAGATCTATCGATGTGCAGGGTGTTTGCCGGACAGGACCCGGAAGGGTACCGCCAGATCAACCGGTCGATCCGCATTGCCGGTCATTCGACAAGCATCCAGCTCGAAGCCACCTTCTGGGAACTGCTGGATGAAATCGCCGAAAGCCAGGGCCTGACGACGCCGAAATTCATCTCGAAACTCTACGACGAAGCCATTGAGATCAACGGTGAAATACCGAACTTCGCGTCGATGCTGCGCACAACCTGCGCGCTGTATCTGCGCGGCCATCGCCCCTGCGCGGAAGACATCGAGGCGCTGCGACGTCAGGCAGCCTGACGGTCCATGGAGCGAGCCCGACTGGGGGGTCGCTCAGGATTTCCCCTCTAGAACGTCCTTCACGACGGTGGCCAGCTGTTTCAGCGAAAACGGCTTCGGCAGGAACCCGAACTGGGCGTCGGCAGGCAGGTTCTTGGCGAAGGCGTCCTCCGCATAACCCGATACGAAAACGAACTTGATCGTCGGCTGACGCTTTCGCAATTCACCGAGCAGCGTCGGGCCATCCATCTCCGGCATGACGACGTCGGATACGACGATGTCGATCTTGCCTTCGAGTTCGTCGAAAACCTCCAGGGCCTCGACGCCCGATGTCGCCTCATGCACGGTGTAGCCTCGCGACTTGAGCGCACGCACGCCGCCCATGCGCACGGCGTCCTCGTCTTCGACCAGAAGGACAATGGCTGAGCCGGACAGATCCTTGCCATCGCCGGACTTGGCTGCATCGCCATTCTTGACGGGTTCGGCAGCAGCCGAGTTCTCCGTTCCCGTCGCCCTGGTATCACCCGGCTTTCCTTCCGCCGGCAGCTTTGCCGCCTCTGCGACATGGCGCGGCAGGAAGATGCGGAAAGTCGTGCCCTTGCCGACTTCGGAATCGCAGAAGATGAAGCCGCCCGTCTGCTTGATGATGCCATAGACCATCGACAAGCCGAGGCCGGTGCCCTTACCGACTTCCTTGGTGGTGAAGAAGGGTTCGAAGATCTTCTTCAGCACATCCGGTGCGATACCCGATCCGGTGTCCTCGACTTCGACGACGACATAATCGGCGGCTGGCAGTTCGCGATAGGAAAACGCGGCGCATTCGTCGGCCGTGACGTTTTTTGTGCGCACGGTGAGATCACCACCCGACGGCATGGCATCACGGGCGTTCACGGCGAGATTGACCACCACCTGTTCGAACTGGCCGATATCGACCTTGACCGGCCAAAGGTCACGGCCGTGGTCGACCTTGAGCTTGATGCTGTTGCCGACAAGGCGCGCAAGCAGCATGCGCAGGTCGGCAAGCACGTCGGTGAGGTTGAGCACTTCCGGACGCAACGTCTGTTTGCGCGAGAAGGCGAGAAGCTGACGCACCAGCGATGCCGCCCGGTTCGCATTCTGCTTGATGTTCATGATGTCCGGGAAGGACGGATCCGACGGACGGTGGTTCGCCAGCAGCAGGTCGGATGCCATGATGATGGCGGTGAGCACATTGTTGAAGTCGTGCGCGATGCCGCCAGCCAGCTGGCCCACGGCCTGCATCTTCTGGCTCTGCGCCATCTGGCCTTCCAGCGCCTTCTGCTCGGTGGTTTCCACCGCATAGACAATAGCCGCCTCTTCCGCACCCTCGCCATCGGTGCCGTCGGCGACCGCGTTGACGTAGAAGCGGACATGACGCTCCTCATTGTCCGGCAGGACCGTGTCGATCGGTGCGATCTCGGCCTGGCGCTGATGCGCCTTTTCGAGTGCCGTCGCGAAGGCTGGCCGGTCTCGCTCATGGATGACCGTGTCCAGGCGCACCTTGCGGTCGAGCGCATCACGGTCGACCGCAGGCGAGAACAGGGACAGGAACGGCGCATTGGTACGCAGGATGCGACCGTCGTGGTCGACGCCCGCGATCGCCATCGGTGTCGAATTGAAGAAACGGGTGAAACGGATTTCGGAAGCCCGCAAGTCGGCGGAGGCATCCTCACCCTGGGTCCGGTTGAGCACGATGGTACGGCTTGGGCCGTTGAGCCCCTCGCGACTCGCCGAAACCCGGTGCATGAAGCGCACCGGCAGCGCCTTGCCGGCCATGGTGGTGAGGTCGAGGTCGATCACGGCGTTACGCGTTGTGCCGGGATCCGCCCGCACCGAGCGGATGAGCGCCATGCCGTCACCGGCGACAATGTCGGGAAGCGTAACCGCACCTGGCGTGAAAGATGCAAGATCGATCCCCAGCCATTCCGCCAGGGTCGCGTTGATGTATGTGACGCGACCGTCCTGATCGGCAGCGAAAAATCCCGCCGGCGCGTGATCGAGATGGTCGATTGCCTGCTGCAGATCCAGGAAGAAGCGTTCCTGCTCGGCGCGCTCGACCGAGATGTCGGCCAGTTGCCATGCCGACAGCGGTTGCCGGAGGCCAGGCACGGAAAACGTGCGCGCCCGGGTACGATACCAACGCCCGCCGGGTTCGGCGCCCGGGCGAACCGATTGCGTCAGCCGGAATTCGCCATCACCGGCCTGTCCATCGCGCAGGCCGGAGGAAAGGCGATAAATCGTGCTGGTTGCTTCCGGAACGTCCGACAGCAACCCCTCCACGGTCTTGACGTCGGCGGCGGATGTCGCCCCCGTCATGTCGGCATAAGCGCGATTGGCGTAGACCACGCGATCCTTGGCATCCGTCACCAGAAGGCCTTGCGACATCGAATCGACAAAGGCCTTGGAGAGTTCATCGCTGGTCGAGCGCGGCGCGATCTGCACGAAACCGATTGCAGTCGCAAACAGGAAGCCAACGCCGATCATCGCCAGCACGCCTAGCATGCCAAGCAGGAACGGATCGCCGAAACGCTCGCGGAAAATACCAAAGACAACGGCAGCTGCGGCCAGAACAACCATGAAGACGATAAGCCGCGTCACTGCGCCCGGCCTTGTACCCTGGTCGACGATCGGCATCGGATAAAACTCGCCGCCCGTTTCCTTGGCCATGTGCCCCCTGCTCACCAATTCCAGCCGCCGGCGCCCCGACTCGCCCGGTTGAATCATATTCTCCCTGCCCGGAAAAGACCCTGCTGGCAAATGTGCGCCAAAAACAACGTTATCGCGGGGCTTTGCCGCAAGCCGTTCCGATATGCCCTGTTCACAAAGCGCCAAACGCGCCTTGCGACATCCTGGCACCGCCTTTAGTGTCGCCGACGCTGGGGCCGGATCATTGTTGGGGATGTCTATGCTGAGTTGGCTGGAAAGCATGGCAGGGCCGAATTATGCACCTGCCATCCTGTGGACCTTCGCGGCCCTGGTCCTGCTTGTCATCCTGCTGGTTATCGTGAGGTTGATACGCGGCCTGACCTTCGGCACCTATGTCGCTGGCGGCAAGAACCGCAAGACGCGTCTTGCGGTCATGGATGCAACCGCGGTCGACAGCCATCGCCGTCTGGTCCTCGTGCGACGTGACGACATCGAACATTTGATCCTTATCGGCGGACCCACGGACGTGGTTGTCGAGCGCGATATCCGCATGGTGCCGTCGCGCCGCCCGATTCTCACCGGAGACGGCCAGCAACAGCAGCCGGCAGCGCGCCCAGCCGGCGAACAGCAGCGTCAACAACAACCTTCGCCTTCGCCTTCATCCGCACCGGCAAGACGGGCCGAACCGCCGCGCCAGCAGGCTGCGCCGAGTGCACCGACGCCACATCGTGAGCCGACCCTGCCACTGTCTTCACCGCCAAGGGTTCAACAGCCAGCGATGCAAGCCGCGGTGCGTCAGGAACCCGTCCGGGCCGAACCGCCATTTCGTGCGCCACCGGAGCCGCTGGAGGATCCGCTCGACGACGCATTGATGCACGAGCTTGAAGTTTCGCTGGAACAGGACGACGTGCCGCCAGCCAAGACCAACGCAAAGGCGCAGCCCACGCTGGACGACGAAATGGCAAAACTTCTCGGCGAGTTGTCCAGTCACAAGCGGTGATCGGCTACGAGCGCCCGGCACAAAAGAAAATGGCCGGCTGAGCCGGCCATCTCCAAAGACAAACTAACGTCGACGAAATCAATCGTCGCGGTAGACTTTTTCCCGACGCTCATGACGTTCCTGCGCTTCGATCGACAATGTGGCGATCGGGCGCGCATCGAGACGCTTCAGCGAGATGGGTTCACCCGTTTCCTCACAATATCCATAAGTGCCCTCATCGATACGCTGCAAGGCAGAATCGATCTTCGAGATCAGCTTGCGCTGACGGTCACGGGCTCTCAGCTCGATCGCGCGGTCCGTTTCCGACGACGCTCGGTCGGCGAGATCCGGGTGGTTGGCGTTTTCTTGCTGAAGGATTTCGAGAGTTTCACGCGCCTCGCGCAGAATATCATTCTTCCAGGTAATCAACTTCTGCCGAAAGTATGATTTTTGCCGTTCATTCATGAACGGCTCGTCTTCGGAGGGTATGTAATCGGAAGCTACAATTTCGCTCATTCGACTCACCCGACTGCCCCAAATTTGGCGCCTATATATTCGCGGCGCAATTGCTTAACAAGCGCAATCCGTCGTGCCGTCACGCATTTGTTAATACAGCCCCGCCCCGTGTCACCGCTTTCCCGGTCAGCCCCAAGCCACAAAGGTTCTCGGCCTATCTGCCAACAGCCCAGCCGTTGCGCAGAAGCTCCCGGCTGGCTAATTCTTAATTGACGGATCAGCGGACGGCGCTGATCGGAAAGAGGGATCTGCGTGGCGAAACTCTATCTTCTCAGGCACGCGAAGGCTGGATGGGCTCTGCCGGGTACGCGCGACTTCGACCGCGCGCTCGACCCCTCCGGCGTTACCGATGCCGAGATGATCGGGACCGCCATGCGGACCCATGGCTATGTTCCGGACCTGACGCTGTGTTCCGGTGCACTGCGGGCCCGCGAAACCCTCGGTGGAATAGCCGCCCATACCGACACCGGCCGCGTTCTCTACTTCGACAAGCTCTACAGCGAGGATGCCGCTGGTTATCTGGAGATCATCCGGGATCATGGTGGTTATGGCTCCCTTCTGGTCATTGGCCACAACCCGATGATGGAAGATCTTGCCATGGCCATATCCGGCGAGGGTGAGGAAGGCGCACGCGAGACGCTGGAACACGGGTTTCCAACATCGGGACTCGCGGTGGTGCGCTTCGAGGGAAGCCTGACGGGCGCCGCCCCCGGCAAAGGCTATCTGGAAGATTTCCTCACCCCGATAACCGTCTGATACGCAGTAGCCATTCAAAAGCCGTCTGCGGCAGCCTATATCGAGGTTCCCGCACGGCGGGCGACCAGACGAGCGGAGCACCAGAGACCCGATTGGCTTCATCGCTGACCACCATTTCCGATGAGGCTCGGATCGCGCTGGACACCGTGACCGGCCGTGCCGCCGGATTGTTTCGGCCTTCAATCAGGCTCGGCGTCACCGGTCTCTCGCGTGCCGGCAAGACGGTATTCATCTCATCTCTTGTCCACAATCTCATACACGGCGGTCGTTTGCCGCTTTTCGAAGCGCAGAAGTCAGGGCGCATCGCGCGCGCTTTCCTGGAGGAGCAGCCAGACGATGCCGTGCCGCGTTTCCAGTATGAGGACCACATCGCGGCCCTGGTCGACCAGCGCATATGGCCGGATTCCACCCGCGCCATCTCGGAGCTGCGGCTGACCATCGAGTTTGAATCGGCTTCTGGCTGGAACCGTATGTTTTCAGCAGGGAGATTATCGGTCGATATCGTGGACTATCCGGGCGAGTGGCTGCTCGACCTGCCGCTGCTCGGCAAATCCTTCAGCGATTTCTCCAACGAAGCCTTCGAACTGGCGGCGTTGCCGGTCCGCGCCGACCTCGCCCGCGAATGGCGTGCGCTTTCAACGACGGCGGTTGCCGATGCGGACGCCGACGAACTGACCGCGCGCCGGCTGGCCGAAAGTTTTTCAGCCTACCTGAAGGCGTGCAAACGCGATGAACGCGCGCTTTCCACCTTGCCGCCGGGCCGCTTCCTGATGCCAGGCGATCTCGATGGTTCGCCAGCGCTGACTTTCGCGCCACTGCCCGGCATAACAGGGAAACGGACAAGGCCTGGTTCGCTTCATGCCATGATGGAGCGTCGCTATGAGGCCTACAAAACGCATGTGGTGAAGCCGTTCTTTCGCGAGCACATCGCCCGCCTCGACCGCCAGATCGTGCTCATCGATGCCATGCAGGCCCTGAACGCCGGGCCTGCGGCAATGGCCGACCTTGAACGTGCCGTGACGGAAATCCTTGCCTGCTTCAGACCTGGGCGCGGCAACTTCCTGACCGACTGGTTCGCACGCCGCATCGACCGCATCCTGATCGCCGCGACCAAGGCCGACCATTTGCACCACGAAAGCCACGACCGGCTGCAGGCCATCGTGCGGCGGCTCGCCGATCGAGCCATCGCCAAGGCGAGCTTCACCGGCACAGCCGTCGACGTCGTTGCCATGGCAGCGGTGCGCGCCACCCGTGAAGGCACGGTCAAGCAGGGAACCGAGACCTTACCGGTCATCATAGGCACGCCGCTTGAAGGCGAGCAGATCGGGGGCGAGACTTTCAACGGGAACACCGAAACGGCCATATTTCCCGGTGACTTGCCGAAAAGCGCTGATGCCGTTTTCGAGGAACATTCACAGGATCGCACAGACAATCCAGCCATAAGATTCGTGCGGTTCCGGCCGCCGAAACTCGAACGCACTGCCGAGGGCGTGACGCTGTCGCTGCCACATATCCGCCTTGACCGTGCCTTGCAGTTCCTGATCGGAGACCGCCTCGCATGACCACGTCCCGCAAGCCGGCGGCGTTCCGCATCGAGCCGGACACCGCATCCCAACTGAAGGTTACGGCTGTCGAAAGGTCGTCGGAAACGACACGCAAGCCGCGCGCGATGAAGGCCGAAGCGGCTATCGTCGTGCCCGACGCAATCGATGTTTTCGACGAGCCGGACCTGATCACAGCCGAACCACCAACAGCACCCGCGCCGCGCAAACGCTCGTTCCTCGCCAACACCTTCTTTGGTGCCGTCGGCATCCTGGTCTCACTGGCAATAGGTTTGTGGACGGACCGGCTGATCCGCGACCTCTTCACGCGCGCCGATTGGCTCGGCTGGCTGGCCGCCGGCGTGGCAGCAATCGCGCTGCTTGCACTGCTTGTCATCCTGGCCCGCGAATTCCTCGCGATTGCGCGGCTTGCCAAGGTGGAGAAGCTGCAAGGCAAAGCGCTGGATGCCCTTGCGCGGGACGATCCCAACGCCGCGCGCGCCGTCGTGGACGAACTGTCTGCTTTTGTCGCAGCCCGGCCACAGACGGCCGCCGGTCGCCGTGCGCTGGCTGAATTGCGCGGCGAGATCATCGACGGCGGCAATCTCGTGAGACTGGCAGAAACCGAAATCCTCGGCCCTCTGGACGCCCAGGCCAAGACAATGATCCTGGACGCGGCCAAGCGGGTGTCGCTGGTTACCGCCGTCAGCCCGCGCGCCCTGGTGGACGTCGCCTACGTCGTGTTCGAGGCTGGAAGACTGATCCGGCGCCTTTCAGAGCTTTATGGCGGCCGTCCCGGCACGCTAGGCTTTTTCCGGCTTGCCAGAAGTGTGCTTGCCCATCTTGCGGTCACCGGCTCGATCGCCGTCGGCGACAGTTTTGTCCAGCAGATCGTCGGTCATGGCCTTGCGGCGCGGCTGTCGGCAAAGCTGGGTGAAGGCGTGGTCAACGGCATGATGACGGCCCGAATCGGTATCGCTGCCATGGAAACCGCCCGCCCCTTGCCGTTCACGGCTGTCAAACGACCAGGCATGGGCGATTTTCTCACCGCCTTGACCTCTTTCACAGGCGGAAAGGATCGCGGCAACGGCGCGACTTCCTGATCTAGCGAACCATGCCAAAGCGCGGACAGTCAGCGCGGGTTGGCATCAGTGGCCGATCATCCATTTCTTACGCATCGATGTCGGCTTGTTGCCAATCTTGCACAGTGCGCAACCACAGCCGCTGAGATGCGCCTTCTTGACCACTTTCGGTTCGGTGCCGCTTCGCTCCGAACGCGCCAATGCCCGGCGCAGCTTGTCGTTCATCAGGCTCAGGCGGGGCGCTGCCACATCCCTGTTGCTCTGTTCCTTGCATTGCGGGCACGCGCACGCCCTCAGCGCGTCTTGCATCGGAACCCATTCATCAAATGGCCCGCAGTCGTCACAAACATAATTGTAGAGCGGCATCGCCAGCCTCCGAAAACATCAAGACGATTTTGTCAGGCGAGGGGTGTCCCGCCCATCCAGGTTGCCAGGCTGATCTGTTGCCAGACCAGACAACAGCGTCACAGCTTGCCGTCCAGCAGCAGGAAGCCCGGTAGCCAGCCGGTGATGACGCCCGCTAGCAGAGTGGCAATCGCGGTAACCCGCAGGACCGGCCGCTGCAGCGCCAGAAGCAGGAAATAAAGGAACCACACCACACCCCAGATGACCCAGTTGGATGCCATCCAGAAGTCGATCGACGTTTGGCCGTCTGAAAACCCTCGTGCCGCCACCGGAACGGTGGTGATCGCGACGAACAGGCTGAACCAGCCGAGCCCTCGCCCATCCACCTTTATCACCCTGTTGTAGGCCACCCAGAAGTAGGTTGCCGAAAACAGGATCGTCAGCGCCGCACCCTTTATCGACGCAGCATCTGCGCCGGGTCCGAACGCCCAGGCCAGTGATACGCCGAACGTCACGACACCGGAAACCACATTGATGACGATGATTTCCAGGTCCTCGATTTTCCCGAGCAGCCACAGCCCGTTCAGGAACAGGACCGCACCGACATAAAGCAAAGCAAATCCGAGCAGCATGAATTCCCTCCCCAAAAAGAGCGCCGGCCAGAACCGTGTCTGACCGTCGCTTCATTGTTGCGCAGCCTGTCAGCTCGTCTTGGCGACGTCGGCCTTGAAGTCCTGCTTCTTCGGTCCATGCGCGTTGGGATTGATGTCGAAGTCGAAGATCGCCGTCGGAATGGCCAAGGTGGCGCAAACGTTGGGAATATCGACGATGCCGGCAATGCGTCCTTCGACAGGGGCAGTGCCGAGGATCATGTAGGCCTGTTCGCCGGAGTAGCCGAACTTCTTGAGGTATTCGATGGCGTTGAGGCAGGCCCGGCGATAGGCGACGTGGGCATCCAGATAAAATTGCTCACCCGTGTGTTCATCGACCGAGATACCCTCGAAGATGAGATAGTCATCAAAATGCGGGTCGATCGGGCTTGGCTTGAAGATCGGGTTGGTGACGCCGTATTTGGCCATGCCACCCTTGATGACATCGACGCTGATATCGACCCAGCCGGCCATTTCGATGGCACCGCAGAAGGTGATTTCGCCATCACCCTGCGAGAAATGGATATCGCCCATCGAGAGGCCGCCGCCCTTCACATAGACGGGGAAGTAGACCTTCGAACCACGCGACAGGTTCTTGATGTCGCAGTTGCCACCGTGCTCGCGCGGCGGGACCGTGCGCCACGCCTCGGCCGCGGCCTTCCTCGCCGCATCGCCCTTCAACTGTCCCATCAGCGCCGTGTCGGCATATGGCAGCGCTGCCAGCGGCGGCACACGCGCAGGATCGGTCGCCACCAGTTCGGCTTCACGCCTGTTGGCTTCCGCGAGCAGCTTGTGGTCAGGCAGGCAGCCGATCAGGCCAGGGTGGATGATGCCGGGATAACGCACGCCTGGAATATGGCGCGACGTCGTGTAGATGCCATGGAAATCCCAGCAGGATTTGCTGGCTTCGGGGTAATGCTCGGTCAGGAAGCCGCCGCCGTTTTCCTTGGCAAACAAGCCGTTGAAACCCCACTCGGAGTCAGGTTTGGCGCCAAGGTCAAGGATGTCGACCACCAAAAGGTCGCCGGGCTCCGCGCCATCGACGCCGAACGGGCCGCTGAGGTAGTGAACGCGCGTCAGGTCGACGTCGCGGACATCATTGGCGCTGTCGTTGTTGCCGATCTGGCCTCCCGTCCAGTCGTGGCATTCCACGCGATAGGTGCGCCCCGGCTTGAGTTGCTCCACCATTGGAATGTCCGGATGCCACCGGTTGTGAGTCTTGATGGCATGATCTTCGGGGGCTTTGTTCAGGTCGACTGAGAATACTGTCTGTGGCATGCGGCTGTTCCTCCTCAACGCCAGCGTGCAGGCGGGTGGCTTGCGTGCCGTCCTCGTCCTTGCACCGGGCTGCACGATGGCGCCCGGTATCGCCGTGCGACGCCAAGCTAGGTGCGGTATGTAATCGCCATGCATCGGAATGCCGCCCGCTTTGTAATTTTTTGTAACCAGCCGGCCAGCGGCCCGCGCTCGCAGCACGCGCGCCTCAGACGATTTTAGTTATAATTTTCAGTGTATTGGACAAACCTTCCCATGCGCGAAAAACATCGACCGGCCCTCACCTCGCTTCATGCGACGCCGACCACGACAAATGACTGTCTTCCCTCCTCGACCGTACGCAGGAATTGCGATTATCGTAGCGGTCATGTCAGTCGCCGAACAAAGATCACGCATTCTCATTGTCGATGACGATCGCCGGCTCTGCAGCTTTCTGGAAAGATTCCTCACGAGCGAAGGCTACGCCATTGTCAGCACCCATGACGGGCGTTCAATGCGGCGCGCGCTGGCCGACGAGGCGTTCGATCTTGTCATCCTCGATCTCGGCTTTCCTGTCGGCGAAGACGGCGTGACCCTGGCGCGCAGCATGCGCTCGCAATACGATCTGCCGCTGATCATGCTGTCGGGCAAGAACACCACAATCGACAAGGTCGTCTGTCTCGAACTGGGGGCCGACGACTACATCACCAAGCCTTTCGAGCCGCGCGAGCTCCTGGCGCGCGTACGCACGGTGATGAGGCGCTTTGCCAAGCGCATCAACCTGCCGGAAGCTGCAGAGGCGGATCGCTCCGCGTCCGTCTGTTTCGACGGCTGGCGGCTCGACCCCACACGCTACAAGCTGTCGTCACCAAATGGCGAAAACGTGCGACTGACCAGTCAGGAGTTCCAGATCCTGTCAGCACTCGTGGAACGGCGCGGTCGCGTCCTGTCACGCGAGCAGATCCTTGACATCGTCGCCAATCGCAGCTGGACGCCCTATGACCGCAGCATCGACGTGCTGATTGGCAAGATACGTCGCAAGTTACGGGACAACGCGCGTGACACCCAGTTCATCAAGACCATTCGCGGTGTCGGCTACATGTTCGCCACTCAAGGTCGGGACTGAGGCACGCGGCAGATAAAGATTGATCCGGGTGCCTTCGTCCGGCTTGCTGGAGATGCCAAGGCGTCCGCCTGACTGGCGCACGAATCCATCGACCATCGTCAGGCCCAGACCGTTGCCCTTGCCCGCAGGTTTGGTGCTGAAGAGCGGTTCCAATGCGCGGCGGCGTACCGCTACCGGCATTCCATGCCCGGTGTCGATGACAGAGATAACGACATACTGACCGGGCAACAGGCCCGACGCGACCCGGGCATCATCCGGCCGAACGACAAAATTGCAAGCCTCGAACCGGAGCCTGCCGCCGTCAGGCATTGCGTCGCGCGCGTTGAGCGCGAGGTTGAGCAGGCTGGTTTCCATCTGCGCCGGGTGAACCTCGATCTCATGCAGATCATCCGCAAGCTCGAGCGAGAGGCTGATGTCGTCGCCCAGCGTACGACGCAAGACGCGCATCAGGTCCGGCATCACCGCATGCAGGTCGACGCGAACCGCATCGCCCCCATCCTGGCGGCCGAAATTGAGCAGGCGCGTCGTCAGGTCGGTACCCGCCTTCACCGCCGCCAGGGCATCATCAAGCATTTGTACCTGCTCCGGCTTGGTTCGCACATGCTCCTGCAGCCAGCGCAGATTGCCGAGCAGGACAGCCAGGATGTTGTTGAAGTCGTGCGCGATGCCTCCGGCCAGTTGTCCCATCGTCTGGATGCGCTGCATCTGCCCGAGCCTCTCGGCGACCAGGCGTTTTTCCTCCATCAGGCGAGTACGCTCGAAGCAGCGCTCCAGCGTCGCCAACAGGTCGGCGCTGTGGAACGGCTTGCACAGATAGTCATAGGCGCCGGCCTGCAATGCCTCCACAGCCGTCTCGACCGAGGCATAGGCGGTCACCATCAGGCAGATGAGATCGGGGCTTTGCCGACGGAACGTCCGGACCAGTTCGACACCGTTGCCGACGCCCAGCCGCACGTCGACCAGGGCAATCGCCGGCTGGTGCAGTGCCAATGCGTCTTGGGCCGACAACGCATCATGCGCGATGATCGCCTGGTAGCCTTCAAGCTCAAGCAATCCGGCGAGACTCGCGGCGAAATCCTCATCATCGTCGACAATGAGGACCCGCTTCTTCTCAACCGTCTCGGCACCCTGCGGGACGATATCGTCGCCGATGAAATCGGTCTGCAGATCGGTCTGGTCTGTCATGACGAACCAGCGCCCGTCCGCGGCAACACGATCGATACGCGTGTGCCGGCGCCTTGTTCGCTGTCGATCAGGACCGAACCGCCATGCTGCTCCACGATGCGCTTGACCAGAGGCATCCCCAGTCCGACGCCAAACGCCTTTGTGCTGAACAGCGGTTCGAACACTCGCGCCACTGTTTCGCGCGACATGCCTGTACCGTTGTCAGCAACGCAGATGATGGCATTCTCACCCTCGCAGCGCGTAGAGACGACAATCGCCGCGTCATCCGCAGCGTGCCCTTCGCAGGCCTGGAGAGCATTGGCCAGAACATTCGAGAAAGCCTGCCGCAGCCGCTCACCATCGGCCGCTATCCTGCATCCGGCAGCAAGCTGGAGCTGTATTGGTCGCGTGGCATCCTGTTCGGCGACATGTTGAGCCACCCACCGGTCGATCAGGATTGGCGTCACGGTCAGGGCGTGCTTGCGCGAGAAGTCGAGCAGGTCCTCGATGATCCTCACGCAGCGCCAGGCATTTCGCTGCAACCGTTGCAGTTCGGAGAGTACCGGCTCGTCAGCATTCTTCAGCGAACGAAGCAGAACGTCGGCTGATGTCACCAAGGTACCCAAAGGATTGCGCAACTCATGGCTGACGGTTGCCGTGATCTGGCCGATGGCGGCAAGGCGTTCGTTGCTTGCCAGGTCACTCTGGGTCTGGCGCAGTTTTTCCAGTGACGCAACGAGGTCTCGTTCGGCAAGTTCGCGGCTCTCTTGCGACAGCACGATCCACCAGGCGCCGATGCCCAGCAGAGGCAGCAGAGCGAGGAAGACGCGCAGAAGCAGTTGGCCGCTTGCCAGATGGGGTTGTTCCGATCCCGGCTCGATCAATCGGTAGGTGAGAAGAAACACGCCGCCGGCGACCACCGCGAGGGCAAACAGCACCCCCGCCACCTTGAGCAGGCGCTGTCCCATTCGGGGAGCGATCTTGTCGCGCATATGCGGCAGCGCCCGGCCAACATATCGCGTGCGCGAGGTCTCCAGCGCACCTCCCGGCGACTTGCATACATCGTGGCAATGCGAATCCAGACTGCAGCACAACGAGCAGATCGGCTGCTCGTAGAAAGTGCAGTGGACCATATCGGAGCCTTCATAGGTGACACCGCAGATGGCGCATAAATTGTTGTCCGGTGTCGTCGCGGGCAACTCGACGGGCTGGCGCGCCAGATAATACCGCCCCCTGGTCGCGACACCGATCGCCACGGCACCGCCAAGCGCGGTGACAAAAGCGATCGGTGCTGCATAGGCTTGTGCCATGACGCCGAAAAAGCCGGAGAAACACAGAAAGGCGGCGAAAGACGCCATGGCCATCGAACCACAGCCGACGGGATTGAAATTGTAGAGATAGGCGCGCTTGAATTCGGGGAAAGCGGGGCTGATCCCAAGCGGCTTGAGGATGGCGAGATCGGCGAAGATCGAGCCGATCCAGGCGGCGGCGATGATCGAGTAGACCGCCAGCACAAGCTCGAGCGTCTGGAAGATGCCGAGCAGCATCAACAGCAGAGAGATCAGGATGTTGAATACCAGCCACACGACCCGGCCGGGGTGATAATGGGTGACGCGCGAAAAGAAGTTGGACCAGGCCAACGAGCCGGCATAGGCGTTGGTGACGTTGATCTTGACCTGGGAAATCAGCACGAATGCCGCGGCAAGGGCGAGCACGACACGTGGGTCGGAGCTCACATACTCGTATGCCTTGATATACATGTGGATGGGTTCGAGCGCCGTTGACCGCGACAAGCCGGCCTGGATTGCGAGCACTGCCAGCAAGCTGCCGCAGAGGATCTTGAACCCGCCGACGACGATCCAGCCCGGGCCGGCGGCAATCACGGCCGCCCACCAGCGGAAACGATTCTCGGGCGTCTTGTCAGGCAGAAAGCGCAGATAGTCGACCTGTTCGCCGATCTGGATGGACAGCGCGGACAGAACACCGACAGCGGAGCCGAATGCCAGGAATTGAACCCCTCGCCTGTCATGTCGCTGCCGACAAAAGCAGCCCATTGGTCGAGCGTATCGGGATGGGCAAACAGGATGTAGGCGAACGGTGCCAAATGCATGGCGATCCAGATCGGCTGCGACAGGAGTTGCAGCTTGCTGATCAGCGTCACGCCCATGAAGGTGATCGGGATGATGACAACGGAAGAAATGACATACCCAAGCACGAGCGGCACATCGGCAAACAGATTGAGCGCCTGCGCCATGATCACGCCTTCGAGGGCGAAAAAAATGAAGGTGAACGTCGCGTAGATCAGCGAGGTGATCGTGGATCCTATGTAGCCAAAGCCGGCACCGCGCGTCAGCAGGTCCATGTCGATGTTGTAACGGCTGGAGTAATAGGCGATCGGGAGGCTTGTCGCGAAAACAAACAGGCAGGTCACCAGGATCGCGGGAAAGGCATTGGCGAAGCCGTAGCTGAGTGTGATAGCGCCGCCGATAGCCTCGAGGGCCAGGAACGAAATCCCGCCCAGAGCGGTGTTGGCAATGACAAATGGCGACCATCGGCGAAACGACCGAGCCGCGTACCGGAGCGAATAATCTTCCAGCGTCTCGTTGGCGATCCAGGAATGGTAGGATCGCAAGGCTGGCAACTGCGGCGTTTCCATCAAGTTCCGCACGCATGCGCGATGGCCCGATACAGCGATCGGCACATGAACCTGCTCCTCCCAAATCTGCTCCCGGTCAAATGATCACACAAAGGCGATTGCCAGACCAGCCCGCCGGAGCGTTGCCGTCAGGCGGAGGCAGTCCTGCAGCGGCGAAGCCGTGGCACATTCGATTCTGCCTGACGCGTCCAGCGCCGCCTCGCCGTTAAGCGTCCGATCGAACTTTGTCGCTGTCGCATTCCTCGCCTCCAGCGGGGTTCCTTCCTTCCAATTGCCCTCAGGTGACGAAGCATTAACCAATCTTCTTCATGGTTGACCTCGTTCCAACACAGCGTCCTCGTTGCCGGGTGTCATCCATGAAAAGAGTGTTCCTGTCCGCCGCCATGCCTTTTGCGCTCGCGGCTGCCGCCTCGGTCGTGGCAGGTAGCTCGGCATTCGGCGCCGATCGTGACAAGCAGTTTTTCCAATCGGTCGAGGGACAGTGGATCGGGCCAGGCGAAATCGTCGCCGGCAAGTACAAGGGAACCAAGTTCAACTGCAATTTCAAAGGGTCCACGCCGGAAGGCAGCAAGGTCGGCATGACGCTGGATGGTGATTGTCGCGTCGGCGTCTTTTCACAGAAGATGGGAGCAACCATCGAGCGCAAGGGACGCGACGGCTACAAGGGCTCCTTCATGGGCGGTTCCTCTGGCGCGGGACTGGATATCATCTCGGGAAATGTCGTCGACAACCGGAAGGTTGTCTTCGCGATCAACCGCAATCAGCTGCGCGGTGTCATGCAGGCGCGTATCCCCAACGACAATTCGATGATCGTCACCGTATCGGTGAAGGTCGACGAGCAGATGGTTCCGGTGATCGGCATGAACCTGAAGCGTGTCGACGACGTGGCCGTGGGGGCCATTGCTCGGAACTGACACGCGATACCTTCCAGAAAAACAAACGGCGGCCACGGGCCGCCGTTTCAATATGCGCGAGGCCTCTGCCTCGCATGGAAGCGGGCAATCAGCCCTTCTTCACTTCAGCGATGATCTCGTCATAGGCCTTGCAGGCATCGGCCTGGTTGTTCGAGCCCGAATATTTGGTGGCGATTTCCTGAACCTTGGCAGCCCATTCCGTAGCCTTGGCCGGGTTCTTGGTCACAGCTTCCTGAACCGCGGTCGTCAGTTCCTGGGTCTTCTTGCCGATGACCTCTGCGGTGCATTCAGGCGCCTTCGAGCAGGCCGAAAGACCGAGCGCCGCCACGCCGACAACAGTCAGCACAATCTTCTTCATGGTAATCCTCTCTCCATAGTGGCGGCGATCCCGTCCGCCCGCGTTTGTGGCCCCAGCCTCGCCGTCCATAGCGCGCCATTGCTGCCTACTGCAACTCACCAACGTACAGCTATTGGAAATATTGGATTTACCAGCTTTGAGGCACTCATTAGCGAGGCCTGAAACACGGTGATTCGGGGCTGTTCGTCGCGAGACGAACCTCCTATCCTGATCCGGGGGCTCCTCCCTCCAGCGATGCGGCGAGAACAGGTAGAGCGATGGCGGTTGAGGCTTCAAACAGCGAACTGGTGAATGTGGTCGCGCTTCTCGGCGCCGGCGTCATCGCCGTGCCGATATTCAAGCGCGCCGGCCTCGGCTCGATTCTCGGCTATCTGGCTGCGGGCCTGGCAATCGGTCCGTTCGGCCTGGGTATCTTTTCCGACCCCGCCGCAATCCTGCATGTGGCGGAGCTTGGCGTGGTGATGTTCCTGTTCATCATAGGCCTCGAAATGCAGCCGTCCCGACTATGGGGTCTGCGTCGCGACATCTTCGGGCTCGGCGCGCTGCAGGTCGGCTTGTGCGCCCTGTTGCTGACGGCATGCGGACTTGCTGGCGGCTTTCCGGTCGCCCAGGCTTTTGTCGCTGGCGCCGGCTTTGTGCTGACATCGACGGCCATCGTCATGCAACTGCTCGAGGAACAGGGCGAGATCGCCACGCCGAAAGGCCAGCGCATGGTCTCGATCCTGCTGCTCGAGGATCTGGCCATCGTGCCGCTCCTGGCCCTGGTGGCGTTCCTGGCACCCGGTGGCGCCGACACCACCTTGCAGCAGCGTTTCACCGAGATCGGTATCGGCATTGCGGCCATAGTCGGCCTGGTGGTTGCCGGCCGTTATCTGCTCAACCCGTTGTTTCGGGTCCTGGCGGATGCACGCGCCCGCGAGGTGATGACAGCCGCGGCGCTGCTGGTCGTACTGGGATCGGCGCTCGCCATGCAGATGAGTGGCCTTTCCATGGCGATGGGAGCCTTCCTCGCCGGCGTGCTTCTGTCGGAGTCAACCTTCCGACACCAGCTCGAGGCCGATATCGAGCCGTTTCGCGGCGTCCTGCTCGGTCTGTTCTTTCTCGCTGTCGGCATGTCGCTCAACCTCGCCGTCGTGGCCGAGAACTGGCAGCTGGTCGCGATCTACGTCGTTGCCTACATGGTGGCCAAGGCGCTTGGCATCTATGGGGTAGCGCGCCTTCTGAAGGCATCGAACCGAGAAGCGATCGAACGTGCCGCGGTCATGGCGCAAGGCGGCGAATTCGCCTTCGTGCTTTATTCCTCGGCCACGCAAGCCGGCATCATCGACGGCCGGGCAAACGCCATTCTCACCGCCATCATCATCATCTCGATGGTGCTGACACCTTTGGTGATCATAGCCCTCCGCTACCTGTATCCACCGCGCGACGAGCCCTCGCTTGACGGCGTCGATGTCGCGGAAGGCCTGTCCGGTTCAGTGCTGATCATCGGCTTTGGCCGTTTCGGCCAGATCGCCAGCCAGCCGCTCATCCTGCGTGGCGTCGACGTTTCGATCATCGACAACGACGTCGAGATGATCCAGGCCGCCGCGAATTTCGGCTTCAAGGTCTATTACGGCGACGGCACGAGGCTGGATATCCTGCACGCCGCGGGTGCCGGGCGCGCCCGCGCGGTGCTTATCTGCGTCGACAAGCCAGAAGTCGCTGTGCGCATCGCGGAGTTGGTGAAGGCCGAGTTCCCGCTGGTGACGGTGTTCGCCCGAGCCTACGATCGCGGCACGTCGCTGCAACTGGTCAAGGCCGGTGTCGACTATCAGCTGCGCGAAACCTTCGAATCGGCATTGGTCTTCGGCGGTTCAACACTAGAGGCGCTGGGCGAAGACCCGGACGAAGTCGCGGAGATCATTGAGGAAGTCCGCCAGCGCGATTCTGCACGGTTCGACCTGCAGCTCACCGGCGATATCCGCGATGGTCGCAACTTCCTGAAGGGAAATCTCGCAACGCCGGCTCCCGCACCAGTGACGCAACCGCGTCGCCCGGCGCAGGCGCTCAGCGAGGAAACCGCCGAAGTGTTGAAAAACGCGACCTGACCGGCTTAAACGAATTCGAGAAACTGCGTTCAACTCTTTGATAAAAAGGAAAATAATAGACATGGTAGATGAACGCGCACTCGATGTGACGACCTTCTGGCGCAACGCCGGAACGGATGCGTGGTTCACGAAGGATGCGGCCTTCGACACCGAGTTCAGGACTCGTTTCCTGGATTTGCATCACGCAGCGGCGCGGCGGGAACTGGATGGCTGGATCGACCATCCCGAGAGCGCCCTCGCACTGATGATCCTGCTCGACCAATTCCCGCGCAACTGCTTCCGCGGCACCGCGCATATGTTCGCCACCGATCCGCTGGCTCGCCATTTTGCTGCCAAGGCGGTAGCTGCGGGGCACGATCTGGCACTCGACGTCGCAGTCCGGGTCTTTCTCTACCTGCCCTTCGAACATTCCGAGAGCCTTGAAGACCAGCAGCGCAGCGTCGAACTGACCGAAGCGAACGCGCCGGACTATCTGAGCTATGCAGTCGAACACCTTGAGATCATCGAGCGTTTCGGCCGCTTCCCACATCGCAATCCGCCGCTCGGCCGCGAGACCACCGTGCAGGAAAAGGCGTTTCTCGATGGTGGCGGCTTCTCGGGCTAAAGCAATGTCGCGGGTTGGCCGGATCAGGCCGACCACCATTCACGGCCGGAACGCAACCGCTCGATGCCGGTGATGTCCATCGCCGCAAGGCGCTCCGACACGGTCTTGCCAGCCAGAACCAGTTCCGGTGCAATTTCCGCCAGCGGCACCATGACGAAGGCACGCTCCAGCATGCGTGGATGCGGGACCGCCAGCTCGGTTTCATGGATGGCACGGTTACCGAAGACGAGGATGTCGATGTCGATCAGGCGTGGCCCCCAACGCTCCTCGCGTACCCGCTTCAACCTGCGTTCGGTTTCCAGGCACAACTCCAGGAGCACATGCGGCGTCAGCTCGGTGGTCAGTTCCGCGGCAATGTTCAGGAAATCGGGCTGGTCGGTCTTTCCCCAGGGCGGCGTACGATAGAGCGAGGAGACCGCGACGACACGCGTCGCGGCATCGTCGTCCAACATACGCAGGGCTGCGGCGATGGACTGGGCCGGATCGCCGAGATTGCCGCCAAGGCTGAGAAAAACGGTGTTATTGCGGCCAGACAACGGTGACCTCGACGTGATCGAGCACGCCGGGCACCGGCGCATTGGGCTTGCGGACGGTGATTTCGGCCGTCTTGATCTGCGGGAAACGCCGGGTCAGCGCCTTGGCGACATCAAGTGCCAGGGCCTCGATGAGAAAACGCCGCTCGCCGGTGATGATCTTCTCGATAACGGTGAACGCAACGCCATAGTCGACAGTGCTGTCGATGGCATCCTCGTCCAGTTCCTTGGCCGGATCGACGGTCAGCACCGCATCGACATAGAAGCGCTGGCCAAGCCGCTCTTCCTCGTCATGCACGCCGTGCCTGGCAAAGAAGGCGCAGTTCTTCATCCGGATGACGTACATTATCTAGGTTCCTGCGAGGTGTTGCTGCGAGCCAGCATAGCATCCGTCATGGCGAGAGCGTCCACGTTGATTGCGACATCGTGGACGCGAAACAGATCGGCACCCTTCAGCCTCAGGATGACGCTGGTGGCTGCAGTGCCGGCCGCCCGATCCGAGGCATCCTTGCCGGTGACGGTGCCTACAAAACGCTTGCGGGACGTGCCGACGATGAGCGGAAAACCGAGACCAGCCAATTCTCCGAAACGCACCATCAGATCGAGGTTTTCGCCGGCCGTTTCCTTGTTGAAACCGAAGCCGGGGTCGAGCACGATCTGGCCGTCGCCGATGCCGGCTTTCCGTGCAATTTCGAGCGATTCCCCAAGGAAGAGGCGCTGATCTGCGATGACATCGGTCAATTTCTCGCGCCCCCGACCGGTATGCATGATGACAACGCCAGCTCGGGCCCTCGAAACCTCATTGGCGATTTCAGGATCCTTCTGTAACCCACAGACATCATTGACAATATGAGCACCAGCTTCAATTGCCAGGCGCGCCGTTTCGGCGCGGTAGGTGTCAATGGAGATCAACGCGTCGCCGCGCCTTGCCAGTTGCTCTATCACCGGCAGCACGCGTTGCTGTTCCTGCTGCGCCGTAACGGCCGCAGCCCCCGGCCGGGTCGATTCACCACCAACATCGATGATGGCAGCTCCCTCCCCAACCATGCGGCCAGCCTGCTCGACCGCCAGTTGCAGTGCGTCAAACCGGCCGCCATCCGAGAATGAATCCGGGGTAACGTTGAGGATGCCCATGACGACGGACTTCTCGCCGAGGTCGAGATGGCGTCCGTGCGCCAATTGCCACCGTCTGTTCATCTTTGCCCGCCAAGCTGCGCTGGCGATACGTATTTCGTTGCGCCGGCAACGGCCGTAACGCAAGGTGGGGCAAGAGGCAATAAAATGAATCGTACCCTGCTGACCGCATTGCTCGTCCTTTTCGCCGTTTCCACGGCCGATGCGGCGAATCTCGTCAAGACCTACAGTTATTTTTCGATCGGTGGACGCTCCCTCGAGCAGATTCAGGCGGAGCTGTCGAAACGTGGGCCATCTGTGAAATCCACCGGCATGCGCCATCCCGGCGCCACCCGCATGGCCTTCACCAGCCGCATCGGGTACGCCGACGCACCGGATTCGTGCCGCATTGTCTCGGCCGTCGTGACGGTAAAGACCCATGTCATCCTGCCCAGATGGAAGCCGAACGGCAAGGTAGGCCCGGATGTGCGGCTGTTCTGGAACACGCTCGCGGCCGACATAAAGCGGCATGAGGACCGCCACGTCGAAATCGCCAAGGACTACGGAAAACGCCTCGAAAGCTCCCTGAAAGGTATTGGCAAGGAGGCCAACTGCAAGATCGCTGCCGCGAAAGCCCGTGAGGTGACGGCAAAGATCCTCAGCCAACATGATCAGGCGCAGGTTGAATTCGACCGGGTCGAAATGGTCAATTTCGAAAGCCGTATCATCCGGCTGATGCGTTACCGTATCCAGCAGATCGAGGCAGGTCGTTTACCTGGCTGAGTCATAGCCCGGGATTTTATCGGATTTTGTGAAACAGGATCAACGGAAGCAAGCCGTTGGTCCTTGAGACTCGCGCGCTATATAGGGAACGAGATTGCCGACGGGAGCACATTCGTTCCGTCCGGAGACAAGAAATTGCAGCCGTCTGTCGAAATGCGCACAGCCGGTGCGACATAGGTTCGGCCAATACAACTCTTGACCAGCACGGGCGAACAAAGCCGCCGCATACCCGGGCACTGCCGGGTTTGCCACGGCAGACAGGTGAATGACCATGGACCAGACTGTTTCTAAAGCAGCGGCCGGCGACGGCGCGCTTTCGGAAAGCGAAAAGAACGCCATCATTGGCGGCGTGCTCCTGTCGATGCTGCTCGCCGCGCTCGACCAGACCATCGTCGCCCCCGCCATGCCGACCATAGCGGAAGCGCTGGGCCATGCGCAGTACCTGCCCTGGATCGTCACCGGTTATCTGCTCACAGCAACCGCCATGGCCCCGCTTTACGGCAAGATTTCTGATGTGCATGGCCGTCGGCCGACGCTCTATGCCGCGATCCTGATCTTCCTGGCTGGCTCGCTGGTGGCAGCACTCGCCCCCAATATGCTGGTTCTCATCATCGGCCGCGCCATCCAGGGGCTGGGCGGTGGCGGCCTGTTTGCGATGGCCCAGACGGTGATCGGCGACCTGGTGCCGCCAAAGGAGCGCGCCCGCTATGCCGCCTGGATTTCCGGTACCTGGGCCGTCGCCAGCATTGCGGGGCCTCTGCTTGGCGGCACCTTTGCCGAACACCTACACTGGTCGCTCATCTTCTGGATCAACCTGCCGCTCGGCCTGCTGGCAATGGCCATCATCAACAAACCGCTGAGAAAACTTCCCGTGGCCGCCCATCGCCACAGCATCGACTGGCTCGGCGCTGCGCTGCTCGTCGTTGCCACCTCGCTGCTGCTTCTGGCATTGAACTGGGGCGGCGGCACCTATCCGTGGAGTTCTGCCCAGATTCTCGGCTTGTTCGCAGCCTCTGCCTTCGTGTGGGCCGTCTTCGCGCTTCGGCTGGTCAAGGCGCTCGAACCGTTGATATCGCTGAACGTACTTGGCAATTCGATCGTGCTCGCCGGCACTCTGTCGCTATTCCTCCTGCAGGCCGCCAATGTCGGGCTTTCCGTATACCTTCCGGTTTACCTGCAGGCCCATCTCGGCCTGACTGCATCGGAATCCGGCATGGCAATGCTCGGCATCCTGCTCGGTACGGTTGCCGGCGCGACCACGGCGGGCCGCCTGACCCCGCGCTTTACCCACTACAAGCGGCTGGCACTGGCGGGCGTTTGCTTCGGTGTCGTCGCCTTGACCGTGCTTGCTTTCGTTGCCGGCAGTACGTCACTGACCTGGGTGGTGGTGCTGACCACCTGCGTCGGTTATGGCGCGGGCACGACTTTCCCTGTGGCAACCATTTCCGTGCAGAACGCAGTCGAGCGCAGCCATCTCGGCGTGGCGACAGGCGTGCTCACCTTCATGCGCTCGCTGGGCGGCGCGCTCGGTGTCGCTTTGCTTGGCGCGGTCGGTGCCGCCTACGGTCTCCCATTGATGGGGGAAGGCATGCAGGCACAGACGCAGTTGTCGTCAGCAGTTCCGTTTGCGGCGATTTTCTTCGTCAGTATGGCGCTGCTCGTCGCAACGCTTGCTGCACTGGCAGCAATGCCAGAAAAGCCGCTGCGGGGACGCGACGAAGCCGAAACACCGATGATTGCGGAATAAACTGTTTACAAACAGATTATTACAGCCGCACTCTAAGGTCGAAAATCAGCCCTGGCGCTCAGGAATGCGCACCACCAACCCATCCAGTTCATCACGAACCTTGATCTGGCAGGACAAGCGCGAGTTTGGCTGAACCTCGTAGGCGAAGTCGAGCATATCCTCTTCCATCGTCTCTGGCTCGCCGACCACACCCGTCCAGGCTTCGTCGACGTAGACGTGGCAGGTGGCACAGGCACAGGCTCCGCCGCATTCGGCTTCAATGCCGGGAACCGCATTGCGGATCGCGTTCTCCATGACGGTCGAGCCGTTTTCGGCATCGACGTCAAAATGCGTCCCGTCATGGGTGATGTAGGTCAGTTTTGTCATTTGATCACCTGAGAAGTCACAGCCGAGATAATCACTCGGCGGCGCAAGTCAACTGCCGCGCGAAATCGCCCCAAAGTGACGCTTTTTGAAAAAACGGACTTCGGCCAGTCAGCGGCGATCGTCCATCCAGCCGTCAACTGCTCTAGCGGCTGATCGCGGCAATGAAGTCGCGGACGTCCTCGACCAGCGGCCCCAGCTTTTTAACGAGGCGATCATCTTCCGGCTGGCGCTCGAACGCGACCGCCCAATCGGCAATTGCCGAAGCACCAACGCCGCGAGCCGAGCCCTTCAAAGCGTGTGCCAAAAGGAGACGCTGGCTTTTGTCGGCACCTGGCAGTTTCTCATCCACCGACAGCGCCTGCTGTACAAACAGCGCGAGCACCTCGCGCTCCAGATCCCGATCGCCCATGGTTTGCCGGGACAGATGTTCCATATCCACAGGCCTGCTGCGGGCCCGGCCCGACGCTTCTCCACCCGGCATAGAGAACGCCACGTTTACGCTACGCATACCACTCAACTCCATTGCCGCGGCCGCCCGAGGCCTTACAAACTAACGAATTCCGATGGATGACGGGTTAACAAGGAGTTGTGAAAAATGTTTGGCAACGCCGGTTCGGCTCACGCTCTCGTTAACCTTATATTTAAAGTTTTACGTATGTCCGCGAATGCATGTTTTCTTTACCCCCCTGTGTCATTACGATACGAGGGTCCAAAATCAGGCCTCGGCGCGGGACGACAAAAGACAATAACGACCGCTCTCGCAGCAGCTAGTACAGGGTAGCGAAGGCATGGCGAAGAAAACCACCACGACGAAGAATCTTGATTCCGAGGTCGCCAAGGAGCTTGAACAGGCTCTCGATTTCGATCTCTCCGCAGAGTCGGGAGACCTCGACATCGCGGCGTCCATGGAAGATCTGGAAGCACAGATTTCCCAGGCTGCGGATGAGCTTGCACGCGCCGGTCGCGCCGAAAAGGCCGCGCCAGCGCCAGCACCCCAGCCCGTCAAAGCCTCCGTGGCTGAAGCCAAGCCCGCCGAGCTGCGCCCCATCGAGCCGCGCAACGGCGCGGCACAGCCGGCCGGGTTCTCGCCGGCCAATGACGATCGGCAGAAGGACTATCGCTCTCTCCTGCATAGCCTCAATCGCCGGGCTTCCAACACCATCTATTGGGTGGTGGCGTTCGTCTCGATCGCCTGGATCGTCGGCGCGGCGGCTCTGGCCAATCTCCTCTTCGGTCCCGACATCTGGAACATCCGCTCCATCGCGCAGGTGCTGCAGCGGCCCGAATTGATCGGCATCGCCGTTGCGGCCATCGTTCCGATCATCCTGTTCTGGGCTTTCGCCGCAATGGTCCGCCGTGCGCAGGACATGCGGCTGGCCGCGCAATCCATGACGGAGGTCGCCTTCCGCCTCACCGAGCCTGAGAACATCGCGCAGGACCGCGTGATGATGATCGGCCAGGCCGTGCGCCGCGAAGTCGCGGCGATGGGCGAAGGCATCGAGCGCACACTCGCGCGCGCCGTCGAACTGGAGACGCTGGTTCACAGCGAAGTCAGCCAGCTCGAACGCTCCTACACGGAAAACGAGAGCCGTATCCGCAACCTGGTCGACGGACTGGGCAGCGAACGTGAAGCTGTCATCGGCCATGCCGAGCGCGTGCGCGCATCCATTTCCGGTGCGCATGAGACCCTGCGCGACGAGATCAACTCGGCCAGCGACATCATCCGCGAGAATATCCTCGGCGCTTCGAGCAAGCTGTCGATGACCATCACCTCGTCGGGCGATCAGCTGATCGACCGCATCAACGAAAGCTCGATGTCGATTTTCGATTCCGTCGAAAGCCGCCTCGACACGATTACCGACCGCCTCTCCACCTCCGGCGAGGCATTCGCCAGCCTTCTGGACACGCGCATCGCCAAGCTCACGGACAGCACCGACGGCTTGACCCGTTCGCTGACTGAACTGCTCGACGACCGTACGCAAGGCATGGTGTCGTTGCTTGGTGGTGCTGCCCGCACCCTCAGCTCCGAATTCGAGTCCAGCCTCTCCGGAATCGAACGCACGCTGGCCGAGCGTGGCCAGGCGCTGATCAGCGAGTTCCAGACGCGCGCCGAGGCGCTCGACACG